>CAYYCV010000137.1:0-12449 GCA_964470405.1 uncultured Caryophanales bacterium
ATGACTCGGAATACGCAAACTTAGAAACAAAGCCCAACTATATCTGTCCTTTTACTGGTAAGAGATTCGGCTCGACCAAAGCACTAATAAAGGCGGCTGTGCCGCACTTGGTTGATTCAATGATTAGCAAAACAAGGGTATAGGCGGCGAAGCCTAAACCTGACCGCCGTAGGCGCGTCAGAGCGTTATTTACTCCTTGTAATATCTTTAAGTTCTCTTTATATGTTGAATGTATTTATTATATATACAAGTTCTTCATTTGCACCTAAAGCTAATTCCCAAGTGCAGATAATGCCCCTGATAATGATGTAAGTGCAAACTCTGCACTTTCATAGGGGCATTTTTTGCACTTGTCACGAAGCAAGTTTCTTTTCATAAAGTCTGACAAGTTCAGTATGCAATTCAATCCAAAACCTTGATTGCAACTCTCCGTAGTCCTGAACCGGATTATCTTGCATGGATTGGATGTACTTCGAGTACACTTCCTTTCGCGTAACCGTTTTTTGGAACGATTCGGCAAGAACATGCCGCCATATGGTAATATATCGTTCACCTTTCAGAACCCCATTTAGAGTGGGGTTCAGATTGTGAACATTGCTATTACTAACGGCGGCTTCCTCGTCTAGTTCAGTCTCTTCCCAATCCATATTACGCAGGCTGTTCTTGTAATAATGGCTCTCGACATATGAATGAGCCATCTCCGACAAGATGATGTAGGGATTAAACTCAAGTTTGCTGATTGTGTAGACGTTGTTCCGCTTCTTCTTATGAACCGTGATGAAGCCTTTTGATTTCAATGAATCGTTGTCTCCGGTTAGCTTGGTTTTAACGGTTCGTAGCTTAATGCCTGTTTTGAGTGATAACAAACCTTGTTCAACTTGGACTGTTCCGTTTTCATCCATCCAAGAGAACAACTCAGTAAGCAAGTTAATCTCGTCACTATCTAGGAAGTAGCACCTTCTAATGACCTGTGGCAAGTTCACATAGTACGTTCCGTTGACCGATTGGATTGTGCATAAGTGGAAGACCTGTCCATGCCCTTCGACAACAGAATGATTAGTAGCAATTTGTTGCAATAGCGCATTCCTTTTCTTCATCAAGTTCTGTTTATCGCTTGGCATTGCTTCCGCCCCTTTTTTGAATGTATTCAGATATGGCTAAGTGACTTATCATATAAGTGCAGGTCTTACCTTCCCCAAGTTTCACAGCGTCTAACTTACGGGCTTGTATAGCTCTTAGAATCGTTCTCTGACTAACTCCTGCTAACTCTGCGGCTTCCTTGCGGTTGTATATCTCTTTCAAAATCATCCCCCCATTGTGGTACAAGTTAGTGACAGCGTAGGATAAAAAAATATCCTCGCAGACTAACAATCGTCCTACCATGCGGTATAGTTGCAATCAATTTGCTTATACTGATGATACGTCCTTACTTCCGCCCCTGCTCCTGACTCAAGCAGGGGCTTTATTGTGTTCACATCCAGTCGGCGGCTACTTAGACCTAGCAAAGAGCGCATCAGCATCGAAGCCCATAGCGGCGAGGTCAGCCTTTAATGTTTCTTCCTCTACTTGGTATGGGAATTTCCCATGACCTCGGACACTTCCGGTAATACGTTCGGCGTGAAGCTTTCCTTCGCGTATCAGCCGATATAGTGAATCTTCCGTGATAATGCGGCTACGGCTGTTTGCAGTAAGCTTGTGAGCGATGCTCGATAGCGTCCAGTATGTTTTCATGCTTAACGTCTCCCTTCCTCTTGCGCTTGCAGAATGAAGTAATGCAGGTCACGTTCCTTGATGCGCCATGTCGTTCCTCCAAGCTTTATTGCGGACAGCTTGTGCAAGTTTATCCAATTGTAGATTGTCTTTATATCCACTTTTAGCAGTTCTGCTGTCTCTTCCACGGTGTAAAGCTTCCCTAGCAATTCCATTTCAATTTCCTCCCTTTGTTTGGTTTAAGATGTAGTTACGAAGACTCTCCCTCGGAATCCGAATCGAGCCGCCCACCTTCACACTAGGCAGCGAACCGTTATTACATAGCGCATAAACGGTGGTGTAGGACAGTTGCAGGATTTGCATAACGTCTCTGATTGTGTACAGTTGCAGTTGCTCCATAGCAATAACTCCCCTTCCTGAATTGTTTTGGAATCGTCAAGCATTCCAGTAACAATATAAGGACAAGGGGAGTTATTCTTAACAAGATATTGTAAGGCTAAGTAATTCTCGTTATTTCCCGGTATTTTTTGAAATACCGAAACATTTCGATTCGATTAGACGCAGGGAGAACGAAGCTAACCTTTTTCAAGGCAATTCTGTGCTTTACGGCAACTTTATTTTTAGAAATGTCGAGATAGGAACGAGGAAAACTGAGAAAGTCTGCATTCAGACTTCCCATAAATTAGGTCATATTGTGTTCAAAAAAAATATTAAGCACTCCACCGCAATTACTTTAGACCTTGGCGCGATTGTTACTGTGAAAACGCCGAGGGGGTAAAACGCTATGAAGATAATTTCCAAGTTCAATAATGAAAACAACATTCAAGACCTAATGCTAGAACTCTTGAAGTCTCGCATTGACACGCTGATTGAACAGACTTACCATAATAATCAAGCGAATACTGTCACATCTCAAAAACATACTTCCAAAGGGGGAGAATGCGCATGAGATGTGCAATCTATGCAAGGGTTAGTACAGGTCTCGATAGTCAGAGGGATAGCCTTGAAAGTCAGGTCACGCACTTTGAAAACTATATAAAGGACAAGGGTTGGGAACTCGTTGATATTTATGCTGATGAAGGCATCAGTGGTACGAGTACCGCCCAACGTCACCAATTGAAAAGACTTATGAAAGATGCCGAACGAGGACTATTCGACGTTGTTCTAATAAAGGCTCTTTCAAGATTGTCTAGGGATACCTCAGACTCGATAAACATAGTAAGAACCCTGAACAGTCATAATGTCAAATTGTATTCTTCGAGAGAAGGCGAGATACAAGACGAGTTTCAATTGACTGTGATTTCAGCCGTAAACCAACGGCAGAGCGAGGATACATCTTATAACGTCAGTTGGGGTATTACTGTAAAGTCTCGTAATGGTATCTTTCACGGTACGCCGCCCTTTGGATATGACAAAGTAAAGCCGGGGAAGTTAGTTCCTAGCTCTGTTCATGCTCCTACGGTACAGCTAATATTCGACCTTTACCTAAACAAAGGTATGGGCGTTCAAGCGATAGCCAACTACTTAAATGATGAATTAGAGGTATTGCCTTCAAGGAAGAACACTAAGAAGTGGTATGATTCCTCTATCCGTTTGATGCTTACTAATCGCCATTACATTGGCGACTTAGTTCAAGGTCGTTCTAAGGTGGATAGCAAGGATAAGATTCATCTTCAAAAAAAGGGCTACAAGAAACGGCATAAAATTGACGAGAACGATTGGATAGTTATTCCTAACCAACATGAACCGATCATTTCTCGTGAGATGTTTGAAGCCGTACAGGAGAAAATGAAGCAAAAAGCCGTGCGAGTGTTCAGGGGCAGGGGGCGGAAATCGCTATTCGCAAGGGTAGCATTCTGCGCGGATTGCGGAGCAGGAATGAACTTCAAGAATGACCGTCAGTCCTACGTCTGTTCAACTTATCAGAAGAACACAGCTAAAAAGTGTTCCTCTCATATCATCAAGCATGACGTTCTAAAGAAAGCTGTCCTTGCTCACTTAAAGGATTTAATTGATAACTCACTGAACATGCAATCCTTAGTGGACGTTACAATCCAAAGAGCAGGAATCAAGAAAAACAATGCCGTAAAAGAACTCGACAAGGTTCAACGCGAAATCAGTAAATTAGACAGGGAACTTGTACTGCTTACGAGGAAATGGACGAGCGGCGACATTGATAAGGAAATGTTCAACGCTTGTTCTGTGGCGGTTAAGAACGAACGCCAAACACTAGAGGAACGAGGGGCGCGACTTCAAGTAGAAATCGCTCTCGAACATGATACAGAATCGAGAGTATCAGCGTTCAAAGCGGAGTTAATAAAGTTCGCCGCGCTAGACTTAAGCAACGAGGAAATCCTGAGGGATATGATTCACAAGATGATTAACCGTGTAGACGTTCAGGAAGACGGTTCAATCGAAATCAGTTACAACTTCCAAAACCCACTAAAACAGGGGGCGTAGCCTATTTAGGCTCGCCCCTCCATTCCATCAATATTACGCACTCCACATGCATCGTATGCGGGAACATAGGCAATTCGGTTTTCATCCGCTGCGGCAGGCTGAAGCCTTGATTTATAAGGGACTTCACAATTTGCATATGGCCCCGTTTGGCTGCCGTTGGCTCGAAAATGATGACGTTCGCCCAATCCGTCCCCAACTTTACTACTTCGGCAGCCCATTCAAAAAACACCCCTCCAAAATGATAAGGGATGCCTCCTCAATTTAATAAACGTCACCGCGATTATCTATCGCCAAAATGTAAACAATTTGTTCTTGATGATCGATTTCAAACAACACCCGATAACTACCTACCCGCAATCGAAAACGTTTGTCATAACCTTTCATCGGCTTAATGTCGCCAATCGGTGGTCGAACAGTCAACCCAAGCAATGATTTGCGAATACGTTCCTGAACAGCTTTTTCTTGTTTGGCTACAAATTTAACGGCATCACGATTTAATGTCAGTCGGTAAGTTAAGCTCATTCATTGCTTCCTCCCAAGACATAAATCCGCTCTCGCTATTTAATTGGCGCTCTTCTTCTTCGCTCAATGGTGCAGCATCCGGCTCCAATTTCGCAATATCATCCCAGTCAAGTTGATGCTGTTTTGCGGAAAGGTATTGTATAAAATCAAATGCCGACTGTTGAGCTGATTCGGGTAATTGCTCAAATATTCGCAATACTTTATTTTTATCAACTGCCATTTTAAACACCTCCGAGATGGAGTTATTCCGATGAACCCATTATAACATATTGTCAGTAAAATTCTAACGAGTTCATTCTACACATCAGTCCATCCCATTGCATGATTCCCCAAAACTACATTTACGCCCAAATTATTGAGATTAGTCACGGATCATGGGCTCATCTTCAAACAATAGGTGGTCGATTTCTTCGCTGTCGAGTTTTTTAACTCGGGGAACGTCACTTCCCGAATTGACAACGCCAGCTGAAATTTTTGCAAATTCTGACCAATAAAGCAAACCATCAAGTTCCACAAGTGATTGGTAAACTCTTTCTATTGTTTTTGCATGATTGGGCATTACTTCTCTCAACTTAGTTTTAATACTTTGTCCTGGAAGGAAATACAAGACTCCATTTCTGTGGAACCTGACAGGATCTGTACTAAGTATTTCTCTATTATTTTTTAACCTGTGAATTATTTGTCTAGAGTACGTTGCTGAGATATTTAACTTTTCGATTATTAATGGACTCAGTTCACTGCCTAATAATGCCCCTCTGCTTTTCAATACCTCAACTACAGTATCTTTATGATTTGTTGATGCCTTCATTTAGTTACCCTCCTTGTAACACTATCCTTATTAAGGATAACAAAATTCTCCGTTAACGATGGCAGGGTTCTCCGCGAATTATCTTGTACACCCCGGTCAATTAATTCACAAACTCATCCCTTGAATAAAAGCACAATGGGACACGAAATATCGCGTCCCCAAATAACTTCATCCATCACTCAGCACCTTTATAAATCAAAGAACAAACACTTTCCACATGCACCGTATGCGGAAACATGTCCACAGGCTGGACCTCCGCGACGCGATAGCCGCCGTCTCCGAGCAGGCGCAGGTCACGCGCAAGCGTGGCCGGATTGCAGGAGACGTAGACGATGCGCGCGGGGCGCATGGCGATCATGGCGTCGAGCAACGCCGGATCGCAGCCCTTGCGCGGCGGGTCGACGACGATCACGTCGGCGGCGACGCCCCGCGCTTTCCAGGCCGGGATGATCTCCTCGGCCAGCCCCAAAACAAACTCAACGTTGGCGATCCCGTTGAGTTCGGCGTTGCGGCGGGCGTCCTCCACCGCCTCGGCGACCGCCTCGACGCCGTACACCCGCTGGGCGCGGCGCGCCAGGAACAGGGAGATCGTGCCGATGCCGCAGTAAGCGTCGATCACGATCTCCTCCCCTGTCAAGGCCGCGTACGCCAGCGCCTTGCCGTACAGCCGCTCCGTCTGCAGCGGATTGATCTGGTAAAACGAGCGGGGCGAAATGGCAAAACGGATGCCGCCGATCGTATCGTGGATCGCTGGTTTTCCCCACAGCACGCGGGTCTTCTCCCCGAAGATGACATTGGTCCGCTCGCGGTTGATGTTCTGACAAATGCTCGTCACGCCCGGCAGCCCTTCGCGAATCCGGGCAACCCATTCCTCCTCGTGCGGAATACGCTTGCCGTTGGTAACCAGCACGACCATGATCTCGCCGCTGTGCACACCGTTGCGGACCATCACATGACGCAACAGCCCCTGCCCTGTCAGTTCGTTGAAGGCGGGGATGCCCAGTTCCAGCGCAACCCGTTTGACGAAGCGGGTCGCCGCATCATTGTCCGCATGCTGAATCAGGCAATGATCGACCTCGACGATGCGATGGCTGCCGCGGGCATAAAATCCCCCGACGAGGCCGCCCTCGCGCTCGCCGATCGGCATCTGCGCCTTGTTGCGGTAGCGCCACGGGTCGTCCATTCCAAGGGTCGGGTGCACCTGATCCTCGCGGATCGCCAGCCCGCCGATCCGCTGCAGGCAATCGATCACGGTCTGCCGCTTGTGCCGCAACTGGGCGCGGTAATCGAGATGCTGCAGTTGGCAGCCGCCACATCGGTCATAGACCGGACAGGGCGCTGCCGTTCGTTCCTCGCTTCGCTCCAGCACCTCCAGCAATTTCGCGTAACCGTACTGTTTTTTCAGCTTAAGTACCTTTACACGTACTTTTTCGTCAGGCAAAGCGCCATGTATAAAAAGAGTAAACCCTTCAACCCGGCCTACCCCCTCGCCTTCATGGCCCAGCCCCACGATTTCGGCCGTATACTCCCCATTTTTGACCACAGGTATGTTTTGTTCCGCCTTCACATCCCGTTCCAATTTCGCAATCCGTCCCAATTCCGTGCTTTGCTCCGTTGTTGCTCTCCGTTTCACTCCGGCGCTCCGCTCCGCCTTCACATCCCGCTCCAATCCCGCGCCCTGTCCCAACCTCGCGCTCTGCCCCGCCTTTGCGCCTCGCTCCAACCTCGCGTCCCGCCCCGACTTCACCCGCTTAGCCGCCGCGCCCGGACGGCGTTTCATCGATGCTGCCTCGCACCGTTTTTCAACCGGTAGGACGACAGCCCGGAGGAGTCGGCGATCATCGGAATGTGCTGCCGAAGCACGGAAAATTCGCACGGCAGCGTCCCGCCAAGCTCCCCGTCCAGATTAATCTGCACGTGGTCGGGCGACGTAACCTGCAACTGCTCCGTTTGAAAATAAATCACGCGCGGGTCATGAATATGCTCCCCCCGGAGCGCCATCGACACGATGCGGATAAAATCGCCCAGATTGCATTTTTTCAAAATCATCACATCCAGATGCCCGTCCTGAAGATTCGCTTCCGGCGCGATTTTCTCGAATCCCCCCACGGAATTGCTGTTCGCGATCAAAAACAACATCGTTTCCTCGTGCAGGTTCATCTGGCCGGACTTGAAAAACAATTCAATGGGCCGAAGCCGGGGCAGCTTCTCCAACCCTTTCATATAGTAGGCCAATTGCCCGATCATCGTCTTTAATTTGCTCGGCACTTCATAGGTCAACTCCGTCAGGGAACCCCCTCCGGCGATGTTGACGAAATAGCGCTGATTCACCTTGCCGATATCGATATATTGCACATTCATCTCAACAATCAAATCGCATGCGAATTCCCAATGCTTCGGAATGCCCAGCGCCCTGGCAAAATCGTTCGTGGTGCCCAGCGGAAGAATGCCCAGCTTGGGACGGTACTCCCGTTCGGCCAAGCCGTTGATCACTTCGTTCAACGTGCCGTCGCCGCCCGCCGCGATAATCATGTCGAACTCCCGCTCGACCGCGTCCGCCGCGGCCAGTGTCGCATCCCCTTCGCCGACCGTCGCATGGCAGGACGTTTCAATGCCCCCGCGTTCCAACCGTTGCAAAATATCAGGAAGCCTTCTTTTAATTTCTTCGCGCCCTGAGGTGGGATTATAGATCAATCTTGCTCTGACCATGCCATTCACCCGTATCCGTCAAATTTCTGATTCATTGCCATTTCGCTTCCGCCGGCAGCGCCGCCATGATCCGCTTCTCCATCCATTGCGCAACCAAAGGGCTGGGCAGCAGCGAGGCCCCCGTATACCGATAAGAAAAACCTTCCAGCCTTGCGGGAATCACCCGTTTGGTAAAATACCCTTCGCTTAAAAAAAGCGGAGCGACCAGCACATCCCTCTCCGGCTTCCATTCCCGCCACTGTGCCATCCGCTCCCGCACCTGATCCGGCAGCAGCGTCGCCGGGCATACGTCGTCGTACCCGCCCAGCTCGCGAACCTTCGCGGCAAGGCGCTCCAGCCCCTGCTGCCATTTCCGGCAAAACCCGTCCTCCTTGCTGCCGTGCCCGATCAACAGGACGGCTTCGCGCGAAGGGCGGTCACTGATCGGCCGGAGCTTTTCGCATATCATTTCGGCCACTTCCGGATCATCGTCCATCGGCCGGCAAAATCGAACCGCGGCCCGAATCCGGAATCGCTTCAAAGCCGTGGGCAACAGAGCCGTTTCCCGGACGCCCAGCGCATAACCGATCTCGTCTATATGCGTGCTGCCCGAAGAAATAAACAGCGGGACCACGATCATGTCGGTAACGCCCTGCGCCTCCAGACGATCAATGCCGTCCTGAATGCCGCGGCCTTCCACCAACTCGAGAAAACCGCATTCCACAGGCAACGGCCAGGGAAGATGAAGACCGCCTACCGCATCGTCCACCTGGCCAACCCATTCCTTGCTGCGGGAACCATGGCTGATCACCAGCACGCCGTACGACCCCATCCTTGCCCCTCCGCTTCGTTGCAATCGGTTTACATATATTTCATGCTATCCCAACGACACAGCAAAGTCAAACGGGCGGGAAACCGCGTTAAAATCGCAAAAGCACCGATGAACGAACGCAGGCAAAAGGCGAACAAACGCGGTCAAAGACGAACAAATGCGGTCAAAGGCGACCACTTTCGTTTCTCCAACCGATACCCAACCGCTGCCAAACCGATGCCAAACCGATGCCAAACCACTGTGCCGCTTTTTTCACCCGTCTTTTTAACCGCACCCTTAGCGTTCGATCCGATCCAGGGCCATCTTGTACCCGTCGTTCCCGTAATTCAGGCAACGCTTGACCCGGGAGATCGTCGCCGTGCTTGCGCCTGTCTCCGCCTCTATGTGATTATATGTACTTCCCTTGCCCAACATACGCGCCACTTCCAAGCGTTGGGACATCGAATGAATTTCATTGACCGTGCACAAATCGTCAAAAAACACATAACATTCTTCTATATTTTTCAAGGTTAAAATGGCCTCGAACAATTGGTCGATCGACTTGTCGTTCAGCTTCTTCAACTGCATGGAGACAACCCCCATCCCTTCGTTTTTTATAAAGGTACTTTTCGACAGTAACGCGCGAAAATCCTTCCTTTTATCCTACTTTATTTCGGCAAAGGATTCAAATTATCAGGAACCGTGACATGCGTCCAAACGTTGGAAATGCCCATCACATAAAGTATAGAAAAAAAGGATGGAGCACACATGACGTATAACGGCAACCCCAACGCGCGAGACGGGCAGCCTCCCGTGCATGCCCAAAGCTACAACACCAATTACGGCGGCCCTTCCGTCCCCGACGCGGGCGGGTTCAACCCGGCGGGAAATTTGCCGACCCCATACCAGCCACCGGCCCAGGTCGTTTCCCCCGCCACCCCCGCGGCGGGCGCCCGTGCAAGCAGCCTTCTGGGCAACTTGCCGCTGAAGGACATCAAAGGCTGGATCGACCGCATGGGCGGCGTTGAAGGCATCATGAACACGGTGAATAAAATGTCGCGCATCGCCCAAACCTTTCAGCAAATGAGCCCGATGATCAAGCTGTTAATGAGCAATTTTCTCAAAAAAAGGGATTCCACCGACAAATTCAATGAAGATTACAAAGAGTACCGCCGCCGCAGAAAAAGAAATCGCGGGCGGAGAACGGCATCCCGCCGCAGGCCTTTAGGCGCGAGACCGCCGGGAAGAGGAGGGAAATACGCGAGAGGAAGAGCGGCGGCCGGCGGCGCGGGACGCAACGCCGGGCGGCGAAGACCGCCCGGCCGCAGACGCGCATAGACCGCACAGGCCCCATAAAGCGCATGGGACCCTTAGACCGCAGAGGCTCCATAGAGCGCGGGGCCCATAGACCCCAAAAAGAGCAGAGGCCCACGGCCCTGCTCCATCGGTTCCAAGCCGCTCAGCTTGGATTAAATTGCACTTCCGAGTTTTCCGGAATGACATGAATCCAGGTCTGCCCCGGAATGAGCGGGATTTCCCGGCCGTCGATGAACGGGCGGATCACGCCGTTTTTTCGCTCCCATGTCACTTCCCGCACTTTGCCTTTCTGCACCAAAAACCCGGCGCCCGGCCCCGCGACATCGACCGCCCGGCGCCCTTCCTTGTCCAACACCTGATGCGCGCTTCTGCAGATCAAAATGTTCGCCGCCGTCAGTTGCACTCCCGAATCCTTGTCCTTGTGGGCTTCGCCTTCCATGGAGCGGCTGTACAATCCCGTCGCTTCATCGTATGTATAAGTCACATAATAGCCGCGTATGTAATCGATTTTCACTTCCTGCGCGGGATCGCCTGCCGCCGTTCCCGCGGAATCGGCAAACAACAACTGCGGGTTTTTCCAATCGGTGCGAAGCTTCCTGTTCGACGCGCCGAGCCGAATTTTTTCAATGCTGGTGTACAGGTTGTGCGGCGGCTTCCTTTCGCTGCTGCGCCAATAGTAGGCGCCGTCGCCGTACACTTCGTCGAAATGATCCAAATGCATGGAGGACAGCATATTCATTGCCGCCTCGCTCCAGCCCGCATGCACGATCAAGGCGTCCAACCCCGCTCCGATCTCGACGTAGTAAGGCCGGATGCTGCGCACGGGGCCGATCACTTTGGGCGAATGGCTTTGATACACCGCCACGAAACGGGTAATCTCGCCTTCGGCCAAAATTTCATAAACGAGATCGGCCTCGTCCAGGCCGTTTTGCGGGCGAGCCTTCGCCTGATTTTCCACCATCACCATCACAGGGCGTTGCGTTACTTCCTCATTCGTCCCCAATCCGGTCAACGGATACCGATACGGATACACGGGGGACGGGGTCGGATCCTGCTCGATCTCAAGGCTCGTCCCGCCGCCGATTTGCTCGGGATCCATAATCCCTTCCTGTTGATCCTCCCGCATCTGCAACGGCTTGTCCTGATCCGGCGCAGGCCCGGGTTTGGCCCCGCAGCCCGCCAACGCAAAGATGACGCATCCCATAATCAAACAGACGCTCATCGATCGCCAAAAAATCTTCAACCGCCATCCCCCTTCCCCATTGAGATAGGCCGTGCTCAGTCGCGGGAAAATCCCAGCAGCCTTAGAAGGAACAGGAACAGGTTGATGAAGTTGAGGTACAGCCCCAGAACAGCCAGAGGAATCATCTCGTCGGGCACCCCGTTGCGGTAGCGGGAAATATCGTAGAGGATAAACCCGGAGAAAATCAGCACGCCGACGACGGCGATCGTCAGGCCGAGCGTTCCGCCAAACCCTCCGATAAACAGGCCCACCACGCTAAACCCGATCAGCGTAAACAGCCCAATCATCAAAAATCCGCCGAGAAAGCTGAAATCGGTTTTCGAATAGTAGGCATAGACGGACAAGCCGGCAAACATCAGGACTGTCAGGATGAAGGCCGTATGAACCAGCGACGTCCCGCCGACCTGGGCGTAATGCTGGATCGCCGGAAAAATCGTAATGCCGCTAATGAAGCAAAAAGCATACACAAACGCATACCCGATCGGCTTGCCCCGTTTCTGGATAAAAAACGAAGCGACGATCATGACCAATTCGATCACGACCAGCGGCAAAAATAAAGCAGGCGGTACAAATTCACCAAAATACGTTCCCACGAACGAAATCAGGATGGAAATGGTAAACATCCGCATCAATTTGTGAAAAGACGCATTGTACGGGCGCTCCATTTCGCCAACCGTCTGTCTTTGTTCAACGTTCATCTCGATCCCTGCCTTTTTCCTGAAAATTTTGTGCCTCTCCATCCTATTTTATCATACTTTCAATGAAAGATACCTCGTTCCTTTTTTTCGTCCCGTTTCCGTTCCATCTCCATTCCATTTCCATTCCGTATCCATTCCGTTTACGTTCCCTTACCGTTCCATCTCCATAACGATTCCGATACAACGGCGGCG
>CAYYCV010000138.1:0-12440 GCA_964470405.1 uncultured Caryophanales bacterium
CGACCGGCCGTATTTTCGTACAAAGCGCCACAAATATTTGCTTCGATTTTGTTTTGCAATTTTAGAAAAGGGGCGCCCTTTCGCCATCGAACGATGACTTTTGGGACAGCCCCTGTAAGCTTGGCCGATCCGTCTTTCTATAATGAAACGTATTGTCGGAAACTCCAGGGCGGTTGTATTGAACCAAATTGTTGAAAAAATAGATTCTCAGCTAAACAAAATTGCCTCGATCTCCAACATATTTTTTTCTTGAACGGCGCCCTCTATACCATTATGTCCAACACCAATCCGCCGGATGATCGAGAAGATTGAGCATTTATTGGTCAGCGTGAAGGAGAAGGAGCAACTGAAGCGAACCGCGGAGATTGCATTCTTGCAGGCGCAAGTAAAGCCTCATTTCTTGTATAATACTTTAAATTCGATCCGATGCATGGTAGACATGAACCGGAACCAGGACGCGACAAAGATGCTGCTCGCATTGATGCGATTATTGCGCAAGACGCTGACAAACCATGACGAATTAATATCCATCCGCGAAGAATTAACCATATTGCAGGATTATATTACATTGCAGTCCTATCGCCTCCAGGACAAATTCACCGTGCAAATCAACGTTTCCCAAGCGTTGCTGGAATACAAAATTCCAAAACTGCTGCTTCAACCGTTGGTGGAGAATGCGATAACCCACGGCATCGAGCCGATTTACGGAAAAGGGATGCTGACCATAGAAGCGACCGAGCACGCCGAATTCATCACGTTCAAGATTATGGACAACGGTGTGGGCATCCCGAAAGAAAACATAGCGGACATCCTTGACAACAAGCGCAACCCCCAAACCTCCGGCGGTATCGGCATCGCCAACGTACACGAAAGAATCAAGCTGCATTTCGGCCAAGCGTTCGGCATCGAAATTGCAAGCTCGTTCGAACATGGAACCACGATATACGTTAAAATACCTATCCTGAAATAAGCGATATCGTCTTTGATGCGGATTCGGAGCGGATGGAGCGCAGATTGGGCGCGGATTCAGCGCGAACGGAACGCAAATGGGGCGCCGATTCGGGACGGGTGGAACGCAGATTCAGCGCAGATTGGGTACAGGCTATTCTTCCGATCGGCGGTCAACCGTCCTCTTTTTTGCGATAGCTCGAAGGCGATATCCCGACATATTTTCTAAATTTGCTGTGGAAATAGTCGACGTTGGAATAGCCTACCCGCTCCGCGACCTGATACACCTTCAAGCCACGATCCAACAGCTTCTTGGCCTGCTCGATCCTGACCTTGTCCACATACGTGTTGAAGTACTCGCCCGTATAGTGCTTGAACAATTTGCCCAAGTAGGCGCTGTTGTAGTTAAACACATCCGACAGGGATTCCAGCTTCAGGTTGCTGTCATAGTTGCGGTGGATCAGATCCACCATCCGGCGGATGATCGTATCCGTACTGCCTTCTTCCGCCTGATTCATCACCGAACAGATCGCGTGAACCATATAGCGATGCAGTTCATGAATCGTTCTTTGCCTGTAGATCTCCCCGATGTTCCGGGACTGCCGCTCGATGGATTCCTGCCGATCCGGATACTTGCGAACCAACTTGTGCAGCGCGTGGGTCACCAATTGGACCGCCTCTGTTTTAATGTCCTGCTCCGTATCGGAGCTTTCCGCCTTCTGCCGGATATATTCGGCGACAACGCGCCGAACGGCATCCACACTGCGGATTTCAATCGCATACAGCAGCTTGGCGGCCATCTGGTCCGCGTCGAGCGGCGGCCCGGCTTCCGCCCGGTCCCCCCGCTTCGCGCAAGGTCCCTGCCCGGCGCGTTCTTCCCGCCCGGCATGGCGCTCCCGCTCCGGCGAAACCGGCGAAACCGGCGGCTCCGGCTCGGCAGCCGGATAAAGAATGCGGTCCGGCTCGGCGAAAAACCGGCGCTTCAACAATTCGACGGCTTCCCCGTAGGATGCCCGGATGTCGTCCAGGGAGCGCACCCGGCGGCCGGCCGCGGCCGAGAAATCCACGCGATACCGCTCGACGATGCGGCCTATCGCCTCATGCAGCAATTGGCGGGTCGACTCGCTGTCCAAGCGCCCTCTCAGCAAAACGCCGATGTAGGGGCCGTCGGAAAAGACAACGCCCGTCCGATCGTTTTCGAACAAGCCATCCACTTGCCGGCGGACGCTCTCCGTTGTTTCCAGATCCACGGCGTGCGCCGCCGAATGCAGCCCGATCAGCAAAACCTGGTAGTCTTCCCACCGCAGCCCCAGGGCAGACGCCAGCTCGTCGCGCCTCGGCCCGTCCATCTCCAACCGTCCGGCAAGCAGGGAGCGCACCAGCATTTCCCGGTTCCAACCGGTTTGCCCCAAATCCGGCATCGGTCCGTTGCGGTTCCCCTGCGCCGCCAATTGTTGACGCAGCTCGCTCAAATATTGCGTCAGTTCGTCTTCGTCCACCGGCTTCAGCATATAGCCGTCCACCCGGTTCAACAGCGCTTTGCGCGCATAATCAAATTCCGCGTAGCCGCTCAAAATCATGAAGTGAACGGCCGCATTCTCCCGGCGAATCTTCCCCAGCAGCTCCAGCCCGCTCATCCCCGGCATGCGAATGTCGACGATCATCAAATCCGGCATGAGCCGCCGGCATTTGTCCCACGCTTCTTTCCCGTTGGCCGCCGTATCCACAACGCGAAATCCGAGCCGCTCCCATTCGATTAACGTGCGGAGCCCTTCGCGGATGGTCGGTTCATCATCCACAATCATCACACGGAACATCCCTCTCGCCTCCGATCGGTATCTTGAATTCAACGGATGTGCCTGCGCCCGGCCGGCTGGCTAGAATCAGCCCGCTCCCGCGGATGAGCCGCAGCCTTTGATGCACATTGCGCAACCCGATCCGGCCCGGCTCTCCTTCGTCCGCCGCCAGCCCGGCCTGAATCGCTTCGAGTCGATCCCCGCTCATCCCGACGCCGTCGTCCGTGACGCGAATGCAAAGCTCCCCGTCGATCTCGTCCGCCTGCACGGCGACCGTGCCGCACGTCTCCTTGTCCTCCAATCCGTGGATGATCGCGTTCTCCACCAGCGGCTGCACGATCAGCGGCGGGACGGGGATGCTCCGCACCTGCGGATCGACCCGGATCTCATAATTCAGCCTGTCGCCGTAACGGAATTTCTGAATCTCCAGATAGCAGCGAACCATCTCCATCTCGCTGTTCAGCGGAATGTTCTCGCTGCCCGCTTCCAGGTTTTTGCGCATCATTCTGCCGAGTTGGCGCACCACCTGCGCGATCTCCCGATCCCCTTTCAAATGCGCCTTCATGCGGATCGCTTCCAAAGCGTTGAACAGAAAATGCGGGTTGATCTGGCTGGCCATCATTTTGAATTTGATCTGATTTTGCTTGACGAGCAGTTGATTTTTTTGAAAATGGGTCTGTTCGACCTCCTGCATCAACGCCTTGATGCTGGATACCATCGAGTTGAACTTGCGCGAAAGCTGCCCGACCTCATCCTTCCCGTCAATTTGCAGCACCGCATTCAGATTCCCGGTCGATACCTGGTTAATATGATTGCTTAACCGCAGCAGGCGGTTGGACAGCAGAACGGAAAAGCCGTAAATCAGCAGCAGGGCGATCAACAAGCTGGAGGCGATCACGATCGAGGAGAGCAGGATCGTCCGGTTCGCATCCCTGACAATGTCTCGAATGGCGAACACCGAGACGATCCGCAGCCCGTTCATGCTGACCTCCGGACGCAGCGGCTCGACGATGATCTTCGAGGCTTCCCCGCCGATGACCGCCTGGAGCATCCCGTCTTGCCGCATCGCGGCCTCCGGATTGAAGTCGATTTGCTCCAGCGTTCGGCCGAGGATGTCCTGGCGATTGGAGGCGACGATATAATGATTGGCGTCGACGATCATCGTTTCAAACGGTTCCTGCTGGAGCACTTCGTTCAAATAAGCCGTATTGACGTTGACCACCAGAACGCCGTAGGTGCGATGATTTAAAAAATCGATTCTGCGAACCAGGCTCAAATAAGGGCGGCGATCCCGTTCATCCTCAATGTAATACCAGCCGATCAGCCCTTTCCCCCGCACCGCGTCCCGATACCACGCGGTATCCTTGACCTGATCGGGCTGGAAAAACTCCCAGTTGTTGAGCAAGGTCGGATTGTTCATATAAAAGCGAAGGCCGGACACCTCTTTGTACAGCCGCTCGTATTCCTGAAAATCGCGGTAATTCCGGTACGCCTCGACCACGGCAAGGGTGGCGTCATAGCGCGTATTGACCAGCGCGTTGAAGCGGTTATCGTACAGCAGGCGATACGAGATATCCGCCGGAACGTGAACGATATCCGCCGTCCTTTTCGCCACGCGCTCCACGTTGTTTTCCATCTGCTTGACCGCGTTGTGCAAAGCCATTTTCCGCAGTTCGACGGTCAGGAACAGGCCGACGATCAAGACGGGAATCAAGACGACCACCACAAACGAAACGATCAGTTTGTTCCGGATTTTGATATCGTTGGTTAGCCGCACCCAGGAGGACAGCATGGGATCACATCTCCAAAATCGCCACGCCGTAGGCGGGCAGCACAATCCGGTCGGACGGCGCGCCGCCGGCAAGAAGCTCCCGGACGGGCTTCCGGTCGAGCGAAACGGCGCGTTCCTCCCCGGCATGATTCAGCAGGAACAGATACGCAGTCCCTTCCTTCTCCCGCCGGCCGACCTCGATATCGGGCGGGGTATGCAGCAGCGGCGAAATCCCTTTCTGCTCGCACAGATGCCGGGCCAACCCTTGCAGAAAAGCTTCATCCGGGCTAGTCGCGACATACCAGGCGCGCCCTTGGCCGAACGAATGGACCGTGACCGCGGGCCGGCCCCTGTAGAAATCCTCCCCGTACACCGCGACCGTCTCCGCGCCCTCCGTATGGATCAAATCATACAGCAAGCGGCAGGCATAGGTTCCTTTCAGCTCGCCCGCCTCCCGCTTCATGACCAGCTTGTTGGCGTGCCCGGGAGCCAGCGCGTCAATCTCCTCGGCCCAGATGCCCAGCAGCTTGCGCAGCGGACCGGGATACCCTCCGAGCGCCACCCGATCCTGCTCGTCCACGATGCCGCTCAGGAACGTGGCCACGAACGTGCCGCCCTCGCGCACGAAAGCTTCCAGGCGTTCCGCGCAGCCCGGCTTCACCATATACATCACCGGGGCAACCACGATTTCGTACTTGCTGAAATCGGCCTGCTCGTCGATCATGTCCACCTGGATATGGTGATGATAAAACGCGCTGTAGTACTTATGGACCTCGTCCGCGTATTTCAAGGCGACGCTCGGCCCGCTGGAGTATTCGACGGCCCACCAGTTTTCCCAATCGAAAACGATGGCCACCTTCGCCTTCACCCTGGAGCCGAGCAGCGCGCCGCCAAGCCGATCCAGCTCCGCTCCGAGCGCCGCGCATTCCCGAAACACCCGCGTATGCTCATGCCCGGCATGCTCGATCACC
Organism: uncultured Caryophanales bacterium; assembly: GCA_964470405.1. Classification (GTDB taxonomy): domain Bacteria; phylum Bacillota; class Bacilli; order Paenibacillales; family CAYYCV01; genus CAYYCV01. The sequence goes on from CAYYCV010000138.1 coordinate 5,487, forward strand.
GCGCCGTGAAACTTCTCGCAGGCGCCGACCGAGCGGCGCATTTGAAAGAACAGCACGGAGTCGGAGCCGCGCGCCACGGCCTGGTAGCTCCACAGCCGCATGACGCCGGGGCGCTTCAGCGCGTTGTAGGGCTGCCAGTTTTGCTGGCTGGGCGTCTGCTCCATCAGCAGCCACGGCTCCCCGCCCTTCAGCCCGCGCATCAGATCGTGCATCATCGCCGTATAGCTGCGCGGGGTATCGATGGAGGGATAATTGTCCCAGGAAACGATATCCATCGCCTGGGCCCATTTGAAATAATCGAGCGGCTTGTACGCTCCCATCAAGTTGGTCGTAATCGTCGCTTCCGGCATATGCGCTTTAATCGCGTCGTATTCCAGCCGGAAGCAGGCCAACAGGCTGTCCGAATTAAAGCGGCTGTAATCCAGCGAAATGCCCTGAAAAGCCGTGATCCGGTCGGACTCCTGCTCGCTCAATTGATTCGGCGCGACGATTTCGTCCCAATCGTAGAACGTATGGCCCCAGAACCGGGTGTTCCAGGCGCGGTTTACCGCCTCCAGCGTTCCGTAGCGCCGCCTCAGCCAGACGCGAAAAGCCTTCTCGCAGTTTTCGCAGTAGCAGGCCCCGCCGAACTCGTTGGAGACGTTCCAGAGCGCAAGCGCCGGATGATGCCGATACCGCTCGGCCAGCGCCCCGGCGACCGCCGCCGCATAGGTCCGGTACGTCGGGCTGTTCGGACAGGAGTTGTGCCTGCCGCCGAACTTGCGCTTCCTTCCGCTTTCGTCCACGCGAAGCACATCGGGATAACGCTTCGCCATCCACGCCGGATGCGCGGCCGTACCCGTACCCAGGCATATTTTAAACCCGTGTTCATGCAAAAAGTTCATCGCCTCATCCAGCCATTCGAAACGGTACGTTTCCTCGTCCGGCTGGTTTAAAGCCCACGCAAAAATATTGATCCGCAAAAAATCGATCCGGGCCAGCTTGAAGAGCCGCACATCTTCTTCCCAAACCGCGCGGTCCCATTGCTCCGGATAATAATCGCCGCCGTACGCCATCTTGGGCCTGTCCGAATTGAACATAGAAGCCTTCCCTTCGACCGAAATCGTTTTCTTTTAAACGTATGGTGAAAAACAGATGGCGCCGCGCTCAGGTCTGGATTTCCGATCGCAGTTGTCCGCTGATTTCCCGATTTGACGGTTTTTAAGGGAAGAAATCCACGGACAAAGGCGACCACTGACGTTTCTCCAATCCAGACCTGAGCCCTGCACCGCTCTTTCACCACACTTTTAAGTATACTATGAAAAACATGGCAGAGCCTACCAGAAAAATTCATTATAAAATCATGCAATTTTTTAATTTTATTTTTTTCCAGAACTTGACGAATAAGATAGAGGAGGATATAATAAACTTTCGTGATAATGATTCTCATTATCAGATTGTGCAAGCGCATTTACTTTTAAAGAAAGAAGGTTTATGTTTTGAACTCGTTACGCACATTTTTACCGCGCTATATCGCGGGGGGACTGGCCATTTTGGCCCTTGGCCTGATGGCCGCTTGCGGGAACAACAACGAGAGCGCATCTTCGGATCAAAACCCGACATTGATTATTTATAACGGGCAACATAAGGAAGCCAGCATCCAGTTAGAGAAAGAATTTACCGAAAAAACGGGCATTAAAGTGGAATCGCGCGAAGGCTCCAGCAATGAATTGGCGCATCAGATCGTGGAAGAAGGCGACAAATCGCCGGCCGATTTGATCTATACGGAAGAAACGACGCCGCTGATCATGCTTCAAGGCAAAGACATGCTCGCGCCGGCCGGAGCGGGCGCCTTGGCCAATGTGCCTCAACTGTACGCCGATCCCAAAGGGCAGTTCGTGCCCTTGACCATCCGCCCCCGCACCGTCGTCTACAACCCTTCGTTGGTGCAGGAGAGCGACCTGCCGAAATCATTATTCGATTTTCTCACGCCGGAATGGAAGGACAAATTCGGCTTCGTCCCGACCAGCGGAGCTTTCCAGCAGCAGCTATCGGCCATCATCAAGCTGGACGGGAAAGATAAAGCCAAAGAATTTTTGGAGGGCTTGAAAAGCTACGGAAAAGCGTACGGCGGCAACAAAGACGCTTTGAATGCGGTCGAATCCGGCGAAGTGGCAACAGCCTTCATCAACAACTACTACTGGGATCGCCTGGCCCGGGAGAAGGGCGCGGAAAACCTGCATTCCAAGCTGTATTACTTCGGCACGAAAGACGTCGGCGACATGTTCACCTTCTCCGGGATGGCGATTTTGAAATCGAGCAAACATCTCGAAGCGGCGCAGCAATTCCTTGAATTCATGACCGGCAAGGAAGCGCAGCAGGTGTTGACCGATTCGAGCATGCAATATCCGGTAAACGCCGAAGTCACCAATGCGAACCTCCGGCCGTTTTCCGAATTGACGCCGCCGGACGGCTCCTTCGATCTGGGCGAGTACGGGGACGGCAACGCAGCGATCGAATTGCTGCAAGAAGCCGGGCTGTTATAAACATCGATGATGCCGATGTTCAATTTGCGATTTCGCAACGGGAGAAGTCCTTCTTTGGGACTTCTCATTCCCGTTGCGGCGCTTGTTTTTTTGGCCGCCCTCCCTTTGCTGTACGTGGTGATACGCGGCTATGAAGTCGGATGGGACGCATCCATGCGCCTGATCTTTCGCCCGCGCGTATACGAGCTGTTCCGCAACACGGTCGGGCTGTCCGCTGCGGTGACGGCGGCGGCCGGCGCAATCGGATTGGCGGCGGCCTGGTTCATCGAGCGCGGCGCGCTGCCGGGCCGCAAAATGTGGAATGTGATCGTGACGCTGCCGCTTGCGGTTCCCGCCTTCGTCAGCAGCTACACCTGGGTGTCGCTCAGTTCCGGTCTGAAGCACTTCGGCGGCGCCGTGCTCATTCTGACCCTGGCGACGTACCCGCTCGTGTATTTGCCCACGGCCGCCGCTTTGCGGGGGATGGACCCGACCCTGGAGGAAACCGCCCGCTCGCTGGGGCTGGGCGCATGGCGCACCTTTATGCGGGTCACATTGCCGCAGCTTCGCCCGGCCTTATTCGGCGGCGCCTTATTGGTTTCCCTGCACATGCTGGCCGAATTTGGCGCGCTGTCCATCCTGAGATTCGATACGTTCACCACGGCGATCTTCGATCAATATCGGGTGTCATTCAACGGGGCGGCCGCGGCGATGCTTTCCTCCGTGCTGATCTGTCTGTGCCTGGCCATTTTGGGCATAGAGCGGCTGGCGCGCGGGAAAGCCCGCTACGCGAGGGTAGGCGGCGGCGTGGCTCGGCCGCAGAAAAGATTTCCTCTGGGCCGATCCGCCCCGTTCGTTCTTGGCGGCTTCATCCTGCTGGCTTTGCTGGCGGTGATCGTTCCGCTGGGCAGCCTGACGTACTGGCTGATGACCGGCTCCTCCGCCGCGTTTTTGCCCGACGAGGTGGCCAAGACGCTGACGGCTACGCTGCTGCTCGGATTCGGAGGCGCGTTGCTCACCAGCCTTTTTTCCCTCCCGCTCGTCATCTTGTCGGTGCGCAACCGGGGGAGGCTGGCGGTCCTGGCCGAACGCGTGCCGTACATCATCCACGCCATGCCCGGGTTGGTCATCGGGCTGGCTCTGGTGTTTTTCGGCATCCGTTACGCGACGCCGCTGTACCAGACGATACCGATGCTGCTGATCGCCTACGCCATGCTGTACTTGCCCCTGGCGCAATCGTCGCAGCGGGCCGCGTTGGAGCAAGCGCCCGTACGGTTGGAGGAAGTCGCCCGGACGCTCGGCAACAACCCGTTTCAAGTGTTCCTGAAAATCACGTTGCCGCTGATTTCCTCCGGGCTGGGAGCCGGCGCGGCGCTCGTCTGCGTGCTGGTCATGCGGGAGCTAACGGCTACGCTGCTGCTGCGGCCGACCTCGGTCAAAACGCTGGCGTTCCAGATCTGGGACCACGCCAACAATCTGGAATACGCCGCGGCCGCCCCCTATGCGGCGATTCTGATTCTGGTTTCGGGGTGGCCGGTATATCTGCTTACCATGCGTTCTTTCACAAACAGGCAGAGAGGTGAATTATGAACAACGCGTTGACCGTCTCATCCCTGAACAAAACCTTTGGCAACACCACGGCCGCGGAGCAAATTTCGCTGGAGGTGCGGCCGGGCCAAATTCTCGCCGTGCTCGGGCCGTCCGGCTGCGGAAAAACCACCCTGCTGCGGTGCATCGCCGGCTTTGAAATCCCCGACAGCGGCCGGATTGAAATCGGCGGGCGGCTGGTGTATGGGCCGCAGGTGTGCCTTCCCCCGGAGAAAAGGCGGGTCGGCTACGTTCCGCAGGAGGGCGCTTTATTCCCCCACCTGACGGTGGCGCATAACGTCGCTTTCGGGTTGCCCCGCAGGCAGCGAACCCCGCAAAACATTGCGGAAATGCTGGAATTGGTCGGTATGGGGGGATTGGAAAAACGCATGCCGCATGAGCTTTCCGGCGGGCAGCAGCAGCGGGTGGCGCTGGCGAGAGCGCTGGCTCCCTCCCCGTCGCTCGTGCTGCTGGACGAACCGTTCAGCTCATTGGACGCCAGACTGCGGGAGTCGCTGCGCGAGGAAGTGCGGCAATCCCTGAAGCAAGCCGGAGCGACGGCCGTCATCGTGACGCACGATCAGGAGGAAGCGCTGTCGATGGCCGACGCCGTCTCCGTGATCCGCAACGGGCGTTTGATCCAGACGGACGACCCCGCGGCGATCTATCATTTTCCCGCCGATTTGTCCGCGGCCGCCTGGATCGGCGAGGGCATCTTCATCCCCGCGGAAATCCGCGAGGGCACAGCGCATTGCGTATTCGGGCCGCTGCCCGTCGATCGGCGCTGCCGCGGCGTGTCGGGGCGGGCTTCCCTGATGATCCGCCCGGAGCAGGTGGCCGTCGGCCCGTCGGGCGAAGGGCTGCCCGCCCGGGTGGCCGGCATTACGTACTTCGGCCACGATTCGCTCGTCCACCTGCGTGTGGACGCGCTGCCGCAAGAGTTGAAGGTAAGCGCCCGGGTGCTCGGCAAAATCGAGCTCTCCGAGGACGACGCCGTCGGCCTGCGGGTGAAGGGAAACGTGATCGCGTATCCGCCGGCGCAATAAAAAAGAAGGAGTCGCCCGCTCCTTCTTTTTCAATGTAGAATCCAAGCTGCCGCTTAAGTATCTTTGCCTTACGCTTTGGACTTGCTCTTGGTGTCTATCCCGGACCAAATGGCCAGAATTAAAATAATCGCGCCAAAAACAATGCTGTTCCAGAGCACACCCGTGTTATCTGCCACATCATAGACCCATGGGCTTACAATCAACCAAATACCAATCAGACCGGATAACCATGTTTGCCACATACCGATCCTCACCTCCTTATGATATACGGATTGATCACCCGGATAGGCAACCTGATACTACTATATTCAATAAGGGGTGGAAATCATTCTATTTCTTTTTGCTCCCGATTATGAAGCGCTACGAAAACCAGACGGCTCCGTGCCTGGGCTCGGTTTCGATCAGGTTCCCGATCAGGTTCCCGATCAGGTTCCCGATCAGGTTCCCGATCAGGTTTCCGATCAGGTTCCCGACAGGACCTTCGATCAGGTTTCCGATTAGGTTGCCGATCGGATTTTCGATCGCAGCAGGCCGTCTATTTCCCGTCCGCTTTGTTCGCCGCACCTCACCAACGCGCCAGCTTCTTGCGATCGACGGCATGCGGCGGCGCTTCCATCCATCCCCGTTCGATCATCAGCTTCATCCCGTCATGGCCGTAATGCATAATCTCCGTCAGCGTCTTGCCGTATTCCGCCGCCAGATCGAGCCGGGTGGCGCTGGAGAGGGCATGGCCGATATACGTGATCGCCGCCGAGTTGGTCATGGTCACGATTCCCAGCATCAGCTTGTCCGAGAAAGGCGATACCGTCGATGCCGACACCTCGGTATTGACCATAATGTTGCCCAGAAGATCGTCTTTGACCAGCACTTCGTTCAGAAACTCGATTTGCTTGCCGGCCAATTTTTTCCCGCGAGCGAAGTACTCCTTGATTTTCTCATCCTGGACCACCTGAATAAAAGCCGTTAAAAAAAGCATGCCGAAATAGTTACGCTCAATGTTGAAAAAGATTTCCGACAGCTCCAGCACATTCAAAGGCTGATGGGCCCCAAACCATTGAGGGAACAGCGCGGCATTCCCCTTTTCCATAAACTCGATGTGTTCCGGATAAGGAATAAAAGCCGGCCGATCGTAAACTCCCTTGGAGAGCATCAGCCTGGTAGATTCGCCATTCATGTCCAACGCGTAGGTCGTCGCGCTCGAAAACAGCGCCCGCACATCTTCCCGCACCGCGCTGGACGAGTAAGTCGAGAAATAGTGCAGACTCAACCGGCTGGAGCCGTATAAATAGCTGAGCGGAAACAGATTTAAAAACAAAGGGGGCGTGTCGGGGTTGACATCTTTGTCCGTATAGCCTATGGGAACCGGGTAGTTTTCTTTTGTAAATATGGCGCGGGTCTTCTCCAGAATGGTCTGGGAATTCTGCAAGTCTTTCTCCAGCAGCGGCTGGACCTCCGCGTCCTTGTTGGTTTTCAAAAAATATTTCGTCAAGCACACAGCCATGCTTTCACTCATGTACGAAGCCCATAAAGCGGCGATTTCCGTCGATGTCAGCCCGACCACGGGTTGATGCTCCACAAGCGCTTACCCCCTTCAAAAATTAACAATCTGGGATTAATATGCGCTTTTTCCGTGAAAATTATGCATATTGCAAACGGACGTGCTTCTTCCGGTCCAAGGCGGGTGGCGGCGCTTCCATCTCTCCCGTTCGATCATCGGCTCCATGCCGGCTTTTGCGTACTGCATCGCCTCTACGCAGGGGGTGGAAAAATCAGAACCACCCGTCCAACGGGTGGTTTGCTCTTCGGGTATAACCCCC
>CAYYCV010000139.1:0-12296 GCA_964470405.1 uncultured Caryophanales bacterium
TTCAACATCCTCTTGCACCGCCGTCTCTTTTCGGCGACTTTATTAATATATCACACACCACCGAGTCGAATCAAGTACTTTTTTTTCCACTTTGCCCCGCAATTTATTTGTCCCCATTTTACCAACAATCTGGCCGGCGGACACTTCCCAATACGGCGAAAAAGCGGTGCAGGGCCTGGACTTCGAAGGCTTGGACTTCGAATGGGGAAACGACGGCAGTCGCTTTTGCCCGTGGTTCTCTTCCGAAATCAGGCTGCACAATCGGAAAATCGGCGGACAACGGCGATCGGAAACCGGGATCTAAGCGCGAAGCCGCCTATGTTGCACCACACTTTTAAAACAAAGTGAATTCCATGGCGACCAACAGGACGAGCCCCGGGACGCCGAGAATGCCGACCATCAACAAGGTGGCCGGATTGATCGGAATATGCACATGCTCCAGGATGCCCGAAATGTTGATCAAATATAAGGCCAAGGCCGCAAAACAAATATTCAGCGCGGCATATACAAACCACCTCCAGCGGATCTTCCATCTGAACAGGATCATCAACAAAAGCGCCGCCGATCCAAACAGCACAGCCCACCAAATCCATTGCATATCAAGCCCCTCCGTCGTTTTTTTCCACTTTGCCGACGCGATCGCCGGCTTGTACCGGCGCGGCGTACACGCGAAGCCGGATGCGCTTGGCGTGCTTCAACAGCATGTCGTATCTTTTTTCGGCGGCTTCCAGCAAATAAATCGCGTAATCAATCTGATCTTGGCCGACGACGTACTCCAACCGATTCACGGCCGCGATCCATTCGTTTTTCGCCTTGTGAAGTTCGTCCAACAAAAGCGCATGTTCTTCCGGCATAGCCGCGGAGCTGCGGTTTTTCCCGAACCATTTCGCCCATCGCTTCATCCGACCGCTCCTTCTCTCTATGAATCGATATACTTATAGATATGGACGGAACGATCCAATTTAGAACAAAAAAAAGAAACCCGATACGGTTTCCTTATGCCGAGCTTTTAATTTGGATATAAGCCGCTTCAACGAAATGCGGGCCACTTCTAACGAAAACGGGATCAGGACAGCTCCCTGCGGCCCTCCAGCGCCTTGGACAAGGTCACCTCGTCCGCATAGTCCAGATCGCCGCCAACCGGAAGCCCGTGGGCAATTCGGGTCACCGTCACGCCAAAAGGTTTGATCAGCCGGGAAAGGTACATCGCGGTAGCCTCGCCTTCGATGTTCGGATTGGTGGCGAGAATCAGCTCCTGCACCCGATCGTCGCTCAACCTTTTCAGCAATTCGGGAATGCGAATATCATCCGGTCCGATGCCTTCCATCGGCGAGATCGCGCCATGCAGCACATGATAAAACCCTTGAAACTCCTTGGTCCGCTCCATCGCCACCAGGTCCTTCGGCTCCTGAACGACACAGATCACCGATTGGTCCCTGGTCTTGTCCTGGCAAATTCGGCAGGGATCGATATCGGTAATGTTGCAGCAGACCGAGCAATACTGCAAGTTCCTTCTGACGTTGACCAACGCTTTGGCAAAATCCAAAACGTCTTCTTCCTTCATTCGCAGCACATGGAAGGTCAACCGTCCCGCCGTCTTGGGGCCGATCCCGGGGAGGCGGGCAAACGCGTCGATTAATTTGGCAATGGGCTCTGGATAATACAATCGATCGGCTCCTTCGCTTGATCTGCTCGTTACGCCTATTGGGAAGCGCGGTGAAAAACAGGGGTGTCGCGCTTAGGCCCGCACCGCTTTTTTACCCCGCTTTTTAAAACAACCCCGGAATATTCAACCCCCCGGTAAATTTGCCCAAATCCTGGCTGGCCAGTTCATCGACCTTGCTCAACGCGTCATTTACCGCGGTCAAAATCAGGTCCTCCAGCATTTCCACATCCTCGGGGTCCACCGCTTCCGGCTTGATCGAAATCTGGGTGATTTTTTTATGCCCGTTGGCCGTCACCGTGACCGCACCGCCGCCGGCCGTACCTTCCACCGATTTATTTCCCAAATCCTCCTGCGCCTTGACCATTTGCTCCTGCATTTTTTTCACTTGTTTCATCATCTGATTCATATTTTTCATGCGTTTTTTTCCTCCTTCATTTAGTCATCCTCAGTCATCCTCGATAACAACCAGATCTTCGCCAAACAGTTGAATGGCTTCATCGATCCATTCTTTTTTCGGTTCTCCCGCCTCATCCTCATGCTCCAGCTTCAATTCCTCGGTCGAGGGGTGCCCCGAATCGGAAGCGTGGGATACGGCTTCGTTCCAATCCTTCAACATCACGGTCACCAACCGCAACGGCTGCCCCAACACATGCTGCATCACCTGCTCGATGATGTTCCGGTTGTCGGGCTTTTCCGTCGTATCCCGGTGAATCGTATTCTTAAAAGCGACCAAAACGCCGCCGTCCGCAGCGGACACCGGCTCCCCATTCACCAGCCACGCATGAACGGTCACCTTCTCCTCCCGCACTTGCGACAGCACCTGGTTCCACTTCAACAAAACCTCTTTGAACTCCGGGCTGTCCGCACCTTGCAAATACGGCTCCAATTTCCCCGTTCGCTTCAATGCGGAGAAGGCCGGTGCGGCGGTTTTCTTCGGCCGCGCAGACGAAGGACCCGGCTCGGCGGCTTTCCCGCGGCCGGCAACGGTCGATCCGGCGACGGACGACCCGGCAGCGGACGCGGACTGTTGCGCAACCGCCGCCGCGGCGCTGCCGATTTCGAGCCACTTCTTCTCCAGTTGGTCGATCCGGTTCTTCAACCGCTCGATCTCCTGCGTCTGATCGGGCGCATTTTTCGAGCTCGCCGCTTCCTCGGAACCGCAAATTTTCATCATGGCGACTTCAAACAAAATTTGCGGCTGGGCGGCATATTTCATCTCGGCGCGGTAGTGGTTGAGCACATCGATGATTTGAAAAATCCGCTCCCTGGAAAACGGCTTCGCCGTTTCCTCGGACACCGGCTCCGCGAATCGCTGGAAACGCCCCGCCACATCGGGCGGCAGCAAACCGGCCAACAGCAAATCGCGAAAATATTGAATCAGGCTTTCCATGCAGCGCTCCGCGCTTTTGCCTTCGGCCATCATCGACTCGATCCAATCCAGCACAAAAGCCAAATCCTGCCGTCCCACCGCACCGGCCAGCCGTTCAAACTGCTCCGAAGGAATCCCTCCGGTGATCGAAAGCACGCCCTGGTAAGTAATCTCATTTCCCATGAAGGAAATCATCTGATCCAGCAGGCTTAGCGCATCGCGCATCCCGCCGTCGGACAAACGGGCGATATGCTCCAGCGCGCTGTCCTCCACCGTGAGGCCTTCCTGCCGGCAGACCCATTGCAATCGGGAAACCTGCTCCTCCAGTGCGACCCGGCGGAATTCATAGCGCTGACACCTCGACACAATCGTCACAGGCAACTTATGCGGCTCGGTGGTCGCCAGAATAAACAGAACATGCGGCGGCGGCTCCTCCAATGTTTTCAGAAGCGCGTTGGAGGCCCCGATCGACAGCATATGTACTTCATCGATAATATAAACCTTATACCGGACTTCCGTCGGAGCATACTTGACCTTATCGCGAATATCGCGGATTTCATCGACGCCGTTGTTCGAGGCCGCGTCCAGCTCGATCACGTCCATCACGGCGCCTTCCGTAATCCGCTTGCAAGACGGGCACTCGTTGCAAGGCTCCGCCACCGGGCCGCGCTCGCAATTGACCGCTTTGGCCAGGATTTTGGCCGCGCTGGTTTTCCCGGTTCCCCTCGGCCCGCTGAACAGATAGGCATGCGTAAGACGCCCTTCCTTCAATGCGTTCCGAAGGGTTGTCGTAATATGCTCCTGTCCAACGATTTCCTGAAAAGTCTGCGGCCTCCACGATCGGTATAAAGCGATATGACCCATAGTTTCCTCTCCGGTGTTGTATTTGAATTCATTATACTATATCCATCGTTGCCCCGTCTAATTGTTGGAGAAGGGAATGCTGATGGTAAAGGTGGTCCCGTATCCTTTGCTGGATACGCGAATGGCCCCGCCGATATCGTGAATGATGCGCTGGCAGACCGAAAGCCCCAACCCCGTGCCATCCTCCTTCGTCGTGAAGAAAGGATCGAAAATTTTATCGATCAGAAAAGACGGAATACCGGGCCCTGTATCATGGATTTCGATATTGACCTTCTGCTCGTCGATGTCGATTTCCTCCGTTAACGTCAATATCCCCCCTTCCACCATCGCTTCAATCCCGTTTTTGCAAATATTCAGGCACACCTGTTTGAACAATTCGCGGTCCCCGACCACTTTGGGCAGGCCGAAAGCCGACTGGTATTGCACCGTCACGCCGTGCAGAATCGCTTCATTATTAATGATCGGCAAAATCTCGCGCAAAACGGTGGAAATATCCACAAGCACAAACGTCACATTTTTCGGTTTGCTTAAAAATAAAAATTCATTGACCAACTCATTGATTCGATCGATTTCGGTTAAAATAATTTCCGTATACCCGTGTTCCTTCTCCATCCCTTTGTTCATCAACGTTCTTTTGAGCACCTGCATGAATCCCTTGATCGAGGTCAGCGGATTGCGAATCTCATGGGCCGTGCCTGCGGCGATCTGCCCGATCATCGCCAGTCGGTCGCTGCGCTGCACTTGCTCCTCCAACGACCGCAAATTGGTCACATCTTTAAAAATCACATAAGCGCCCGCGATCTTGCCCGTGTCGTCCTTCAACAAATTGGAATCCATCAATAATTCGTACCGCTCCTGGTTGTTCATCCACGAAATCGCGTGATTGCGGACGATGACCCCATCCAGCAGCGACCGCTGCACCAGTTGATGTTCGCTCGGCACGAACGAAAACGCTTCTTCCATCGATTTGTTGATCACTTCGTCGCGGGTGACGCCCAGCACGCGGCAAGCCATATCGCTGATATCGACCAGTTCAAATTCCGTATTGATCAAAATCACGCCCAGATTGACATCCTTCATAAACGTTCCCGAAAAACGCTGGAGCAAGTTCAGGCCGTATCCCGCGTCGTGGTCCAACAGCAGCAGGTAGTAGCTTTGATCCTCTATGATCAAATCATGGATGGTAAAGCCCACGGAGAACTCCTGTTTATCCCTGGACGCGATTTTGATTTTAAATCCGTTCTCGTTCTGCGTCGACACCCGCTCCAACAGGGACGGGAAGGGATGATCAAAAGCAAACCATCGCTCAACGGGAAAGCCGGCCATATCCTCCATTCTGTACCCTGTCACTGCCAACAAATACGAGTTCGCCTTGAAAATGTTCAGTTGATGATCGACAATGAGAAATGGGTTTTGGCATTTCCCAATATAGGTTTCCAATTCTTTCAAGGTTAAGCGAATTTCAACTATCAAATTTGAATTCCCCCCCTCCAAAATCAGCGCCAAAATTCGTAATATTAACAATTGTTTTCTAGTACATTCTCTATCAAAAGCCTATTTCCTTCCATTCAATACAAAAAAAACACCAGCCCCCATCCATTCAGGTCCGGTGTTAACATAAAGTACACATATGCTTAAGCAGAATACCGTGCACCTGTTATTGATCATTGTGATCCAGACGGTACTTTCATCCCCGGCTCGAGTAAGGCTTCCCCCCGGCACATGAACTCTTCTGATTACGGCTGCTTTCTTCCGAACCTGACCGGGTTCACAGACGTCCATTGCGAAGGACCCGACTGTCAGCACCGACGTATCAAAGCCCTGGGTCCACATCAACAAGACCTCTAACAGGAATTCAACCCCGCTCCAGCGGGTTGCGGGTTACAGGGCACCGCTACCTCCCCGTCTAGCACGGCAAAAATAAGTATAACGAATTATGCTGCAAATATCAACCGAGCGCCGTGGAATTGTTCGGAGCGCCCCAGTAAAAAGCCCTCCCTCGGTCATCGTCAACGGTTCCAAGAGAGGGCGGCTATTCAGCTCGACACATTGTTAAATTCCATATTTTTTCTTGAATTTATCTACACGCCCGCCCGCATCGACAAACTTTTGTTTGCCCGTGAAAAACGGATGGCAGACCGAGCAAATTTCCACCCGCAAATTCGGTTTGATCGACCCGGTTTCAAATGTATTGCCGCAAGCGCAAGTGACTGTCGTGACATGGTACTTCGGATGAATATCCTGTTTCATTGCATTCACCTCTCTCCGCCCTGAATCCTGATTGTCGACCCAGAGTTAAAATGGACACATTGAGCATTATATCACGATCGATGGTGCCTTGCAATAACGGATTCGCGCCCTTTTCCGCCCCTCGGGGGAACGTGGGTATAGGAGCCGATGACGACATCCGGCAATTCCTGCTTAAAGCATTCGATCATTTGCTTCATTCCCAACGCTTCTCCCCGAGCCGGCGGAATGAGCGCCAAATAGCTTTCGGGATCGATATTGAGATTGCGGAGCTGGATCAGACGAAGCCCGGTTCTTCTGACGAACGCGATCATCGCTTCCATCTCTTCCTCCCGGTCGGTGACCCCCGGAAACACCAAATAATTGATGGACGTATACACCCCGCGCTCCAGCGCGTAGACCAACGACTTTTCGACATTGCGCAGCGAATAGCCCCGCGGCTTGTAGTACGCGTTGTAGTGGTCGTCCAGGGCGCTGATGGTGCTGACCCGCATCAGGTCCAGGCCGGCATCGACGACGGCGCGGATCGGGTCGCTCAATCCGGCGTTGGTGTTGATATTGATATAGCCTTTGTCGGTTTGGCTCCGCACCCGCCGAATCGCTTCCACGATCAGGGCCGCTTGCGTCGAAGGCTCGCCTTCGCAGCCCTGGCCGAAACTGATGATGCTGTCGTCATGGCGAAGATGCTCCAGCATGATCTCCACCAGTTCCTCCACCGTCGGCTTGAAATTCATCCGCGTCTGCGGCGCGGGAAAACCGCTGTCCGCAGGCTGCTCGGAAATGCAGCCAAAGCAGCCGGCATTGCAGGAAAACGAGACGGGAACCGCCCCTTCCCACCGCTGCAAAAATGTATTCGACGCGGTTAAGCATTCGTACTCCTGCGCGCAGTGGGACAAATGCTTGAACAGCCGATTGTCCGGATAATGTTGCAGCAGCCGGTCCACCTCGGCGTCCAATTGATCCGCATCGCAATTTCTCGGATTCCACGGATGCGGATCGTCGCTGGGGTAGGCCGACACGTAAAACTGGCCGTCCTTCCAAGCCGCGGCTGTGTAGCCGAACAGCGGAAATCGATAGCTTTTGTCGGTTTTGACATAGCCCGGCAGATGAAGCCGCGTATACCCTTGAGGCAGCAACGCCCCCACCGCGGCGTAATCGCCTTCCGGCGACTTCATCTCGCCGGTTTTCGGATCCATCCCCACGGCCCGCGTCTGCGGCAAGCTGACCAGCGTCGCTCCTTCGGGCAAAGGAATCCATTCGTCTTCCATGACCTCGCAAAGCATATCGCCGCCTCGGCCCAAAGCGGCCAGCTCCGGGTGGTCATACACTTGCCCGGAGCGATCGGCGTACAGCAATTCCATTTGATTCTCCCCCTTCGTCGAACAAGCTCGGAAGTGCGATGAAAACGGGCGGCTCCGCGCTCGGGCGGGAAGAAATGCGGGGACAAAGGCGGCCCCTTCCATTTCTTCAACCCGCGCCTTCACTCTGCGCCGCTGCGTTCACCGCACTTCTAGGACGCGGGATGCTTCATTTTCCGGTTTCCCTGTCCCGGACCGCCGGCTTCCAGCGTGGCCAGGAACTCTTCGTTCGTTTTGGTGTCGCTCATCTTCTTGATAAACGCTTCGACAAAATCGTAAGACTCGTTCATGCTTTTGCGGATGGCCCACACCTTGTCCAACACCTCTTTGCTTAGCAAAACCTCTTCACGCCTCGTCCCCGACCGGCGGATATCGATGGCGGGGAAGATGCGGCGCTCCGCGAGCTTGCGATCGAGATGAAGCTCCATATTTCCCGTGCCCTTAAACTCTTCGTAAATGACATCGTCCATTCTCGAACCCGTTTCCACCAGCGCCGTAGCCAGAATCGTCAGGCTGCCGCCCTCCTCCACATTCCGGGCGCCTCCGAAAAACCGCTTCGGCCGATGAAAAGCGCCGGGATCGATCCCCCCGGACAGCGTGCGGCCCGTCGGCGGGACAACCAGATTGTACGCCCGGGCCAGCCGGGTAATGCTGTCGAGCAAAATAACGACATCCTTCTTATGCTCCACCAGCCTCAAGGCTCTCTCCATGACCAGCTCGGCCACTTTAATGTGATTTTCCGGCAGCTCGTCGAAGGTGGAAGCGACCACTTCCCCTTTCACGGAGCGCTGCATGTCGGTGACTTCTTCCGGGCGTTCGTCAATCAACAAAACAAACAATTCGATGTCGGGATAATTGGTCGAAATGCTATTGGCAATTTGCTTCAGCAGCAAGGTCTTTCCCGCTTTCGGCGGGGCGACGATCAACCCGCGCTGTCCCAATCCGACCGGTGCGAGCAAATCCATAATCCTCGTTGAAATATGGTGAGACGCGGTTTCCAAAACAATCTGGGTTTGAGGATAGAGAGGAGTCAATGCGGGAAAATGCAGCCTTTCGGCGGCGATGTCCGGGCTTTCGCCGTTGACGGCGTCCACGTGGAGCAAGCCGAAATATCGCTCGTTTTCCTTGGGCGGCCGGCACTTCCCCGAAACCAGATCGCCGGTCCGCAGATCGAATTTGCGAATCTGGGAGGCGGAAATATAAATATCCTCGGGGCTCGGCAAATAATTGATCGGACGCAAAAATCCGAAGCCTTCCTGCAAAATTTCCAAAACGCCCTGCATGAACATCAAGCCGCCCTGTTCGGCCTGCGCTCGCAGGATGGAGAAAATAAGCTCTTTTTTCTTCATTTGACCGTAATACGGAATTTGATGCTGTTTGGCCATCTTATATAATTCTGTCAATTTAAGAGTTTCCAGTTCCGCAAGTTGCATATCCATCTAATCATACCACCACGCTATTAAATTTTTTATACTGAACTAGCATTGCCTGTTTACAAACCTTCTATTCTAAGGGTGCGCTCGAATGCCGGGTCCTCCCTCCATATTTCCGCGCCCAGGCCGCGCAAATTATCGACGAGGTTCTCATATCCGCGGTCGATATACTCCAGCCCGGAAATTTCCGTCAATCCGTTCGGCACGGTCAAACCGGCAATTACCAACGCCGCGCCGGCCCGCAAATCCGTCGCCGTCACCCGCGCTGAAAACAGCGGCGAGCCTTCGACCACCGCGGAACGGCCTTCTATTCTTATTTTCGCGCCCATTCGGATCAATTCGGGAATATGCTTGAATCGGTGGTTGTACACGTAATCCGTTAACATGCTGGTTCCATTGGCTTGCGTTAAAAGGCTAGTCATGGGTGATTGTAAATCGGTGGCAAATCCGGGGTAAACGAGAGCTTTCACATCGATGCTCTCATATTCTGACTGTCCCACGATGCGAATCGATTCATCCATTTCGTAAACATGGACTCCCATTTCCTGCAATTTGGCCGTAACAGCCTCCATATGCTTGGGAATGATATTGTCGACAATAACATCCCCGCGCGTGGCTGCCGCGGCGATCATATAAGTCCCTGCCTGAATTCTGTCCGGTATGATGGAATGCCTGCAACCCTGGAGCGAATCGGTTCCCTCGATGCGGATCGTTTCCGTTCCGGCCCCTTTGATCTGCGCTCCCATGGCATTCAGCAAGGTGGCGACATCGATGATTTCCGGCTCCTTGGCCGCATTCTCGATCACGGTCAGCCCTTTGGCCCGCGCGGCGGCCAACATGATATTGATGGTGGCCCCCACGCTGACGACATCCAAATAGATCTTGGCTCCGCGCAACTGTCTGGCACGAATGCGAATCGAGCCGCGCTCGTTGCTGACCTCGGCGCCCAGCGCCTCGAAGCCTTTGATGTGCTGGTCGATCGGGCGGGGCTCGAAATTGCAGCCGCCCGGCAGCCCGATCACGGCTTCGCCGAACTTGCCCAGCATGGCGCCCATTAAGTAGTAGGAGGCTCGCAGCTTCTTCACTTTTCCGTTGGGCATTGGTATGGATTTCATCGAGCTGGGGTCGATTTTCATTTGATCCCTGTCCCATGCAACGGTCGCGCCCAACTCGGACAAAATTTCCGCATACACCGCCACATCGCTCAGGCAGGGCAGGTTATCGAGGAAAACGGGCGACTCGGCCAGTATGGCGGCCGGGATCAAGGCGATTGCACTGTTTTTCGCGCCGCTAATTTGCACGGTTCCCCGCAGCGGACGGCCGCCCGTGATGAACAATTTCTCCATAGTCCAGAAGTCCCCCTAATCCTGCTATGCCTGATTGTTGCTGCCAAACAGCCTGATCTTCGAACGAACCACCTCTACCATCGCTTTTCGGGCA
Organism: uncultured Caryophanales bacterium; assembly: GCA_964470405.1. Classification (GTDB taxonomy): domain Bacteria; phylum Bacillota; class Bacilli; order Paenibacillales; family CAYYCV01; genus CAYYCV01. Next base: position 10,378 of record CAYYCV010000139.1, read on the forward strand.
GGTCCCAAATATTTGCGGGGGTCGTAAACTTTGGCGTCTTTATTCAGTATATCGCGTATGGCGTTCGTGCATGCCACCTGGTTCTCGGTATTAACGTTGATTTTGCCCGCGCCGGCCAAAATCGCTTTGCGGATATCCGCGTCGGGAACGCCGGAGCCGCCGTGCAAAACGACCGGGACGGGAATGGCCTTGGCCACCGCTTCGATGATATCGAAATGGATCTTCGGCTCGCCGCTGTACATCCCATGGGCGGTGCCGACAGCAATCGCCACGCAATCGACGCCGGTTTCTTCATAGAAGCGGATCGCTTCCTCCGGCTTGGCCAGATTGGCGTTCTCTTCGTCCACGCTGATATCGTCTTCGACTCCGCCGATCGTGCCGAGCTCGCCTTCAACGGAAACGCCCATGGCGCGGGCCGCTTTGACGACCTCCTTGGTAATTCGGATGTTCTCCTCGAAAGGATGATGCGAACCGTCGAACATCACCGATGAAAATCCGGCGCGAATGCACTGCATCGCCACTTCAAAGCTGCTTCCGTGATCGAGATGCAGGGCGATCGGAAGACCGGATTTCGCGGCCGCCGCTTGCGCGATGGCCACGGTAAACTCCAATCCCATATATTTAATGGCGCCTTCGCTGACCCCGTAAATAAACGGAGACTTCTCCTCCGCGGCCGCCTCCATAATCGCCTGGGCAAATTCGAGATTATTCATGTTGAATTGGCCCACCGCGAATTTATTCGCTTTGGCCTTCGGTAAAAAATCGTTCATTGAAACCAACGGCATGACTTGTTTCCTCCCACGATCGTAATCTTACACTCTGGTAAAGCATTTTGAGATATTATAACATACAAATTCATGGAAAAGTAGGCAAGCCCGCGAAATCGTCAGAACCCCATCGGAAATTTCGCGGACGAGCCATTTTTCAACTCGTTGTTGACGGCCATTCGCAGCTCGTCGATATCGAAAGGCTTGGTGAAGTGCATGAGCGCGCCCAGATCGGTTGCCTCTTTAATCATATCGAGCTCCCCGTATGCCGTCATCATGATGACTTTGACCTTGTGATCAATTCGCTTGATTTGCTTGAGGATATCCAGTCCGTTCATACCGGGTATTTTCATATCCAGCAGCACCAGGTCCAGATCTTCGCTGCTTATGATTTCCAGCGCGGCTTTCCCGTTGGCCGCCTGAAACATTTCATATCCCTCGCTGCTGAAGACCTCGACCAATAAAATGCGAATCCCGTTCTGATCATCGACAATCAGTACCTTTTTTTTCGACATCATGCGAACCTCCCAAATGACAACAAAGGATAAAACGGCTTCGCCGCCCCCGCGGGACGCATGCGCATACCGCCGGCGACGTCTGATGTACTCTTTGGGTGACGATCACATCTGCATCCGACAGTGGGGTGAAAAACAGGCGGCTCCTTGCTTGGGCATCGGCTCGCGCCTGGGGAGCACACCCATGGGCGGCGGCTCGCGCCCGGAGATCGGCTTCCGATCGCCGTTGTCCGGGGGATTTCCCGACGGGACAGCCTTTTCAGGAAGAAATCCGCGGACAAAGGCAGCCCCTTCCGCTTCCCCAAGCCATCCCCAATCCCTGCGCCGCTTTTTTTCGCCACACTTCTAAATAACAGGTTCGCTAAAAAATTCAAAACTCCTTCCGCCATTCCGGCATTGTCATTCAACAAATTACATTTATCGCAAAAAAATTTAAACGTGTGATGAAAAAAGGACCAGACTACCGTCAAGTCCACAGGTCGATCCAGGCATCAGATCGCGGACTGGACCGTGGGCCAAACTGTGTACCGGATCACCGGACTGGACCACAGACTGGCCCCCGCACCGGATCGCGGGACCGGACCGCAGGCCAAACCCCGCACCGGATCGCGGGACCGGGCCGCAGGCCAAACCCCGC
>CAYYCV010000140.1:0-12251 GCA_964470405.1 uncultured Caryophanales bacterium
GTATCGGGAATTGCGCCAATGGAGAGGAGGCGGGTTGATGTTTCAGGATACGAAATGCGAGTGCGGGCATCAAAACTACACGGGCACCGTTCTGTGCGAAGCGTGCGGCAAACCTCTGAATGAGGAGGAAGGCGCCAATACGCTGCTGGAGATGCGATACGACGGCATCGCCAGGCGGTCGCAACGGGTCAATCCGTCCTGGATCGACCGGATCTGGAGGTTTTTCTCCTCCGTCAAGGTGGCCGTGATCCTCATCGTGATTACGCTGATCGGTTCCTCGCTCGGAACCGTCTTCCCGCAGGAAAACACATTCATTAATTTCGATCCTTCGACGTATTACAAGCAAACTTACGGGACGATCGGCGAAATCTATTATTTGCTGGGCTTGTCGCACACGTACAGTTCCTGGTGGTTCATGCTGCTGCTGGTGATGATCGGCGCTTCGCTGATTATTTGCAGTCTCGATCGCGTGCTTCCGCTGTATCGCGCTTTGAGCAAGCAAAAGATCAGGAAGCATCTGAATTTCATTCGGGGCCAACGGGTGACGCTGGCCGCCGATTTGAGCGATGTGCGGACACCACAGAATACCTCGCCGCAAGCCGAAGCGTGGGTGGAGCAACTGGCGCAGCGGTTCCGGAAACGTCATTACCGGGTATATACGGACGGCGACGCGCTGCTTGCGGAAAAACACCGTTTCAGCCGCTGGGGACCGTACATCAACCACATCGGGCTGATCATTTTTCTGCTCGCCGTATTGCTGAGAGGCATTCCCGGCTGGTATATGGATCAATATATCGGGTTTTTGGAAGGGGTTCCCACCCCGATTCCCGGCACGCCCTACTATCTTGAGAATGAAAAGTTCACCGTCAATTACTATAAAGACAGCGACCTTCCGAAACAATTTCAGGGCCAGGGCAGGATCATTCCCGAGCTGTATGAAACCAGATCGGTCCTGTACAAATGCACGGCCGACTGCAATGATGCGGTGAACCCTCCGCAGTTGGAAAAGGTGGACGAGCACAACATCGAGGTTAACCATCCTCTGGATTATCACGGTTTGCAAGCTTACCAATTCGACTATAAAGAGACGCTGCAAATCACGGGCGAGAACGTCTATTTGACGAATCTTCAGACAGGCGAAGAGTACGGGCCGGTCGCACTGGATATGATTCGCCCGCAGACCGCTTACGAGGCGGGGCCTTATCATATCGAGGTGAAGGGATACTATCCGGACGTCAAACTGAACGACCAGGGGGTATTCGCCACGGATTCGAATGAGGCCAGGGCGCCGGCGTTTGTGTTTCTGATCCACGGGCCGGGGCTTGCCGAGGACGGCGACGTCTACGCGTACTTCCCCCGAGAGGTGGATAAAATCAAATTCAGCCAGGATCAATTAAACGGTGAGGCCGCCAAAAAGCTTCAAATCGGCGTCCATTCGATGGAGGACGTGCACATTGCCCAATATGTCAGCTACTTGAATATTCGCAGGGACACGGCGCTTCCCTATATTTTTATCGGCGGGATCATCTTTATGATCGGCGTGGTGATGGGGCTGTATTGGCAGCATCGCAGGGTGTGGATCCGAGTGGATCAAGGTCACGAGATTCATCTGGGCGCGCATACGAACAAAAACTGGTATGGTTTGAAGCATGAGGTCAGTTCCGTGCTGGACAAGGCGGGCCTTTCGGTGACGCCCAAATCTCTGGAAAATAAGGAGTTGAAAAAATGACGCTGGAGCAATTAAGCACCAACAGCTTGTTGATTGCCTTTATTCTTTTTAATCTGTCTTTCGTCGGGTTCGTCATCGCCGTGGCCGGGAAGAGGTGGAGCCGCCGCGATCCGGCTTCGCACAGCAAAAAGTGGGGACGCCGGTCGTATGCGCTGGCGATTATCGGCCTGGCCTTCCAGTTGGTCTTCTTTTTTGCGCGCTGGATCGACGCGGGCCATATTCCGACAAGCAACATGTTTGAGTTTATGACGTTTCTGGGCATGATGATCATGACGGCGTTTATTATCATTTTTGCCATCTATCGCTCCCCGGTGCTCGGCGCGTTCGCCATGCCGGTCGGCGTGATCATTCTGGCTTACGCGTCGGTATTTCCGCGCGAAGTGCAGCCGCTCATTCCGGCGTTGAAGAGCTACTGGCTGTATATTCACGTCAGCACGGCGGCGGCGGGCGAAGCTTTCTTCGCGGTCGGATTCGCCACGGGCTTGATGTATTTGATTCGCACCGTCTCCTACACGGATGCGACGAAGAAAGCGCGCCGGGCGCGCAGAGGCGTCGAAACGGTGCTTTACGCCATCCTGGTTGTCGTCTCCTTCGTTATTCTCGTTTCCGGTTTCGGCGGCGCCGGCTATCAGGCGCAGTTCAAGGCGAATACCGCGCAGAGCGGCATGGAGCAAACGGTGGACTACACGCTTCCTCCGATCATTGCTCCCCACGACAGCAGCCTGGTGCATATGGACAGCTTCCTCGGCTTAAATCAGCCGCTGTTTGAAGCGCCGCCATGGATGAAAGGGGAGAGCGCCGGCCGGAAATTCAATACGGTCGTCTGGTCGCTGTTGGCCGGGCTGCTGCTTTACTGGCTTATTCGACTGCTGGCGCGCCGGCCGCTCGGACGGATCATCTCTCCGATCATGAACGATATCGATCCCGAGGACCTGGATGAAATCAGCTATCGCGCGATTGCGATCGGCTTTCCCATCTTTACGCTCGGCGCGCTCATTTTTGCCATGATCTGGGCGTCGGAGGCGTGGGGGCGTTTCTGGGGATTCGATCCCAAGGAAACCTGGGCGCTGATCACCTGGTTGTTTTACACGCTGTACCTTCATTTGCGCTTATCGCGCGGCTGGCAGGGAAGCAAGGCTTCCTGGCTTTCCGTGATCGGTTTTGTGATCGTCATGTTTACGCTCATTGCGGTCAATCTGGTGATTGCGGGCTTGCATTCCTATGCCGGGGTATAAAGGCCGATGAACACAGGCGGTTCAAACAAATTGCCAAGTAAGGGGCTGGTATCGTGACCGAATCCACGCATCGCATCCTGGTTGTAGACGATGAGGAAAGAATACGTCGATTGCTGCGCATGTATTTGGAAAAGGAAGGGTATCCGATCGATGAGGCGGAGGATGGAGAAACCGCGCTAAGCATGGCGACGAATACGGACTATGCCTTGATTTTGCTTGACGTGATGCTGCCGGGGATGGACGGCGTCGAGGTTTGCTCCAAATTGCGGCAAATCAAATCCACGCCGGTCATCATGCTGACGGCCAAGGGAGAGGAAGTCAACCGGGTGCAGGGGTTTGAGGCGGGAACGGACGATTATGTGGTCAAGCCGTTCAGCCCGCGGGAAGTGATTCATCGGGTCAAAGCGATCATCCGCCGTTCGTCGGCCACGGCCTATTTGTCCAAATCCGACAGCTTGAGCAACACGATTGTATTTCCCCATTTGTCGATCGAGCATGACGCCCATCGCGTGACCGCGGACGGGCATGAGGTCAACCTGACGCCGAAGGAATACGAGCTGCTCCATTATTTGGCCGTATCGCCCGACAAGGTATTCTCCAGGGAGGCGCTGTTGAAGGATGTTTGGAATTACGAATTTTTCGGCGATCTCCGCACGGTCGATACCCACGTCAAGCGGCTGCGGGAAAAATTGAACAAGGTTTCCCCGGAAGCGTCGTCGATGATCAATACGGTCTGGGGTGTCGGATATAAATTAGAGGTTCCGAAGTAACGTGGTGATCTGGAAGAGCGTTGTCGGAAAGCTGTGGATGACGATCATCGGCCTGGTCGCGCTGGTTTTGCTCGTGCTTGGCATGTTTTTGCTTGAATATTTGAGGTATATCGATATCGCTTTTATCAATTCCTATGATGTGAAGAAGCTGTTCGTCTATACGGCGATCATCGGTTTTTTGCTGACTACCTTTTTTGCGTTTTTCCTTTCGACCCGGATTACCCGGCCGCTGCTGCAAATGAAGAAAGCCGCGGATTTGATTACGTTGGGCGAATACGCGACCCGGGTTCCCGTGCAATCGACGGACGAGATCGGCGAATTGGCGAAAACGATGAATCACATGGCGGCGGAATTGGAAGAGACGATCAAGGATTTAAACAACGAGAAAGAACACTTGTCCAGCGTGTTGAGAAGCATGACGGATGCCGTCATTACGTTCAGCGCCGGGGGAGAAGTGATTTTGGCCAACCCGCAAGGGGAAAAAATCATTCGGGAATGGAACGAGATTGCCCGCGATTTCTCCGACAGCGAGCAAGATGAAACGAACCAGGTTCCCGAGCCGTTGCAGACGGTGTTTCAGTCGGTGATTCAGGGCAAATCGGACAGCACGACGAAAATCAACATCCAAAACGGCGTCTGGTCGGTGGTGATGGCGCCGCTTTATTCAAACAATGCCGTTCGCGGCGCGGTCGGCGTCCTGCGCGATATCACGGAGGAATACAGGCTGGAGAAGCTGCGCAAAGATTTCGTCGCCAATGTGTCCCATGAGCTGCGCACGCCTTTGTCGATGCTGCAAGGGTACAGCGAGGCGCTGCTGGACAACATCGCCGGAACGCAGGAGGAGCGCAGGGAAATCGCGCAGGTAATCAATGACGAATCGCTGCGGATGGTGCGTCTGGTGGGCGATTTGCTGGATTTGGCCCGCATGGAGGGCGGCTTCATCGATTTGAACCTCGCCAAAGTGGATTTGAAAACGATGTTGCCGCGCATTCACCGCAAATTTCTGGTGCTTTGCCGGGAACGCGGCATTGAACTCGAGTTGGACATGAGCGGCGAAGACCTGATCCTGAACAGCGCGGACGAAGACCGGCTGGAGCAGGTATTCACCAACCTGCTGGACAATGCGATCAGGCACACGCCGGCCGGCGCGGAGATTGTCATCCGGGCTTTTCCGCTCAAGAAAAGCGGCCGCCGCATGATGCGGATCGAGGTGGAGGATCACGGGCAAGGCATTCCCCCGGATGATCTCCCGTTTATCTTCGAGCGCTTTTACAAGGCGGACAAGGCGCGTAAGCGAAACCGCTCCACCGGCACGGGCCTCGGTCTGGCGATCGTCAAAAACATTATCGAAGCGCATCGCGGAACGATCCACGTCAAAAGCGAATGGGGCCACGGCACGACATTTTCCATCATGATCCCCGTCAATCGCCCACAAAAATAAAGGCAGAACCCTCGGTGCGGCCCGGAGTTTTGCCTTTTGTTGTTGAACTGCCCCGTTTAATCTTGTTGTTCGTGGAACAATTCGGCCCGGCGGGACGGATGGTCGGATTGATCCGACAGGGGCCGATGGGCAATCCTCGATAGGTGGTTTTTCTGCTGTGTCCTCTTCTTACGAACCGGAGAGCTCTTATTGTGGCTCCAACGGCGTTTTTGCAATTCTTACGAACACCACAATCGTTATTTGCTGTGATATTCCAGATTTATTCCAATTTTAAAAGAATAACGTTTGTCAGGTTCGTTACAAAATGCAAACGTGGGAAAATCCGCGAATAGCGTTATCTGTGTTCGTTAGCGATTCGTAAGCTGGGGAAATCGGCGGGCAAGAGTGGTCGGCCCCCCGTGCTTAAGCGCGAAATCGTCAGCTTTTCACCATATTCCTCTTATGCTGTGACTTGTGGACCACAAGGAGTATCAGAATTTGGTGTAATATAGAAGAAGGCCTCCATTCTGAATGCGCCGCCGCGGAAGAAGCTATCGGGAGGGTGCCCGCTGAGGAAGGCGTTTGCCGGGAGGGTGGCTGCCGCAGGATGCGTCTACCGGAAGGCCCACTGCGGAAGGTACCCGTTGAAAATCACTTTTAAGCAAAGGAGCCATATAAAATGGCAGCTTCAAAGAAAACCTTAAGAACTTGTAGCAACGGACACCGATATTATAAAAGCAGCGATTGCCCGTCCTGTCCCGTTTGCGAGCAGGAGCGCAGACCCGATTTCGCTTCTCGCCGCACCGGCAAGGCGTGCCTTGGAGCACAATGGAATCGCTTCCTTACAGCAGCTTTCGAACTACAGTGAACGGGAGATCTTGCAATTTCACGGTATGGGGCCGGCATCTTTGCCCAAACTGAGGGCTGCTTTGAAGGAAAACGGGCTATCGTTCAAAAATTAAGCAAGCTCGATTTTTCGAATCCGATTTTTTCGGGCCCGGAGACGAATGTGACGAATATTATTGAAACGAAATTCATAGATGGCCATGCGGACGTGCTCATACAGCGGTTGCTTCAAAGATCCGATTTGATCTGACGCAACGAAAAAAAGCAACGGCAAGGGATAGAGGAGTATAAAGGATGACAAACGGCGCCCTGCTCAGGGGCGCCGCTTGTTTTGCCTGTACAAATTTACTGCCTCCGAAACTACAGCAACTACAGCGTAATCTCTTGCACTTGCATAATTTCCGGCAGGCCGGTCAACTGATCGACCACGGCTTTGCCGGCTTGTCTGTCTACGGTAAGCACCATCAGCGCCGCGCCGCCGACAATTTTGCGGCCGACCTGCATGGTGGCGATGTTGACGTCGTTGTTGCCGAGCAGGGTGCCGACGCGGCCGATGATGCCCGGCTTGTCATTGTGCGAGATAAGGATCAGGTGGCCTTCCAGCGACAGATCGACCGGATATTGATCCACCTGGACGATTCTGGCGCCGTAGCCGTTCAACAAGGTGCCGGAAACGGTTCTTTCTCCGTTTTTCGTTTTCAGGACCAGCGTGATCAGATTGGTGAAGCCTTTTGTCGATGACGTTTTTTGCTCCACCACTTTGACGTCGCGCGCTTTGACCAAATGCAAGGCGTTGACGATATTTACGTCCGGGCCGAAAGGACGCGACAGCACGCCCTTGATGATGTAGCGGGTAATTGGGGCAATGTCGCCGTCGGCCATTTCGCCCGAATAGCTAATGTTGATTTCCTGTATGGCGCCGTCGTTAATCTGGGATTGAAAGCAACCCATTTTTTCCGCGAGCTGGAAGTAAGGCTGCAGCTTGCTCAACAGATTCGCCGGAACCGAAGGCATATTGACCGCATTTTTAAACGGCTGGTTTCGAAGGATGTGCAGCAGTTCCTCGGATACGTCGATGGCCACATTTTCCTGGGCTTCGATGGTGGAAGCGCCAAGGTGGGGCGTAACGATGATTTTCGGGTTGACCAGCAGCGGATGGCCGGCTTGCGGCGGCTCCTGCTCGAACACGTCGAAAGCGGCGCCGGCGACGATGCCCTGGTCGATCGCTTCCACCAGCGCGGCCTCGTCGACAAGACCGCCGCGGGCGCAGTTGATCAGACGCACGCCTTTCTTCATAATCTCAAATTGGGGCTTGCTGATCATGTGCCGGGTTTCGTTCGTCAGCGGCGTGTGCAGCGTGATGAAATCCGATTTGGCGGCGATATCGTCCACCGTGCCGAGCTTGATTCCCAGCTTCTCGGCGCGCTCCTCGCTCAGGAACGGATCGTAGCCGATCACGTCCATGCCGAAGGCTTTGGCGCGCTTGGCCACCTCGCTGCCGATCCGTCCCATGCCGATCACGCCGAGCGTTTTGTTGCGCAATTCGACGCCCAGAAACGATTTGCGGTCCCATTCCCCGGAAATGGTTTTTTTGTATGCCTGGGGAATGTTGCGGGCCACGGCCATCATCATGGCAAAGGTATGCTCGCAGGTGGTGATCGTATTCCCGTCCGGCGCGTTGATGACGACGATGCCGTGGGAGGTGGCGGCTTCCAGATCGATGTTGTCGACGCCGACACCGGCGCGTCCGATCGCTTTCAGGCGCTTGCCCGCCGCCATAATCCGCGGGGTCACCTTGGTCTGGCTGCGCACCAGAAGCGCGTCGTACTCGCCGATGACCGCGACCAGTTCGTCCTCCGTCAACCCCGGTTTCTTATCCACCTCGATATCTTCCGCGTCGTAAAGCTGCTGAATCCCCAAATCGCTGACAGGATCCGAAACCAATACTTTGAACATTGCAATCCCCTCCTGGTATGATTGTTTCAATAAAAAAACTCTCGATCCACATACGCATAGCGTATAAAAGGGACGAGAGTTGTTGAATTCGTGGTACCACCCTGATTTACTGATTGCTCGCACAAACAGCCTTAATGGTCTTGCGACACGGAAAGATAACGGCTTTCTGCCGGTTGCGCCTATGGCGGACGCGTTCGTCGCTTTCAGCACAGCAGCTCGGGAATGCTCCGCATCGTTTAAGGCCACCGGTTCGCACCGCCCACCGGCTCTCTGAGACTTCCACGATACTTGGTTCCTTCATGGCTTTTCAAATGTTTAAATCATTTTTTCATAATGTAACATGGCGGAAGATGGGTGTCAATAACCTCTTGCCATGGAATGTGGCAGTTCTTTGAATTATCGCTTGGCGTTCCGATTTTTATTGCTTCGGATACCGCTCCAGACATTCGCGATACAGCTTTTCGGCAAACGCCGCGTCCTTCCAGCCTTCGATCGCGGTCTTCTTGTTCTCCAGATCTTTATAGACCGTGAAGAAATGGGAGATTTCCTTCAAGGTATGCTGGGGCAAATCTTCCAACGACTTCACTTCGTTCCAGCGAGGGTCCTTGACCGGAACAGCCAGCAATTTTTCATCCTGTCCCTTGTCGTCGGACATCACCAGCACCCCGATCACGCGCGATTCGATCACGCAGCCGGGAAAAGTGGGGAAGGTGGTCAGCACCAGGATATCGAGCGGATCTCCGTCCAGCGCCAGCGTCCCATCCAGGTAGCCGTATTCCGCGGGATAATACATCGGCGAATACAGGGTACGGTCCAAAACATAAGCCTTTTTATCTTTGTCGTATTCATATTTGTTTCGGCTTCCGGTCGGTATTTCAATCAATGCGTCAACTACTAAATCAGCCATCGAACAGCCTCCTTTTTAATCGGAGTAAACCAATAGGAATGAATGGTTTAAATCCGTTAACACCCTTTTTATTTTATAGCAACTGATGGAAGGAATGCAAGAGCTTTTGCGCAACAACTTTGGAAGCATGGCCGCGGCGAAAAATGATATAATTTATTCACTGATAAAAGAACGGGAGCTGTGGAATCGTTTCGTCGCCGTAATATTTGTTTTTTCCCTTGATGAAATCTCCCTCTCGCACCGCGTCGGTATCCATGAGCGTCTCCATCGTCCGCTTGATCATGTTCAAGCCCAGTTTGTCCGCTTGGCCGTTACGGATCAGGTCGTCCGTTCGGAGCGTGATGTCCTGCGGATAGAAGTGCTTGAAATAGTGATGGTCTTTCAGCAGCTTGGCGATGAATTCGTTTTTCTGGTTGAAGTTGAGGAGGCTCCATTTGCTCAAGGCCAAGTCGTCCTTGTCCAGCAACTCCATATTTCCAAGGCGGGGATCGACGGTCAAATTCCACTGGACAATGGAATCGTAATACCGCTCCTGCGCCGACAGGGCAAAGCTTTGCGCTTCCTGAAAATAAGCGTCTTTCCCGATCGCTTCGATGATTTTGCCGCTTCCGAGCGCCGTGGATTCGCCCTGGAACCTGCGAAGCGCTTCGGAGAACAATTTCAAGCTTTTCATGTAGTCGTTTCCCGCGCCTTGCAGCAGCGGCGACGAGGCGGGAATCGAGGTGGTTTCCATCTTGTCGTAGCTTTCGTCCGCGATGCGCCCCAGCTCTTTCAACAGCGATTTCGTATCGGCCGGTTGGGCGCGCGTTTCGATCGCGTTCATCTGTTCAAACCATTTATTTTGAAATTGTCGAAAAGGCAAATAGATAGTGTGATAGAATGAAACCAGAACTTGTTGGTCATAGGCTGAAGGCTCCTTCGGCTCGGCCTGCTCTTCGTTCATTTGCGCGAATTTGTGCGCCGTTTTGTCCTGACCGATTTTGATGCCGTAGAAAAAAGCTCCGACAATGGCGACGAGCATAACGATGAGTAAAAGGGAAAGCATATAATCGGTACGGGAAAGTCTTTTATCCATAACCTGCTCCTTTTGCGAATATGGAATTTACTGATTTCAGTATAGGCGAAAATACAAGAAAAAGGAACAAGTTGGCTGATGAAGAATTTTAAGTTTCAGAAAATAAGCGTGGCCGATCTGGACGATCGAACCTTGCTGATCAATTTGTACGCGACGCAGGCGTTGACCTTGCTGATCGGGGCGGTGATCCTGTTATTTCAGAAGGATCATATCGTGCGGGCGGCTGTTTCTGCTTTCGACGGGTCAAAAATCATGCTGTGGGGCGGCGCGTTTGCCTTGATCGTGCTGTTGGGCGACTGGTTGATGAGCCGTTGGGTTCCGGACCACGTTTCCGATGACGGCGGGGTCAACCGGAAAATATTTCGTCGTCGGCCGCTGTGGCATATCGCGGTGATCTGTCTGGTTGTCGCGTTTTGCGAGGAGATTCTGTTTCGCGGAGCGATTCAGCATTGGCTTGGACCGTATTGGACGAGCATTTTGTTTGCGGCGATCCACATTCGCTACCTGCAGCATTGGATCATGACGGGGATGGTATTCGGCGTCAGCTACGGGCTGGGTTGGATCTACATTCAAACCGGAAGCCTGCTGACCCCGATTGTTGCGCATTTTATCATTGATTTCGCAATGGGCTGCATTATTCGCTACAGGAGGGAATTATGAAGGTATCCGACGATTGGAAGGAACCGGAAAAAACGGAGCGCGAACCGGAAACGGAAAAGGAAGTGGAGATGGAAACGGACGCGGACGGCGAGCGGGAGGATTCGATGTTCCTGCCGCCCCGCAGCGCCCTGTTTCCTTCCAATAAAGCCAAAATTACGCGCTATTACTATGCGACCTTGCTCGTTATTTTTATCGGCCTGGTGGTCGCCCTTGCGGTATGGGGCATGCATGAGATGGGGGAGCCGCTGTAAGGCTCAGCCCTCCACCTTCATCTCCAGATCGATCGCCTGGGGATCGACGAAGGAATAGCCCTCGTCCTCCAGTCGGGTCAACAGCTTATCCAGCGCCTCGATGGTCCAGGGCAACTCGTGCATGAGAATGTCGCTGCCCGGGTGGAGCTGTTCGAACACGCTCTTGATGACGCCGTCCGGCTTGTGCTGGTTGTCGGCCCAATCGAGCGAACCGTTGGACCAGGTCATGAACAGCATTCCCTTTTGTTTGACGTAGCTTTTCAAAAAGTCGGTCGATGTGCCGAAAGGCGGTCGGAAAAACTGCGGCTCGCTTCCGATGTGTTCCTTGACGATGTCCGAAACGCGATCGACCTGGGATCTCACGCTTTCCTCGGTTTCCTTTTTCAGATCGATGTGATCCCAGGAATGGTTGCCGATCGTTTGCCCCCTGTCGTGGATTTCCTTCAACAGGTCCGGGTTGGCTTTCACCCTGTAGCCGTTGACGAAAAAGATCGCTTTGGCGCTGTGCTTGTCGAGGATATCCAGCATTTGCTCCACGCTGTCCTTCGCTTTCGGCCCGTCGTCAAACGTCAGCAGCACCACCTTTTTGTTGCCGTTCTCGTCGATCGGTTTGATGAAATAATTTTGGTTCATGTAGTACGTCTTCTCGACTTTCTCCGGCTCGCCGGGCGTGCTTTCCGGCGTGGGCTCGCCGGACGGGGACGGCTCCGCGCGGTTCGCGTCGTCCGGGGTCGGCGTCGGATCCGGCTGCACGGCGGCGTTCGTATCCGACGGCTGCGGTTGCCCGCTGTCGGCGGGCGCCTGCGTCTGCACGGCGGATTTCGGCCCGGCGCCGCAGCCGCCGAGCGCCAGGGCGAAGCAAAGAGCGATCGTCAGTATGGCGAATTTTTTCATGTTCTCTCTCCTGTCGTTTTTAGAAATAGTTTATCACAATTTCACCGATAATTTACCTTAATTTAGTTCACATTTATTTCCGGCCGTCGGTTAAAAATAAAGGCGAATCGAATGCAGTGGAATTTACAGTGAAATGGAGGACAGCGTATGCGTATGGGCAGTTTTATCATGGGAAGCTTGTTCGGTGCGGCGGCGGTGGTGTATTTCAGCCGCAATTCCCGCCCGACGGCCTCCTCGCTCGGCCGGGCCGCGGGCGATTCGCTGGGCAGAGTGTTCAATCGCCCGAAGCAGGCGTCGCCGCGGGAAAGCCAGGCGCGGACGGACGGATTGGAGAAGGTCGGGGAAATGGTTGCCAAAGACCGCGAAGTTCAAGAGCAGGTGAATGAAATTCTTGAGGAAAGCGGACGCGAATCTACCGCCGCGGCGCATTAGCCGCCATGCCGAAACGGGGGATGAAGAACCATTTTCGCACAGTTGTGCAAATGGTTCTTTTTTTATATTATTATAT
>CAYYCV010000141.1:0-12145 GCA_964470405.1 uncultured Caryophanales bacterium
AAGTTGCGGCCCAGGTCGATCCTCAAACCATCCGGGCCGGAGCGATCTTCCCCCGCTTCCCCCGCTTCTTTCGCTTGCCCGCCCTCGGATCGGCCGTACATCCGATACTTCTCGAGGAACAATCCGGGGTCGGCCAAGCGAAAGCGATAAATGCTTTGCTTCACATCCCCGACCATAAAGCGATTGCCCGGCTCGGATCTGGACAGCAGTTCGACAATCGCCTCCTGCACGCGGTTCGTATCCTGATATTCGTCCAGCAGCACTTCGGCAAACCGCTCCCGGTATTCCAGCGCCGCGGCGGAAGGCTTCAACTCGTCCGGCGAGCCGTCGGGAGCCAGCAGCACTTTCAGGCAGTAGTGCTCCAGATCGGCGAAATCGACCAATCCTTTCGCCGCCTTGGCCTTGGTGTAGCGCTCGGCAAACGAACCGGTCAGCTCGACCAGTTTGCGCATTAACGGGGCCATCTCGTTCAACTCGTTCAAATAGTCCGCCGGCGATCGCCGAAACAGTTGCTCCTGCATTTCCTTCATTTGCTTTTTAACCTGGTCGCGGAGCGATTTCACCGATTCCTGCAGCGCCGCGTCATACCCGTCGCCCCGGCAGGGCTTCAACTTGCCGAACTCCAGCGTTTGAAAAGCCTCGTGCAACGCGGCCCAGTCGCTTCCCGACGCCAACCCGCGCAGGCTGTCCACCTGGGCCAAATCATCCGCAAGGCGCTCCAGATAAGGCTGCGGCCCGCCCGGCAACCCGGCTTGGCGGACCGCCTCCGCCAGCAGCGCGGCCGCGCCCTCCAGCTCGATCGCCGCGTCCCGCAGCAGGCTGTCGAACCAGGGAGCGCCCGGCGGCTCGCCGTTCCCGTCCGGCCCGCCCGTTTCAAACCGCCCCGCCATCCGATCCAGCCACCGTTCCGGCCAGGGATGGCTGCGGGAAAAATCAAACAGCCGCAGCACCAGCCGATACAGCCCGGCATCGTTGCGCTCTCCGCCAAACCAGTCGAGCAGACGCCAAAAGCTACTGTCTTCCTCACTCTGTTCGTAATAGTCCTCGAACAGCTCGTCCAGCACATCCTGGCGCATCAGCTCCGCTTCCGTCTCGTTGGCGATGCGGAAGCCCGGATCGAGCGGAATCGCCTGAAAATGCCGGCGCACCGCTTCCAGACAGAAGGAATGCAGCGTCGTGATCGACGCCCGGCCCACCAGCATCAACTGCTTGCGCAGACGTTCCGAATCGGGATTTTTGAACCATTCCTTCTCCAGCGCTTCGCGAATTCTTTGCCGCATTTCCGCCGCTGCCGCGTTGGTGAACGTGGCGACCAGCAGTTGATCCACATCGATCGGGTCGGTCTCGGCGGTGACGCGGCGAATGATTCTTTCCACCAGCACCGCCGTCTTTCCCGAACCGGCCGCCGCGGCGACCAGCATATTGCGCCCGCGGGCGCTGATCGCCTCCCACTGCTCATCGGTCCATACGCTGTCCGCCGGTTTAGGGATGGAACCGCTCATCGCCTTCGCCTCCGATCTTTTTGAATTCCGCGCGCCGATCCGCCTTTTTTCCGCTTTCAATCCATTCCCATACCGCCTCCGCCTGCTTCATCTGGAGCGGGGTAAACCGGTTGTCCTCCAGCAGCGGATCGAACTGGCAGACCGGCTTGTACGAGCAAAACGCGCACGGGGTTTGCTTGCCCAACCGATACGGATTGATATCGACGTTTCCCTCCGTGATGGAAAGCCCGATCGTTTGAATCATCCCCCGCACATAGGCGTTCAACTGCCGCCAGCGATCCGGCGTCATGACCGACGAATTTTTGTAGAATCCGCCGGTTTTGTTGATCCCGACCGGAATGATCGAAGAATAGCCGCTCTCCAGGCTGTTGTCCATCAATCGAATCGCCTCGGGGTCGGCCAAAACCAACCCTTTCATTTTAAATCTGCGAATGATTTCCGCCTCCGCCTGATCCCGCGAAAGCGCGTTGCTCGTTTGCAGCAGCGGATTATGTACGTGAAAATACAGCACGCCCGCGGGCAGCGTTTTCGTCCCAAGCCACAGTTCGGCATGCGTCACCGCCACATCGAGATACGTGAGCATCTGCAAGGACAGCCCGTAAAACACCTCGGTGACATTCAGCGACGTGTTGCCCGATTTGTAATCGATTACCCGCAAAAGAACCCCCTGGTCGCTGTCCGCCCGATCGACCCGGTCAATGCGGCCGACGATATCCATCCGGACCCCGTTGTCCAACGCGAAGGTCAAGGGCGGCAAGGGCTGGCCGGGGCCGAAGCCCAACTCCAGCCCGACGGGGCGAAAGCCGCTTCGCCGGGCATGCTCTCCAAGCACAACGGCGGCCCGGCCCACAACCTCCTTCAATTTTCTTGCGATGTAATGGTAGCGCCGGGTGCTGAGCAGAATTTCGCTGTTCAGCCGCGGCGCCAGGCGGTCCACGGCCTCGCTCGCGCGCCGCATGCATTGCTGCGCGGTCAAATCGCCCCAATGAACTTGCTCCCGCTGAAGCTCGGCGGCGATCCAGCTTAACGCGGCGTGAAACAGGCGGCCGATATCCGGGGCCTCCAGGCGAAACAGCCGCCGATCCTGAAGCCTCAATCCATGCGAAAGGAAATGGGCAAAATGGCAGGAAACAAACGTCTCCATGCGGGAAACGCTGGCCTGCAGATGCTCGCCGAACAGCTTCCTGCCGGTATCGCGGCTTAACGGACTCTCCTGGTTCGTGAAAAACAGCGCGCCCAACGCCCGGTCCAGCTTGTCCCTCCACTCCGGACGCGAGCAAAACCAGTTGTACGCCTGCCACCATATATCGTCGATCTCCATGCCCAACTGCCACTGGCGCAGTTGGACGATCAGATGGGAAAGCGCCCGCCGCGGATGGGCGATGTAAGCCAACTGCCGCCGATCGTCTTCGTCCGGCGCCGGCTCGCCCGTCCAGCCTTCCTCCTCCAGGCGGGGAAACATCCGCTTCAACTGGCGGACGATTTCCGAGGGCAGCAGCGCCCGGCCTTCCTCATCCGCCAGCGGATAGCTGATCCACAGGCGCTCGCTCGGGAGCGCCAGCGCCGTGTAGATCAGAAACTGCTCGTCCAGCAGACGGCGGCGGCTGCCGGGTGCGAGCCGGAGCCCCGAATCGTTCAACCGCTCCCGCTCCTTCTCCGACAGCAGGCTTCCCTCCTCCGCCTTGGCGGGCAGCACGCCCTCATTGACGCCGAGCAGGAAGGAAAACCGGATGTTGCTTGAACGGGTACGATCGATGCTTCCGACCAACACCTGATCGAGCGCAGGCGGAACGAGTCCGAGCCGGATGCTTTCCAATCCGGTCTGCAATATGTTCGCATACGCTTCCAACGACAGCGTTTGCTCCCCCATCATTTCCACGATTTGATCCAACACGTCCAATACGCTGCCCCAGATGCCCGAATGCTCCCGGGCTTTCTCCGCTTCGCCCGATTCGATGCAGCGGACGCTCCACCGCTCCAACTGGTCGGCGGCGCGCACGTCTTCCAGCAGCCCGAACAGCGCCCCGGTCATTTCGCGCACGTTTTCCGCCTTGCGAATGCTCCGCTGGAAAGCCTGGAGCGGGCGAACCACCGCTTGCCGCGCCGACTCGATCCGCTCGTTCTCCTCCTGCCGATGAAGAACGTCCCCGTCTTCATCTTCGAGCGAGGCGTATCGGGTGAAATTCCACGGCTTCCCGTCCGTCCAGCGAGAGCCCTGGATGCCGTAAGCCAGCACATAATTTTCCAGCAGGTCCATGCGATGCCGGTACGACCCGATCACTTCGCCGACCTGCTGCAAAAAATCCGTTTTGACGAAGCGAAACACGGCTTCGTACCGCCAATGGCCGTTCACCGTCTCCAGCGCGGAACGGATCAATTCAATCAGCGGATGATGCATCACGGATCGCTTCGCGTCGATAAAACAAGGAATGTCGTAATCGCTGAACACCGTCGTCAGCAAATCTTCATAGTCCGCCATATTGCGAACGGCCACGGCGATATCCCGCCAGCGGCAGCGCCGGTCGCGAACCAGCGCGATCATCTCCCGGGCGGCGCCTTCCACTTCGGCCCGGCGATTGGCGGCGGAGCGAATGGCAATATTCCGCACGGGGCCTTCCTCCCTGATTTTCCGGGCGGCGAAATGGCGCTCGAGAAAAGCGAGATCGGGGCTGTCCGCAAACCGGACCGGGGGAAGGGCCGCCAGGCAAATCGTATCGTCCGTCCCGATCCCGGCGGAATCGGCCATTTGTCGAATATGTATCATCGTTTCGGCCGTGGGATGAAATAAATCCAGCTCATGCGGCCGGTCCTGCGCGCCGTACGGCCGATCCACACAGAGCGAAAAACTCACCCTGCGGCAATGCCGGATCAACGGCTGCAGCACGCCGTATTCCTGCGGCGTGAATCCGTGAAACCCGTCGATCCACACCTCCGCTCCCCGCAGGTACGCCGAGTCGGACACCCTTTCGGCCAGCATGGCCAAAACGTCCTCGGCGTCAATGTATCGGGCCGCAAGCTCCGACTCGAAATCGCCGTAAATCATCGCGATATCGTGCAGCTTGTCCTTCATCTGGCCCGAATCCGCCGCGATTTCCGCTCCCGGCGACAGCAGGCGGCTGTGCAAATGCTCGGCGGAAATGCAGTATCTTTTGAACTCGTTATACAGCTCGTTCAATTCGTCGATGAACCCCACCTGTTCGATCGAGCGGGAAAAAAATCGTAAATCGTCCTTGCGGTTTCGGGCGATTTTGTGCAACAGCATCTTCTTGCCCGTATCCGCAATATGGATGCGGGCCGCGCCGCCGACTTCCTGCAACACGCGAAAAGCCAGCCGGCGAAAGCTTAAAACCTGCGCGCGAATCATGCCCGACAGCCCCGGCGTTGTCACCAGCGCATACTCCGCCTGGAACGTGGCCTGCTCGGGAACGAGCATGATCAAAGGGTGATCGTCCTGGCTCTCCAGCAGAAGCCGGCGAATTTCATCGAGGCATCTTTCGCTTTTTCCGCTCCCCGCTCTTCCGATGATAAACCGAACCGTCATCCTTTCCCTCCTTCCGCCCGAAAAAGCGGCGGTCTGCGCTCGCCTGATCCCGCTCACCGCGGGCCGGCGTGAAACAAATGTTAAACCCCGCTTGTCATGCCTGTCTTACACCGGTCATATACATAATGGGACAGCTATATCCCGATCCGTCTCCATTCGAAACCGGGAAAAGGGGGTTCTTTCAAAAGATGTTTTCAGGAATTATCATGCCGCTTTTGCTGGGATTGGCCATGTTTTTATTCGGCATGAAAGTGATGGAGCTCTCTTTGCACCAATGGGCGGGGGATTATTTGAGCAGGGTGATGTCGCGGCTGACCCGCACGCCTTTGCGCGGCATGGTCACAGGCACGGTCAGCTCCGCCCTCATGCAAAGCAGCAGCACCATTACCGTCATCACCATCGGCATGGTCAACGCGGGCGTCCTTCGATTCCCGCAAACCCTCGGGATTATTCTGGGAACGAATATCGGCACCTGCATCACCACGGAACTGATCGGATGGAATCTGGACCGATACGGCCTCCCGCTCCTTTGCGCCTCCAGCGCCATTTGGCTGCTGATCGCTTACCTTCCCGAAAGCCGCATCCACCGGAAAATCATCGGATGGGTTCACGGGCTGCGCTGCCTTTCCATGGCTCTGGGCGGCTTCTCTTGCATCATGCTCGGCATGAAGGTCATGCAATGGATTGTGCCCGAGCTGCAATCGCGCGGCTTGTTCGCCATCTTCTTGGAGCTGTCGCAAAAGAGCTTGCTCTGGGGCGTATTGGCCGGCGCGGGGTTGACGGCGATCATTCAAAGCAGCGCCGCCTCTGTCGCCATCGCCATGGGGCTGGCCGCGGTGGAGGCCATTTCGATCGAGTTGGGCATCGCCATCATCATCGGCTGCAATATCGGCACCTGCTTGACCGGCTTCATTGCCAGCATCGGCGGCAGCCGTGCCGGACGTTCCGTCGCCTGGGCCCATATTTTGCTGAATGTCGTCGGCGCGATCCTGTTCATTCCCCTGATTTCGTATTTGCACCTGCTGACCACTCTTTTTTCTTCGCAGCCCGCCTCCCAGATCGCCCACGCGCAAACGCTGTACAACGTTCTATCTTCCCTGATCGCCCTGCCTCTGTGCTATTTGCCCGTTCTCAAGACCGTTGCGCCCAAATGAAGCTCAGTACGCCCCGCTTGCGGGATCGGGAAGGTCGCCCCGGATGCCTTGGACAATCTTCACGCCCGAGCTGGTTCCCAAACGGACAGCCCCCGCGGCGATCATGCGCCTGGCCGCGTCCAGATCCCGAATTCCCCCGGACGCTTTGACGCCCACGGATGCCGGCACACTGTCCCGCATCAGCCGGACATCCTCCACCGTTGCGCCGCCGGGGCCAAACCCGGTCGATGTTTTGACGAAGTGCGCCCCCGCTTCCACGGCCAAACGGCATCCGATCCGCTTCAACTCGTCCGTCAGCAGACCCGTCTCCAGAATTACCTTGACGCGGGCGGCATCAGCCACGGCGCGGACGACGGCGGAAATGTCCTCCCCGACTTCGTCGTACCTTCCGTCGATCAGCCGGCCAACCTGCAGCACCATGTCGATTTCCGCAGCGCCCGACTTCGCCGCCTGCTCCGCCTCAAACGCTTTGACGCGGCCGGAATGGGCGCCCAGAGGAAAGCCGCAGACCGCGCTGATTTTCACTCCCGTGCCGTTCAGCCACCCGCGGCACGCGGAAACCCAGGAACCGTGAACGCACACGCTGTAAAAGCGGTGTTCGATCGCCTCCAGGCACAACTGTTCCAACTGCTTTGCTCCGGCATCCGCCTTTAAACAAGTATGGTCTATTTTCGAAGCGATATCCGTCAACTCGTCCGATGCGGATGGGAAATGGCTGCTCAACGCGGATGCACCTCGCATCCCAGTACGGTTAAAGCCCGATGCAGCACGGATTGATTATTATCGTAACCGGAGCGGATTTGCTGTTCCCAAACCTGCTCGGGCGTGTACCATTCCGCTCCGTTAATTTCCTCGATTTGCGCTTTTTGCCTGCCGCCGATCGCCTCCACCAGGTAATATTGCACTTCCTTGTCGATCGTTCCGGATTGCGGATGTTGAAATTGATACGTCGTTTTTTCAATCGGACAAACGATGCTTCCTTCCAGCCCGGTTTCCTCCAAAATTTCCCTCAAGGCCGTTTGCTCCGCCGTTTCCCCTTTTTCCATCTTTCCTTTGGGCAGCGTCATTTTTCCGAATCGATCCTGGATCATCTGAATTTCCACCCGATTATTTTTTCTGCGATACACAACGCCGCCTGCGGACATTTCTTTCAAAGCCCCGCGCCTCCTTTATCCGAATTCCCTTACACCGCGCTCGATTCAAGCACCCTTACCAGCTCGCCCAACGATTCGTCGGCTCCGGCTTCAAGCAGCTTGACCCTGCACAACCGGCCGGTAAGCTCCTCCGAGCCAGGAAACGCGACCTGCAAATAATTATCGGCATGCCCCGCCATTCTGCCATCCGTCCGGTCTTTGCTCCGTTCGGGAATCACATCGAGCACCTGTCCGACGAATCGGCGCGCATAATCCAGGCGCATTCGCCCGGAAAGCTCGATCAATTCGTGAACGCGGCGGTGCCTCGTTTCATCGTCGACCTGATCTTCCATCCTGGCGGCCGGCGTGCCGTTTCGCTTGGAATACGGGAACACATGCATTTCGGCAAACCCCATTTGCTCCATGAACCGGTAGCCGTTCCGATACATTTGCTCCGTTTCGCCCGGGAAGCCGACGATCACGTCCGTCGTGACGGCCACGCCCGGCATGGCGGCGTGAATTTTGCTTATTTTTTGCGCAAACTCGTCGGTCGTATATTTCCGCCTCATCCGCTTCAACACTTCATCATCCCCCGCCTGCAAAGGAATATGCAGATGGCGGCACATTTTCGGGGAGGTGTTCAGGACTTCGATCACGTCGTCGGTAATTTGGCTGGCTTCTATCGAACTGATGCGCACCCGCCTCAAACCGTCCACCCGGTCCAGATCGCGCAGCAAATGGGCCAGCTTGTAGTCCTCCAGATCATCTCCGTACCCTCCGGTATGAATGCCGGTCAGCACGATTTCCCGATAGCCGGCCTCCACCAATTGCCGCGCCTGCTTCAGCACGCTTTCGGGGCTGCGGCTGCGGGAAAGCCCGCGCGACCAGGGAATGATGCAGAACGTGCAAAAATTGTTGCAGCCCTCCTGGATTTTCAGGAACGCCCTCGTTCGCTCGGAGAAGCCGGGGACGTCGAGCTCTTCAAACACCCGCGTCTTCATAATGTTGCGAACGGCGTTGATCGGCTGACGTTCGGCCTGAATCCGGCGAATGTAGGACATGATCTTGTCTCTGTCCTGCGTGCCGATGACCAGATCGACGCCGGGAATGTCCATCACCTCGGCGGGCGAAGTTTGCGCGTAGCATCCGGTGACGGCGATGATGGCCTCCGGGTTTTTCCGCACCGCCCGGCGAATGATCTGGCGGCTTTTTTTATCCCCCGTGTTGGTCACGGTGCACGTATTGATCAAATACACATCGGCCGTCCGATCAAAGTCGACCTGCTCGTAGCCCTCCTGCTTGAACAGTTGCCAAATCGCTTCCGTATCGTAGAAATTCACCTTGCAGCCCAACGTATAAAATGCCACCGACGGCATGAGCGTCAACCTCCCATTTCTCCAAATTCATATAAAATACAGCAAAGGCCGACCATCGCGGCCGTTTCCGTGCGCAATATCCGGCGGCCCAAGCCGACCGCGCGAATGCCGGCGGATTCGGCCCGCGCCACTTCCTCTTCGCTAAAGCCGCCTTCCGGTCCAATCAGCAGCAAAACCTTGCGTCGTCCGGCCGCGCCTTTTGCCTGTCCGGTCCATTCCCGCAGCGCCGATCCGAGCGAAACGCCCCGCTCCTTCTCGTAGCACAGCCAGGCGCCGTCCATTTCGGCCGCGCGTTCGATCAGGCGCTCCCAGCGGCACGGCTCCTCCACCACGGGCACGCGGCCGCGCTGGGCTTGCTCCGCCGCTTCCTTGGCGATTTTTCGCCATCGCTCCATCCGGCGGGCTTCCTTCTTCGCATCGTATTGCACGACGGTGCGCTCCGAAATGAACGGGATAAACCGGGCCGCGCCGATTTCCGTTCCCCTCTGCACCACTGTCTCCATTTTATCACCTTTCGGCAAGCTTTGGGCAATCCATACTTCAATTTCCGGTTCCGCCTCCGTCAAACGCTGCTCGACGATCGCCGCATAAACCGTATCCGGGGCAATTTCCCCGATTTCGGCCACCGCTTCCCGGCCTTGGCCGTCGCACAACATCACCCGCTCGCCGACCCGCGCCCGCATCACCCTGGTAAGGTGATGGAAATCATCGCCCGAAATCGGCACCCGTTCCCGATCAAACTGTTCCGGGGTTACAAAATATCGCTGCATCGTCATCGATCCTCACTCTATGCGTAACTCTATGCGTAATGCATCACTCTATGCGTACTGTGCGCATTTTTCATCCGAACATCAACTGAAGCAACCGGGCCATGCCGGACAAAATGCGGAATTCCAAATTAAACAGCGGCAAAATCGTCGCATTATACAATGGCGGTATAAAAACGAGCAGCAGGAAAACAAAAACTCCCCAATGCTCGTACTGCGACAATTTCGCCCTGTGCCGATTCGGGACCAAATCCTGAATGATCCGATATCCGTCCAGCGGAGGGATCGGGATCAGATTGAAAATAAACAAAATAATATTGAGATGGATCATGATATTGACCAACAGGTAAATCGCTTCGGCGGTTCCCGATGCGTCGGAGTGAAATCCGTTTTTCAACATAAAATAATAGATCAGCAGGGTAGTAAACGCAATTGCCAAATTGCTCAAGGGGCCGACGGCGGAAACCACAACGCCCATCAGGCGCGGGGATTTGAAATAGTGCCGATTCACCGGAACCGGGCGCGCCCATCCGAACCCGGCGAGGAAGATCAGGATCGTCCCGACCACGTCGAGATGTTTTCGCGGATCCAGCGTCACTCTGCCCAGGTTTTTGGCCGTAGGGTCCCCGAATCGGTAAGCGGAATAAGCATGGGCAAATTCGTGGATCGTAAAGGCCACCACCAGCGCGATAAAAACAAAAGGCAGTTCATTCAAAGGGTATCGTAAAATATGGTTCAATTCATCCACTTTGCTTCACCTGCGATTTCCTGGCCATAAACACGACCCAATGCTGATCCGACCATTTCTCCGCAATCTCAAAACGGGCCGCCTTCAAAGCCTCCTCCACCTGCTTTTCCTTGCTGTCAATCACGCCGGAGGCGATGAACCACCCGCCCGGCTCCAACGCTTCGTACACATCCTCCGTCAACATCAAAACCACTTCCGCCAAAATGTTGGCAACCACGACGCGCGCCCGAAACGGCCTGCCGTCCGGGAACAGGCTTTCCGGCCCGACATTGTTTTCAGGTCCGACACTGTTTTCCGGTCCGACATTGTTTTCCGGCCCGCCACTGTTTTCCGGTCCGACATTGTTTTCCGGCCCGCCACCGCTTTTCTGTCCGCCGCCGTCCGCCGATTTCAAAACTTGCAGCAGGTCGCTTTCCCTGACCGCGATTTGCGCTTGCAGGCCGTTGATGCGGACATTGTCCTCCGCGCTGGAGACGGCGACCGGGTCAAGGTCCAGCGCCAGCACGCGCCTTGCCCCCAACCGAACCGCCGCCACCGCGAGAATGCCCGAACCGGTGCCGACGTCGATCACATCCTCCCCGCCGGCAATCACCCTCTCCAGGGATTGCAGACAGAGGATCGTCGTCGCGTGGGTCCCCGTTCCGAATGCCATGCCCGGGTCCAGTTCGATGATGATATCGCCGGCGTCGGGGCCCACCTCCTCCCAGGTCGGCTTCACGGTAATCCGCTCGGAGACGCGGACCGGCTTGTAATACTGCTTCCATGCGTGGGCCCAGTCTTCCTCCCGCACCTCTTTCATGGTCACGGCCGCTTGGCCGATTTCAATACCGAACCGTGTCAACTCTTCTACCGATCGCTTCAGCGAATCGGCCAAAGCGGCCGGATTTTCCGGGTCGGCAAAATATCCTTTGATCACGGCCTCCCCTTCGGGGATATCGTTGAGCGGCAGTTCATACCATTGGCCGAGCGAGGTATCCCGCTTCTTGTTGAGCGTGCCGGACTCCTCGATGGACACGCCGCCCGCGCCCGCCTCATGAAAAAAATTCGAAACCATCTCTATAGCTTCTTCCGTCGTATGTATCGTAATTTCCGTCCAGCGCATTCTTTCCCTCCCGCATATTCCGCTCGTACTTCGTTCACACGTTTTATGTATATTCAGGTCATGTTCATTGTACTATAGTTCCGCGCGGAAATGAAAGCAACGAGGGAGAGAGGGAGCTTCATCAGGCATTGCCGCAGGCTTTTAACCGCATGATTACAGGTTTGATCACTACAACAATCAGGGTTTCGTCGGCCTAATCCCAGGCTTCACCACATCATCACAGATTTCGTCGGCCTAATCGCAAGTTCCACCGATATCATCGGGTTTCATCGACATGGTCAAGCAGTCGGAAACAATTTTCCGTTTAAACCTGAATTGTTTATTAAAAAAGCCGGCTATTCGCGTCCCGGCCGCCTGGATGGTGCGCCTTTCGCCGACCTTCTTCTTCCGCCGACCTTCTCCTTCCGCTGACCTTCTAGTTCTATTCGATGTGTGGCATTTGTTTTGGGTGATGAACATGGCGTGGACTCGCCAATTTTTTGGCTGAATCCCGCTAACGAACACAGATGGCGCTAAGGGCGGATTTTTGTGGGCTCCCATTTTGTAACGAATCTGAGAAATGCTATTTCTCGAAAATTGGTAGAAATAAGGAAAATCAAGCCGAATAACGCTCGTAGAGTTCGTAAGAATTACAAATCGGCCGCTGAAGCAAAAATAAGCCCTCCTCGGTTCGTTAGAGATCATTGATAACCGGATTGATTCTGTTAGGTAACGCAACGACAAAATGTTTCAATTCCTTAAAGGTAAGATACATACTGTGGCGATTGATGAGCAGGGGAATGTACTTGTCGCGTTTCAATTCCTTAAAGGTAAGATACATAC
>CAYYCV010000142.1:0-7390 GCA_964470405.1 uncultured Caryophanales bacterium
CAGACGACGGCATACGAGATGAGCGCTAGTGTCGTGGGCTGGGAGTTGTGTATAAGAGTCAGGAAGCGGGGCCGTTGGGGACCGTGAGGATCGTGGAGACCAAGGAGCCGGCGGGGGCCGGAGGACATTCACCATTCGGGAGACCAATGTGCTGGAAGGGCTGGGCCTTGGCGTCACGGTGAACAACGAGGATACCCGGGTAAGCGAACTGAAGCTGAACGATTGGGAGGCTTCCCTTCTTCAGTTTAAAGACGGCAGTCTGGAATTGTTCTGGTTGACATCGACCCGGTACAATTCCATCAAGGGCAAATTGACCGTGGACGAGGCGAAGATGATCGCGCTTTCGCTGCAATAGCCGTGGCGAAAATCGGTCCCGTTGGGGTTTATGGTTCTGCGACTGCGGGGCTGATTGGATAGGCGTGGGGGGTACGGAGCTGACGAGTCTAGCGGAGCCGACGGGTCTAGCGGAGCTGACGAGTCTAGCGGAGCCGACGGGTCTAGTTGAGCCGACGGAGCTAACGGAGCTGACGAATCTGACGGAGCCGAAATAACTGCAAAAATACATCTTTTCGGCTCGTCGGGTGCTCTATGTGGAAAATACCTGCAAAAGTGCATTTATTTTGCGCTCGGTTTTTAGATATGACGGAATACTGGAAAAATACCTGCACGAATGCAGGTATTTTGCTTGGAAGCTTCTTTTTAGTTGTAAAAAGATGTACTTTTGCAGGTATTGCAACCGACTCGCCGTGCCTGCCGGCAGGTTCGTCAACAGGCCCGACAAGCGGTGCGTCCGGCGTCGGATCATGCCCGCCGGGGCCCCCGCGCGCGATGGCCCGTCAGTTCACAAGAATATAGGATGAATAGCAGTCGGATTGCTGCTTCGTTCCTGACTCAATGATCCAATGTTCCGCCCGGGTGCGATAATAATAGCCGGTCGGCACGTTCACATCGGCGGACCCCGCGATATATGTCGCATTGCTGGTGTGGAATGATCCCACGAAGGCCACATCCGCCCATTGCCCCGCCGAGGAGTTCCATTGTTGCAGGTAAAGATCGACGCCGATGCTGTCCACCATGCTGATTGCTTCCGTATCTCCGCTTACTTTAACTTGGGTGCTGGAGTTTTTTGCAATGAAGCAATGCCCGTACTTTATGTATGACGTGGTGTTTGTGGAGAAGAGGGTGTTTGCGCTTTGTGGAATGGCGCACCCTTGGCCGTTGTTTCCTTGTGCCGCGATTCCTTCGGTGGGAGCAAGAGAAGCGGCGAACCCCGTCTCAACCGTTGTGAGGGCCGTGATTCCAACCAGCAGCAGTACCAGACTCAGTTTTCTCATATCCATCATTCATCGTCTCCTCCTTGAAATGATTTTTCTATAGTATGACGTGCGAATTTGAGATTTCGTTCCCGATTCTGAATAATTCTGGAATCATCCGTTGACTTCCCTGGTTGGTTGGTCCGTTTCCGTTTCGCTCTATGAATGGTTTAAAAAATGCAGCAGCGCCGCGTTGAACGCTTCCAATTCGTCATGGAACACGCCGTGTCCGCCGCGATCGAAGCGGTGGAGTTGCGAGCCGCGTATACCTTGCTGCAGCATCACGGCGGACTGGAACGGGACGACCTTATCCAGCGCCCCGTGGAAGATGCCGGTCGGAACCTGAATTTTTGGCAAGTCCGCACGCAAATCCTCGTCGCGCAAGGAAGCGGCCACAATCGCTGTCCCATGGCCGGAAGCCGCCAATCCCAGGCTTTGAAACCAGTTGCGAAATTCCGGACTGAGCTTGCCGGCAAAGAAAATATCGCCAAATTCGGCCAGCATGTTCGGGCGATCCCGGTATGTTTTTCGGATGAGGGCGTTCACTTCTTCCTTGGTAAAGCCGTAGGGATAATCGGCGCGTTTGGTGAAAACGGGGGCGGCCGCCGACACGAGGGCGAGCTTCGAAACGCCGTACCCGGCGTGGCGCGCCATGTAGCGGATGGAGATCGCGCCTCCCACGGAAAACCCGACCAGATTCAGGCGGGGCAACTGCAATGCTTCGATCACGGCCCGCACGTCGTCCGCCAAACGATCGTAGGAATACCCGTCCCACGGCCGGTCGGATTGACCGAAGCCGCGCAGGTCGATGCCGATGCAGCGATACCCGAAGGACGGCAGTTGGTTGAACTGATACTCAAACATGTTGTGGTTGGCCGGCCATCCGTGAACGAATAAAACCGGTTTGCCTCCGCCCGGGTCGATATCCTCCACGAAAATCCGCACTCCTTTTTCGACTTCAATCCAATACAAAATCATTCCTCCTCGTCCGTATTTAAAAGTGTGGCGAAAAACAGGCGGCTCTGCGTCATTTTTTTTCAGGCTTTTCACGCCATTATATGTTGCGCGCCTTGTTGTAGTGCGAACCGGCTGGTGCCGGGGTGTATGCCCTTCGGCGGAGAATCGAATCGTGATCCGATCGCGTCGGTGGAGAATCGAATCATGATCCGATCACGGATGAAGATGTGCTGAAAGCGGAGATAGCGGCGGATATGGCGCTTTTGATCGGCATTTCCATGTTTGGCTCTGCGGACATTTATACGAGTGGCAAGGCGGAAGAAACGTTGGGGTGGGGCATTTCAATTTTTTCGGGGCGCGTATTTTGAAAGTCCGACGGATCTTATGAAGCGCGAGCCAGACGGTTTTAAACGCGGCATCCGGTTCTTCGGCTGGCATGGCGGCTGATACGCCACGTTTATCTTGATCTGCGCGGATTGGTGTCGGATGCGAAGCGGGAATCTCGCGAACCGATGTAAAAGATGCGATATCCGATCTCCATACATTGGATGCGACGAACCTTGGCGTGAAACATTGTTAGGCATGACGGACTCTTTATTGGGGGAACCGCCATGTTTCGCGATTCGCTGTCGCTGTTTATTTTAGCAATGATTCGTGAACCGTGTAGGTTCCCCAGGCCTTCTCCAACAAGCCGCTTTGAAAAGCGATGAACGCTTCCATACTGTTTACCTTGCCTTCGCCCTTCAATAATTCATACACTTTCCCAGCCAATATCACCTTTCATATTTTTTAAAATGTAGTTTGTTACAATATATAATGTTTTTGGTAAAGTGGGCTATTGTGCAAAAAGGATAGTAGGGTGACGATCAGCGGGAAACGATCGCGCCCGGATGGTTGATGAGGCACCCGGCCGTGCGTCGAGTCCCGCGTCGTATGAATCGCACAGCCGTATGAATCGCACATGAACAAGGCGAAGGAGGGACCCCTGGCCCCTCCTTCGCCGTTCTCCCGCCCCGCGTTTTGGCTTTTCGTTATCGCGTAAAGCTGTACCAGGGCGAGTCTTGCTGAATGCCGTTTTTGACGTAAGTGTACTGGTAGCTCACCGTGTCCCCGCCGCTCAATCCCGGCACGGTATACTCCCAGACGCCGCTGTGATTTGCCGTCTGCACGTTTTGCGGAGTAAGCTGGTTCACTTGGTAGTGGAGAATGACGTATCCGGATGCGGTGGCCGGGGTGAACCGGAATTCGGCATCGGTACCGGAGGCGTCGATCTGGATCGTATAATCCGTTGTGGTTACCGTGGCGCCGTCCCCGCCGCCGGAGCCGGAGCCGGAAGCGTCCGTCGTCACCGTCACGCTGTTGCTTGCGTTCGACGTGTTTTGCGCCGCGTCCCTGGCCTTGACCGTGAAGGTGTACGCGGTTCCCGGCGATAAATTCGCCGCCGTCGCCGAGGTCGCCCCGGTCGTGGATGCGACGATCGCGGAGCCGCTGTAAACGTCGTATCCGGCGACGCCCACATTGTCCGTCGAGGCGTTCCAGCTCAAGCTGACGCTCGTCTGGGTATGCCCGGTGGCAACCAGGCTCTCCGGCGCGCTCGGCGCCTGGTTGTCGCCCGCACCGCCCCCGCCGCCCGATCCGAACGTGTAATTGTACGCCGGCGTGTCATAGGCGGGCATGCCTTTGGTGTAGGTGTAGCGGTAGCTGATCTGATCCCCCGGCTGCAAATTAGGGATCGAATATTCCCACGTGCCGTTGTGGTTCGTTGTTCCCACGTTCGTCTGTCCGCCGCCGGACACGGTGTAATGGAGGTCGACGAAGGTGGATGCCGCCGTCGGCGTGAATTGGAACAGCGCGGCGCTGCCGGATTCCGTCACGTCAATGGTGAAATCGGCGGTTGCTTCCTGGTGTTGTCCCCCGCCGCCGCCGCCGGAGCCGGAAGCATCCGTCGTCACCGTGACGCTGTTGCTCGCATTCGACGTGTTTTGCGCCGCATCCCTGGCCTTGACCGTGAGGGTATACGCGGTTCCCGGCGATAAATTCGCCACCGTTGCCGAGGTCGCCCCGGTCGTGGATGCGACGATCGCGGAGCCGCTGTAAACATCATACCCGGCGATGCCTACATTGTCCGTCGAGGCGCTCCAGCTCAGGCTGACGCTCGTCTGGGTATGCCCGGTGGCAACCAGGCTCCCCGGCGCGCTCGGCGCCTGATGATCCCCGCCGGTTCCGCCTCCGCCGCCGGATGTCATGTACTCCCCTTTAAACGGGTTGTACCGGTTCGCCGCGATAATGAACCATCCCGTGCTGGATACGCAGTTCTGCTGCGCCATGGTCCAGTAGTTGTTGCTTGTCCCTTTCAGGGAGTAGGGCAGACCGCCGAAGGAGTCTCCGCTGGTCCCCGACTTTTTGCCGATTTCATCCAGAATCGAATCCGCTTTGGTCGTATTGCCCGTCAAATAGTAAGCCGCGGACATGAAGGCGCTGCCCTCGAGCCAAATATCCGGCCCCAACACGCCGTCCGGCTGGCCGGTCGTTCCGTAGTGAGTCGCGTTGTCGGACTGCCAATCGAAGTCGTAGGCCGTCATGACGTCTCCGGCATCGTTGTAGCTCAGCGTGTGCACGTAGGCCGGCTGGCTCAATGTGCCGGGGTTTCCGTTTGCATTTTCCACGTAAGCCAGGCTGTTCTGATAGTTGTGCGTCCCCGTTGCTCCAAGCCCGAGCACGCCCCAGGGATTCACATCCAGAGGGATGTACGGATCGATCGTGTTGGTGTTGTTTTTCCAACCGCCCTGGAACCTTTGATGGGTATCGTCCCACACGTAATTGTCGAGGAAGCTTTTCACTTTGGTTGCGGCAAGGTTGTAAGCGGCTGCTTTGGACGGATCAACCGAAGCAAAATACAGCAGCGTGCTGTAGGCGTCGATATTATGCTCGGTGGAGCTCCAAACCTCATGAGTCCAGGAACCGTTTCCGCTGTCCCATGTCGTTTCTCCGCCGGTGATCGCCCCGTTTGCCGGGGTTTGGTATTGCAGGCACCAATCGATCGCTTTTTCGGCCATGGCCCGATATTTCGTGTTGCCCGTGATTTTCTCGTAATCCATCGCCGCTATGGCCATCCACATGACAGGCCCGACGTGCTTGCGAATTTCTTCGCCTGCCCCGTTGTTCCACCAGTACGAGTTGATCCAGAATCCTCCCGGGTCCTGCATATCCTTCATTTTATTCAACAGCTTGTCCGCCCTTGTGATGTCCCCCTCCAGCAGGAAGGCGATGGCGGCTACCGCCTGATCGTAAGTATAGGCGATCTGCTTCGGGTTGTTCTCCGACCAGTAATCCTCGAAGCTGTCGACGAGCCCGTCCAAAGCGTAGCCCGCCGTCGCGTCCTGCTGGTGCTTCAGCCATTGGTAGGCATGGTCCGATACGGTGGAAATATCCGCCGCGCTCGCGGGGGTTGCAACGGGAACGACGAGGGCCAGACAAAGAACAAAAGTCAGCGTGATCATGAGGTATTTTTTCATTGGAAACGATCACTCCTTGGTGATATAAGTTTGAAAATCAGGTCGAACGAAATTGGTTTCGTAAAATAAGGTGCTTTTTTCCTGGAAAAAACGTTTGAAATCGCTTACAAATCCCTTTAAAAATAAATTCGGCTCATCCGGTGCCCCTTTCTTGCCCTGAAATGCCCAAAACAATGCTCGAGAGAAGGAGATTTCACCGATCATTTATTGGAGCATGGCGCTTTTTAAAATCGATCTTCGTAGGAGCAAAGCTGAATTTTCGTAAAAATCAAATAAAATCAGGATAATCGCGAAACCGATTTCGGAATTTATTATAACATCCTTCTTCCACGCGGTCAATAACGAAGTGTATTTAACCGGCGGCGCTTAAAAGTGTGGTGAAAAAAAGGGCGGTGAAAAAAGGGCGGTTCCGCGCTTAGGCCCAGGTTTCCGATCGCCGTTGTCCGCCGGTTTCCCGATTTCAACGCCTTTTAAGGAAAATCAGCGCGGCGGCCGACAATGGGCGATCAGCGCGGGGCGGCGAAAAACGGAAATAAAAAACCGGCCGCTGAAATGGGCCGATTGGGCGGGGCGGCGTTTGCCGGTTTCGGCAACGAGATGCCTCGTCATTTCTGAATGTTCAGGCTAGTAAAGCAAATCCAGCATGCTTCGATCGTTCCGGTGCACGATGCGATACAGCGCTTCGACAAAATAATAATCTCCGTACATGGTCGATTCGCCGACGCCTGAATTGCGCGGCTTGTCCACTATCGCTTTTTCGATAATGCCGTATCGGTCCATGGAACTGTAGAGGCAATGCTCGATGAGCGCGCGCACGATCGTCTCCCCGCGGTTCGACCACAGATGCGCCTTCTCCTCCCGGCCTGACAACAAGAGCCTGTCTGCCAGCAGCAGCATCCCCGAAGCGGCGATGGAAGCGGCGGCGGCATCGATCGGTTCGTCGGGATTATTTTGGAAGACAAAATCCCATCTCGGCAAAGCAACGGGCTCGTCGAGATGCGCCCAGAAGTATTCGGCCAGGCGGGTGGAGGCCTGCAAGTATGAGGGATTGGAAGTATAGCGGTGCATGTGTGCAGTCCGACGCCGGTGAACGGCCCCGGTTGTCCGGCGCCGGTGTTTTTCAACAGGTGATAAAACGTGCCCATCGGCACATTGTACGCCTCCACTTTGTTGGTAAAGATCAGTTCGTTCAGCTTGCGGTTGGGCAGCATCGATGCGAAGGACCCTCCGATGATTCGTTTCACCAGTCCCTCATGCGAGAAATAATCGGCGCCCCGGCCCGCGACGGAGCCGAGAAACACCGGGAACAGGACGGTCAAATCCCGCGGGCTTCCCGCGTTTAAGTAGGCTTACTCCAATTCGTACAGTATGGTTTCCGGCTCCAATAGGTTCAAATTTCCGATGAAGCATACATGATCGCCTGTGCGTATTTTGCCGATCGCTTCTTTACCCGAAATAAAATGAAACAAGGCACTCCCTCCGCTTCCTCTGTCTATGATGTTATTATTTCAGACGCCTTCCACTCCGGTGGATTCGATAATTTCGTCCGGGATTTGTTGAAAAATATTTTGGCGCATAAAGAAGATGCCGAAGCTCATGGCAAAG
>CAYYCV010000142.1:7490-12081 GCA_964470405.1 uncultured Caryophanales bacterium
AGTCGGCGTTTCTGTCCCTGTTGAACGTTTCCGTGCCGTCGTCGTTCAAAGTCAGCTCCATCATGAAGTTGTACCGGTCTCCGCTGAGAATGCATTCGAAAAATTCAACGGCGGTTCCGTCTTCCGCGTACGTCGTTCGATCGATTTGAAACACGGTGGCCTTGGCCGTTAATTTCAGCAATTCCCTTTCCTTGGATGTCGGCTGTCTCGCGCCAATTCGCTGTATGCCGCGGACGATGGGGGGATGATAATTTTCCTGGATGTAAGTAAACAATGATTGCGTCCAATCCAGTTCCATGAAATGAGGGAGCACGCGCTCGGGCACATACGAAGTTTGATAAGCCAGCGGCTCCCCGTCCCCTTCGTGCAGGCGCTGGACGCAAAACAGCCGATCCTGTGCGCCCAAACCCATTTTTTCTTTGATCGTCGGATTCGCGGCCTCTTCCGCGGACAGCACCCTGGTGTTCGGCTCCATCCCCGCAATGAACACGCCTTTTGTAAAAAAGCCTTCAAGCAAGGTCAGATGCTGCCGCACTTTGGCCGGGGCCACCAAGGGCCTGCCGCGCGGCGATTCCCGGTAAAGGATGCCGTCGTCGAGCATTTCGCGGATCGTTTGGCGTACGGTGGTTCGGCTGACGTCATACAGCCTGCAAAGCTCGTGCTCGCTGGAGAATTCATGGTCGCGTTTGTAAATGCCTTCCTTGATCCGTTTCTCCAAAGCGCGCCGAAGCTGATGATAGAGCGGAACAGGGCTGGATTTGTCGATTTCCAGATGTTCGTTCATAAGCGCCTCTCTTTCATTCGCTGTCATAAGCGACGGGTTTGATAGGATTTGGAATAATGTTGCTGAATTGTTGCTATGTAATTACATTGTAACATAAATTAAATAAAATCAATAAAAAAATAAAAGATCGATGGAAAATGTTAAGACTTATATTGTGCATTAAGAGAGAATAGTATATAATGAGAATGATTATCACTATCATTTTTTTGGCTGTTCGGGCTGGCCCGGGCCATATCATAATAAGGAAGTGACTTTTGTGCAACGTTTACACACACTGCAGTTGGATATCGGCTATGACGAGGCATTGATCGTGAAAAATTTGAATTTGACGGTGCCGACAGGGAAAATCACCGCACTGGTCGGCGCGAACGGGTCCGGCAAATCGACCATTTTGAAAACGATGGCGCGGATCATGAGGCCTCAATCCGGCAGCGTGTTGTTAGATGGGAGAATGATTCACAAACAGTCGACGAAAGAAGTGGCGCGGCAGTTGGCGATTTTGCCGCAAAACCCGACGGCCCCCGATGGGCTGACGGTTTCCGAATTGGTCAGCTACGGCCGGTTTCCGCATCAAAAAGGGTTCGGCAGCCTGTCCGCCGAAGATAAAGACGTCATTCGCTGGGCGATTCACATCACGGCGATGGAGGCATTCCGCGACCGGCCGGTCGATCAGTTGTCCGGGGGCCAGCGCCAGCGGGCCTGGATCGCCATGGCGTTGGCGCAGCAGACGGAGATTTTGTTCCTGGATGAGCCGACCACGTTTCTGGATATGGCGCATCAGTTGGAAGTGCTGCAATTGCTGCAGCAATTGAACGAGGAAGAGCGGCGGACGATCGTCATGGTTGTCCACGATTTGAACCATGCTTCCCGCTATGCGCAGCATATCGTTGCCATCAAATCGGGAACGGTGATCAGCGAGGGAACGCCGCATCAGGTCATGACGAGGGACGTGCTGCGCGAGGTGTTCTCGATCGAGGCCGATATCCTGGTCGATCCGCGAAGCGGCGTGCCGCTGTGTTTGCCGTTCAAGCTTTCGGGCGAAGAAAGCCAGGCCTATTCGGAACCGAAAGTGTTGCAATTTCAGGCTTGATCACGCATAAATGGGGGATGGACTGCCGTGGCGATTTCCGACGTAGCCCTGCTTGAGCGGAAGTTTTATGTTTGCCTGGAAGATCGGGAAGGGATTTTGTTTTCCGCACCCGCCGCGGCGCTGGTGGATCGGGACGATATGAAACGCTGTCTGGAAAAGTACGCGTCGTGCATCCGCGCGTCGGGCTTGCATCCGGC
The DNA here is from genome assembly GCA_964470405.1 of uncultured Caryophanales bacterium. GTDB lineage: Bacteria > Bacillota > Bacilli > Paenibacillales > CAYYCV01 > CAYYCV01. The sequence goes on from CAYYCV010000142.1 coordinate 9,562, forward strand.
GGCGACTTTTTTTTGCGCCTGGATCGGCTATGTGGCGTTGGCGCAGCAGTACATGCTGTCGGCGGAAAATAAAAAGATCGATTTGTCCTTATCCAATATCGACGTTCAATTGTATGGGAAGGGGCAGCGCTTTGCCTTCGCCTTCAAGATTCGCCGGTGGTCGGAGCAGGCGTTGCCCGCGTCCGGAGCGGACAGGAGGGCGGCGCGGCATCGCGCGCTGGCGGAGCTGTACGGGGAAACGATCCGCCCGCTGTTCGAGTCGATGGCTGCCGCGGCGGACATTCGAACGGGGCAGCTTTGGGGGCAACTGCCGGCCCGTTTTGAGTATTACAGGAAGATCCTGCTGTCGGAGCTGCCGGAGGCGGGGCTGAAAACGAGAATGACGGAAGACTACGATGCGCTGTTGCATGAGGTGGAGCCGGCCGTTTTCGGGGAAAAGAAAAATCCGTTCGGCGTCAAGTTTCACTGGGTCGAGGACCCGCGGGAAGCGGGCAAGCAAATTCCGTTGAAAAGCGCTTGCTGCTTGTATTACAAAACGGAAGGCGGCGAATACTGCTACACTTGTCCCCGGATGAAAGAAACCGAACGGGCCGAAAGGAGAAGGAAGTTGCGGGAAAAGACAGAGGCTTCCTCTCCATAAAAGAGGGGGATGGAATTGCTGCGCCGTTTCTTTGCTTATTATCGTCCATACAAGAAATTGTTTGTCCTCGATTTTTTCTGCGCTGTCATCGCCGGGCTGCTGGAGCTCGGGTTTCCGCTGGCGGTCAATCAGGTTGTCGATCGATTGTTGCCCACAGGCAACTGGAGATGGATCGTGCTGGCGTGCCTGGGGCTGCTGGCTATTTATTTGCTCAATATGGTCCTTCATTTTATCGTGACGTATTGGGGACACAAGCTTGGCATCAACATCGAAACGGACATGCGCAAAAAGCTGTTCGACCATTTGCAGAAGCTGTCGTTTCGCTTTTACGACAACCATAAAACCGGCCAACTGATGTCCCGCATCTCCAACGATCTGTTGGAGATTGGCGAAGTTGCGCATCACGGGCCGGAGGACATGTTCATCGTCGTCATGACGCTGATCGGCGCCTTTGCGCTGATGTTGACGATCAATTGGGAGCTGGCCGTGCTGACGTTTGCCGTTGTGCCGGTCCTGCTTTGGTTGGCGCTGTATTTCAACCGGCGGATGATGGGCGCGTTTCGCCGGATGATGGCCGACCTGGCCGATGTGAACGCGCGGGTCGAGGACAGCATCGGCGGCATCCGCGTCGTCCAGGCGTTTGCCAACGAAGCGCACGAGAAGGAACTGTTCGCCGTCAACAACAAGCGCTTCCGTTTGACGAAGCTGATTTCTTATAAAATCATGGCGTGGAGCGTTTCCGCCAGCTATATTTTAATGCGTTTTGTGACCGTATTTGTCCTGTTGTGCGGGACGTGGTTTGTCATTCAGGACGAATTGACCAACGGGGAGTTTCTGGCCTTTATCCTGCTGGCGAACGTGATATTGGGGCCGATCCAGAAAATCAATACGGTCATCGAGAGCTACCCCAAAGGCATCGCGGGGTTTAAACGCTATGTGGAAATTCTGGACACGGAGCCCGATGTGGCCGATGCGCCGGACGCGGTGGAGGCCGGTCCGTTGCGCGGGGAGATCCGATATTGCGGCGTGACGTTCGGTTACGAGAACGAAGCGCATATTTTGCGAAACGTGGATTTGACCATCCGCGCGGGCGAAACCGTGGCGTTCGTCGGGCCGTCGGGCGCGGGGAAAACCACGCTGTGCAGCTTGCTGCCGCGCTTTTACGATGTGCTGGAGGGAAGCATCCGCATCGACGGGCAGGACATCCGGCGGATCAAGCTGGCTTCCCTGCGCATGCAAATCGGCATCGTGCAGCAGGATGTGTTTTTGTTTTCCGGCACGATGCGGGAAAACATTTCCTACGGCCGGTTGGGGGCGTCGGACGAGGAGATCTGGGAAGCGGCGCGGCGCGCGCGGCTGGACGATTTCATCCGGTCGCAGCCGGCCGGGATGGAGACGGTCATCGGCGAGCGGGGCGTGAAGCTGTCCGGCGGGCAGAAACAGCGGCTGGCCATTGCGCGGATGTTTCTCAAAAACCCGCCCATTTTGATTTTGGACGAGGCGACCTCGGCGCTGGACACGGAGACGGAACTGGCGATTCAGCAGTCCCTGGCCGAGCTTTCGAAAGGGCGGACGACGCTCGTCATCGCGCACCGCCTGGCGACCATCCGGCACGCGAATCGCATTGTCGTCGTGACCGAGCAAGGGATCGCCGAGCAGGGCACCCATCAGGAGCTGCTGTCGGCGGGCGGCGTATACAGCCGATTGCACCGGGCGCAGTTCGGCGTGCACGATCCGGTCGCGCAGGCATGAGGTGGAGGCATGAAGTGATGGCTGAGGTGGAAGCCCGCGGCGAAAGCTTGGGCGCAGGCATGAGGCGATGGCTTGAGGTGGAAGCCCGCGGCGAAAGCTTGGGCGCAGGCATGAGGCGATGGCTTGAG
>CAYYCV010000143.1:0-11961 GCA_964470405.1 uncultured Caryophanales bacterium
GCGTCACCTTGTACGTGTCATGCCCCCCTCCGATGTTATGGATGGCATGCGGGAATGTGGCGCTGCTCCCGGCGGTGGCCGACTCCGTTCCCGGACTCGTCAGCGAATGCTTGCCGGCCACGGTCGTATCCACTTCGGCCGAAAGCGGCCCATACGATTTCCCGCCGCCGTTGGGCAACGAGTAATATGCCGTCAGCACGGCGTTCACAGGTATTTCTGTCAAGATCGGCGTAGTCGTTTTGGCTTTCAAATGGAAGGTTAGCGTCCTCGACTCGCCTATGCCGATCGGAGTGTTCGTTGTTTCCCATGTCAGGACATTGCCAACGACGCTTACCGTATCGTTCAAAACCGAGCTTGCCCCCGCGCTCAAGATGACGTAGACATCCTGCGTCACGCTGACGTTGGCCGAATAGGCCGGGCTGTGGCCGGTGTTCTTCAACGTGATCGTAAACGGAATCACGTCTTCCGGCGTGCTGAATTCGACTTTGCCCCCGTCGGAAGCCAGCCCGATTTCCAATTCAGGCTGTTTGACATCCAGGCTTACCGCCGCCGTCGGGCCCGCCGAAAGGGACGTGCCGCCCGAATCCTTCGTAGCGTAATCGATCTTGGCCTGGATCGATGTGTTATAATCCCCGCTCAGTCCGGCATCCGTGCTGACCCGTGTCACAATCGTAATCGTGGCCTGGTCCGCGATGTCGTCCAATGTATAACCCGCCCCATCCGGCGCGGCATTGTTCCCCGTCACGCTGACAATCGCCTGCTGATCGAGCGTCGGGAAGGTGAGCATGGGGTGATACGCCGTACTGCCGTCCGGCACGTCGATGTCCAAAGTGTAGGTGATCTCGTCTCCCGGACGAACATAATCCGCGCCCGAAATATCGTTCGTGTCGGAATCTTTCGCCAGTGTCGCCGCAAGCTTCGCGACGGTTAATGTTTGGGTCGCTTGCGCCCCCGGGGTGTACCCCTTCTTCGTCTGGTTCGTCTCCGTGCCCGGAGTGGATTCGTATCGATTCAGCGTTGCCGTGATATCCAGGCCGATGGCGCCAGAGCCTAAGCGCGGCGAGGCACTTTCATCGATGCTGGCATAGAACGTCAAATCCAGCTTGCCGTCCTCGGTGCCGTTATTTTTGGCAACGGTCAGGCCGTCCCAGTCGATGGAGCCGTCCGGATTCAACGTTCCGGCGGAGGAGATGGCATGCGTACCGTCCGTAAAGACCTTCAGCCCTGCCGGCAACACCGCCGTAACGGATGTATTCAACGCATCGCTTTCCCAGCTATTGTTCAGTTGAAACTTGATCTGCAAAACGGACTTCGCGTCCGTAAACTGCGTCTCGGCCAACGAGGGCGCGGAAATCGCGACTTTCGGCTGGACGACGTCGATCGACGTTTGATTGGAAGCGTTCGGCACCGCCGTTGTGCTCAATTGGTCGTCCGGGTCCACCGATCCGGAAACCGTCAGCCATTTCGCTATCGCCAAGGTCTTAAAGGTTTGCTTGCTCGATTGGAACGATCCCCCGTCAGGCGCGGATCCGTCCGATTTCGCGCGGAGGACGGCGGTGATTACATAGCGGATCTCTCCATCCGTCGCGTCCAGATCATCGCCGACAGCGATCGTTATTTTATCCCCCGCTATGTCCCAATGCTTGATTTCCGCGTCGCTGCAATCCGTATCGCTTTCATTGCAGGACTGGTCGGAAACGGTTTTCACGCCATTTTCATATTTATCTACTTTGATCTCGTTTCCTACAATTTCAAAGTTGCCCGCGCCGAGGGAATCGATCGTGTCCTCCACGCTCAAGTTAAACGCCTCGGTTCCTTCCGGGACCGTCGCGGTCAATTGGTATTGGACCGTGTCGCCGGGCCGGATTTCCTCGGTGCTGCCGCCGTTGCTGCTGGTCGTGATTTCATTCGTCAGCTCTACGCTCGGCGTATGGATTTCGCTTTGCGCGGTTGTCTGTTCAAACTTGTCGATCTGCTCGGACGCCGGAGGATCGGTTTTCGTTGCATCATCGGCATAAGCCGCCTCGGAAGCGTAGTAATATCCGGTCTTGCCCGTGATGTAATGGACGGATCCCGAACCTTTCAGCGCAACCAAATGAACGGTAAAATCAAACGATACGACGCCGGACCCGCCGGCAAGCTCATCCTGCTGCGGGAACGTCATCACATAGGGATCGGCTCCACTTCCTGCGCCCGTTACCGTCCCGTCGCCCGAAATGAATTCGAAGCCTTCCGGAATCTGCACCGTCGGGGTGAATTTGTAGGCTTTATTCTTACCCGTTTTATTGTCAATCGTCATCGTAAATAATTGGTTTTGATCCTTCACCATGTCCTTCGTATCGGGACTGATGGATATTTTCAAATTCGGCTTGTTCACCTTGACACCGACATTGCTCGAGGACGCGGAATGGGATTTTCCTGATGCCGCCTGATCTTCCCATTTCAAATCGGCCTTTGAGTTTTGCGTTTGATCAAGATGGGTATTATCCACCACGGTCTTGACGTAATACGTATGAGTCGAGTCCCACTCCGTCGAGGGCAGCGTGATTTTCACCGGGTTCCCCGCAGAGTTCACCGTATGGGTTGCGTCCACGCCCGTGTCGGTGGACTTGTCATAACTCGAGAACAGTTTGACATACTTCTGGTTGGAAGCCATCGTATGCCAGATTTCGGCATTGTAAATTTTTTCGTTAACCGGCACGGTGACGACGACTTTGTATACGACCCAGTCGCCGATCCGCAGGTCCGTCGCACTCCCGGTTGCGGAATCCTCGAAGTTCAGCGTAATGGTCGGTTTTTCGGCAGTAATAATCGAATGGGGCTGCTCCCCCTCGTATTCGCGCTTTTCCCCGCTTGGCTGCGAATCATAGGTCCATTCCGTTTTATCCTTCAACTCTTTCAGGGCGCCGATCGGATCATCGATCGTTGCCTCATAAATCAGCGTCACCTTGTTCGCATCGCCCGGATCGATTTCGGAAATCGAATCGAACGTAATTTTATCCGTTCCCACCGCGCTGCCGCAGCCGGAGCAATCCTGGGTGAGCGTCACGTTGTTCCGCATGCCTTCCGGAATATACTCGGTGAGGTTCACATTATACGCCGGCGTCTCCCCGTCATTGGTGATCGTAATCGTCACGGTGACGGTATCCCCGCCATGAACCGTCGTTTTCGACACCTGCCTGTCGATGACAAGATGCGGTTCGGCGTAGAGCAGTTGCACGCTGGTTCGGGTGCTTTCCACCCGCTCTTTCGTGTTGGCGTATTTCAACACGACGATATTTTGCTCGCCTTTGTCCTTCTTGACCCGATCCCTGTCCTTGACCAGCACCTTGACATTCGTGGACTGATCCCCGATGCTTTCCGGAAGGTCCGTCGGAAAATCCCAAACGAGCATGTTCGAAGCGGTATAGTATTTCGGGCTCACTCCATTAATCGCATATTCGGAAACGGTAGCCTGATCGGCGATTTCAACATCGGTATTCGGGTTCAGCAAAACCGTGCCCAGAGGCAGGAAATCGATGATTTCCACGGAATGCTGCTTCACGTTGAGCCCGGCGGCCTTGTAATCGACTTTGAAAGTGACCGTGTCGCCGATCGTGACTTTGGCTTGAGACGCGGTCATCTCCGAGGCCAAATAGCCTGTGACCGATTGAATGGCCTCATCGATATTCGGCGTATCGATGGGATAAGCCGTGCTCCAACTGTCCGTAACCGTTTGGAAATCGTCGATGCCGAGCGGATCCGTCTTTCCTTCCACGTCGACCTTATTTTCGATCACGTCGCCCGCAACCACCGGCTTCGTTCCCGGAGGGGCCGACCATGTCGAATCGATCGTCGTTTTGTATTTCAATGTCACGCTTGTATTTTTTCCCAACACAGGTTGTTCGTCCGCTCCCAAATTCCACACCAGCGTGGTCGTCCCGTCGCCATTCTTCACCACACCGGGCTTCGCCGTTTTGGAAAGGACATAGCTATCGCCGGAAGCTGCCGCATAATCGTCAAAGGTTTGGCCGTCTCCGATCGTGTCGGTCACGACGACATCGTGCACATCATAATATTCGTTCGTTTTGACCGTCAGCGTGTACTCCAATTCGCTGCCGTATCCCGTCCCGGCAACCCGATCGACGCTTTTATGGACCGTAATATCCATCGCCTTGGCGTCAAACGCGGCCTGGCCGTCGAATGTACCCGCTTGTCCGGCCACGGTCGCCGCATAGTCCAGCGTATTGTGCACCGTCGTGCCGTGCGTAATCACCGAACCGTCGCTCTCCACCCCGCCGTTCATGAAACGGTTAAGAAACGCCATTTTGAAGGTGAGCTCCTTCGTTTCCCCCGGCGTCAGCGAGATCCCATTCCAAGATACGACCCGTTCATCGCCTTGCGGAGCGTTGCTCACCGGCTCTTTCGTTGTCCCGTCCAGCTTGGCATCGTACAGCTCCAATCCGCCGTCTATCGTCGCGGAAAATTGGGTAAATGACGTCACGGCCCGATCGCTGTTCACAATCTTGGCGGTATAGCTCATATCTCCCCATTCCCCGTCCGTCACGGGGGGCGTCGAGTCGTTCCCGGCTCCCTTCACCTCCCTCACCGGATCGGTGATTTCAACGGTAAACGGGTAAACTTTCATCGGGTCCACGGTCGCCGTTTGCGTGTACTGCCCCGCCGCAGCCGCCTCAGCGGGGTCCGCGGGTTCAAACAATTGGCGCGCATCCTTGCTGGCAAAAACGTTGATCGACGCGCCCAGCTCATCTTTAAACTTTACCTCGTCCATTTCGTTGATTTGCCTGTAATTGTCCAGCGCTTCCACGCCGATGGTAAATTCAAAGGTTTCAGTCGGCGCCAGCGTTTTAATATCCCGCCAGTAAACGACTTGCTTTTCACCATCCTGGCCCGTATCCGATGACGGGGCTTCGACGCCGGCGGAGGCCAGCTTCAGTCCGTTTAGCCGCAGGCCGTCATCGAGCACCAATTGAACCCCCATGTTGTAAGCATAGTCGGCCGGATCCTGCCCCGTTCTGTTATTGGTGACCTTTACCACAAGCGTGCCCGTATGTCCGGGAACGATTTGACCCGGCGACGCCACCGTAACGGTCAGGCCCGCGCCAAAATCGTCGGATGGATCCGCCTTTGCCGGTGTCGCCGAAAAGCGGGGCACCAGACTAAACAACATGATTGCAGTAGTAATGATTGCCAATAGTTTCTTCTTTACCATTTCGTTCCTCCGACACTAAGAATTAGATTTCTAAAAAATGTTATATTTTGTTCTGCAATAGCATATACGAGTCATTTGAACAATTTCTGAACAACGTTTTTGTATAGTTCCGCGCAAGTGGAATAGAGGATTTTCTACATTTTTGTCGAATTATCCCGATTACGATGATGACCAAACAAAAAACGATTTTGATTGCGGCGTTGTTCCTGCTTGCGATTACCGGCATTCGATTGGCCTGGATTTACGCAAGCGACGCGCCGAACTATCCGACGGCCGTTCATGGCGTACTGGATTTGCGAAATTGGAATATGGAGCGGAATCGAGCCATTCCGCTTAGCGGAGAATGGGAATTTTATCCCGGCGTGTTTGTTGCGCCCAAAACGGCCGCTACGTCCGGGGCGGGAAAAACGTTCGTCCGGATTCCCGAGCCGTTGAATCCCTCCCTCAGGCCGTTGCAAACACCGTTTGGCACCTACCGCCTGCGGATTTTGACCGGTTCGGATCAACAGCGGATTTACAGAATTCATGTCGCCGATATCAAAGGTGCGTCGGAGTTGTTCGTGAACGGGGTTCCGCTCGCGCATTCCGGTCATCCGGCGGCAGAGAAAGAACAATCCGTCCCGCGCGACGTCCCTTATTCCGCATCTTTCACGACGGATCAAAGCGAAATTGACATGGTCATTCACGCGGCCAATTTCAGCGATTTCGGCGGCGGCGGCATCATCAAAACGATCAAGTTCGGAATGGAGCGCGCGGTCTATACGGAAACATGGCTGTCCACCCTGCTGCAGGTGATCGTTTCCGTGGGGCTGGTGATTCACGCCTTGTACGCATGCATCCTGTATCTGCTCGGGATTCGCCAGAAAGAACTGCTTTATTTTGTGTTGCTGGTCATCGTCGCCATCTTTACCGTCCTGGTCGCAGACGACAAGCTGCTGTTCGTCTGGCTGCCGATCCACCAGGACTGGATCTTGAAAATCTCCACTTTGGCTTACATCTGGGCGGCCGCGTTGTTGCTTGAATTTACCCTCAGCCTGCTGTCGGAGTATCAGAAATTGAATCGCTTTCATTGGTATACCATTCTCTGTGCGGCCGTGACGCTGTTCATCCTGCTCGCATCGACGGAATCCATTACACAGGCGGGGCCGCTTTTCATGATTGTCACCCTGTTTCCGTTCCTGGCCGTTCTGACCGCAACGCTTCGCACCACTTTAAAGGGTGAAAAAGACGCTATTTTTCTGTTGCTTGCCGTCATCTGCATCACGATGAACATCATTTGGGGCGCCATGGGCCGACGCGGCGGGATGCAGTTGAATTTCTACCCGGTGGACATGATGATCAGTTTTCTTACGTTTGCCACGTACTGGTTTAAACGTTATTTCCGCACGGCCGACGCCGCCGTAGAGTTGGCAGGCAAGCTGCAAAAAGCGGACAAGCTCAGAGACGATTTCCTGACCAACACCTCACATGAATTGCGAAACCCTTTGCATGGGATGCTGAACATTGCGCAGACCGTCCTGGACAGCAATGACCGGGCATTGGACGCCAAAAACAGGAGAAACATGCAACTGTTGATGACCGTCGGTCGGCGGATGTCGCTCATGTTGAACGATTTGCTGGATTTCACCAGATTAAAGGAAAGCGGAATCCGATTGAAACGAAGCAGCCTTCGGATTCAAACGCTCGCGACCGGCGTATTCCAAATGCTGCGATTCATGACGGAAGGAAAATCGATTGACTTCATCAATCATATTCCGGACGATTTCCCCCCCGTGCTTGCCGACGAAAACCGGCTGATTCAAATTTTGTTTAATTTGCTTCACAATGCCGTGAAGTTTACGGAAAAAGGAAGCATTCGGATACATGCGGAAGCAAAGGAAGGCATGGCCTATATTCACGTGGAGGATACCGGGGTCGGTATGGATGAAGAGATGCAGCGGCGAATATTCCACCCTTACGAACAGGGGGATCACAACAGCGGAACCGTGGGCGGCGGCATCGGGTTGGGGCTGAGCATCTGCAAGCAGTTCGTCGAATTGCACGGAGGAACGATCCAGGTTCGTTCGCACCCGAAACAAGGATCCCAATTTACGTTCACTTTGCCTTTGGCCGATTCGTCCGATTCGTCCGCGCAGCCGTCGGAAACAGAGTGGATGCCCCCCATGTTTACGGCAAGCGACGAAACGGCCGCCGCCGTTTTTTCCGACCGGGCCGCCGACGAAAGCGCAGATTCGTTCATCGAGAACGGCGCGGACAGGCCGCGGATTTTGGCCGTGGACGACGATCCGGTCAATTTGAATGTGCTCATCCACGTGCTTTCGCCGGAGCGCTACGATATCGTTACGGCCACAAGCGGCGCGGAAGCCCTGTCCCTGCTCGACGCCAAGCAATGGGACCTGATCATATGCGACGTCATGATGCCGCATATGTCGGGATATGAATTGACGCGCATCGTCCGCGATCGCTTTTCCGCCTTCCAGCTTCCAATCCTGCTCTTGACCGCCCGCACCAGGGCGGAGGATATCGAAACCGGATTTCTCTCGGGGGCGAACGACTACGTCACCAAGCCGATGGAAGCAAGGGAATTGAAATCCCGCGTCCGGGTCCTGACCGAATTGAGAAGATCGGTCAGCGAGCAATTGCGCATGGAGGCCGCCTGGCTGCAAGCGCAAATTCAGCCTCATTTCATCTTCAACACGCTGAATGCCGTCGCCGCTTTGAGCCTGGTCGATCTGGAAAGAATGCGCAAGCTTCTGAAGGTGTTCGGGGATTATTTGCAAGCCAGCTTCGATTTTCAAAACTCGCAGCAATTGGTTCCGTTGCAGCACGAACTCGATCTGGTCCATTCCTACCTGTTTATAGAGAAAGAGCGCTTTGCGGACAAACTGAATGTCACCTGGGAGGTGGACAAGGACATCCAGTTGCAGATCCCTCCGCTTTCCATCCAGCCTTTGGTGGAAAATGCGGTCAGACACGGGATACTGGGGCGCGTTCAGGGCGGAAATTTGCTCATCCGCATTACGAGTCGCGCCGATTATACGGAGATTGTCGTCAAAGACGACGGTGTGGGGATCAATGAGGAAACGCTGAGGCAAATATTCGACAAAAGCCCGAATGTCCAGGCGGGAGTCGGTCTGCGCAACACCCATTTGCGCCTGAAACAACTGTATGGAAAAGGTCTTCAAATCGAAAGCGTTCCCGGCCGGGGGACTACCATTTCCTTTGCGATTGCCAACGATCGTACCAAGCCTTGATGTCGCCGTTAACGGGGCATTCCAATTCCTTCTCCGCCACAGCGAGCAATAGCCGATACTGCTCTTCCACGGCTTCCCGATCGTTCAAGGCGTCGTACAGCTTCATCAGGTTAAAATAGCTTTCTTCGTCAAAAGGATCCCGCTGCTGAATAAGGCGATTCACCCGAACGGCTTCCTCCTCTCTTCCGTGCTCCATGCAATAGCGGCTCAGCTTTTGCGCCAGCCGCAGCCATAAATTGCGAAGCCGCTCCCGTTCGTTCTCCGCCCACAGGAAATCGTAATCTTCCAAATAATCCCCTGCGTATTTTTCCAATACCGATCGATATTCGTTCAGGTTGCTTGGCTTGGGGTCCGCCAATTGCTTCACGCCATGCACCCATTCCACCGTGTCGATCCGCGCGTCTCCAACAGACAGGATGTATCCCCCCTCTATTTCCGCATTGCGAATCGTAATGGTTTCCAGACCGCTCTTCTTCAAGGTTTGACGAATGTTGTAAATGGTCGTGTACAGATGCTGCGTGGCCCTGGCCACATCATAATTCGGCCACAGCCATTCCACGATCGCGTCCTTGGACACCCACTTCTCCCGGTAATGCAGCAAATAGGCGAACAGCTCCTGCGCTTTGCTCGTACGCCACTTAATCACTCGCGGCTCGGTCCCGTCAAATTGAACCATCATATGCTTAAAGCAACAAATGAGCGGCTGTCCCGATTCGTCGTGCCCTACTTTCTCGGCGGCCATTCTTTGCCGTAAACGCTGCACGGTTTTCTTCAGGCGTTCCAAAAGCACCGGCTTCATGATGTAGTCCAGCGCACACAGTTCAAAAGCTTCCACCGCATACTGATTGTACCCGGTTATAAAAACGATCTCCGCGTCCGGGGCGATGGTCTGCAGCCGCTCCCCCAGCTTCAGGCCGTTCATGCCCGGCATATGTATATCCAGAAAAACCGTGTCCGGACGCTGCCGCTCCACCGATTCAACCGCCAGAAACGGATCGGAATAAGCCCCGATTACTTCAACGCCGCCCACTTCACGCTCCAGCATGGTCCGGAGCTGCATCAGGGATAACGGTTCGTCATCCACCAGTATCGCTTTCATTTGTTCCTCCCCTTGATGCGTTCGCCCTTTTTATCCCCCCGCGTAAGCCGGATGCAGGTTGTTCGCCTGGCCTGCCGCGGGGCTTTCGTTCAAGTGCTTCCAAATGACTTTTGCCCCGGAAGGATGATTCGCCCAATAAGCCAAATCCACCCGTTCCCCCGGCGCCAGCTTGAAGGATTTCACATCGTCGTCCCGGATGATGAACCGATACGGCGAATCCTCCAGGCGGATATCCCGTTCCTCGCCGTCCTCCATGTACGTGTCCACGTAGAACATCATCGCGTCTTTCCGGACAAGGCAACGATCCAGTTGAACCCGCTGGGGCTGGCTTTCGTTCTTTTTTTCAAACAGTTCAAATTCATATCGGGTCTGCCCTGCCTGGCGATACGTCGTTTTGACCCGCAACAAATCGCCATGCTCGAATCCCATTTTGCGAATTTCCGATTCCGGCACGAAAGTTCCGTGCGGTTTAATGCTCGCTACCGCTCCCCCTCGAAGCTTCCGTTCAAATTTGTGAAGCTCCTCCTTTTCAAGCCGAGCCGCCGGAGCTTCGGCTTCCTTCAGCGGTTCATCGGCCGCTTCCATCTTCCACGCGTTTTCCCGCAAAAGCACTCCTTTTCCCGTCAAATACATCCGAATGTGTTCCACCTGCGTCGCTTGGGCAAGCAAATGTGCGGTCTCCTGCTGCAATTCCAGCAAATGCTGCAACAACGAACCGTCGTCGTTCCCGGTCGCGCGGTCGCAGATCGCTTTAAACCGGCGGGCGCATTCCGCCTGCTGCGCTTCGGCCGCTTGCGCCATTTTTTTTAAAATATGCTCTTCCAGTTGGTCTTGAACGTCCCTTTGCAGTTTGCGAAAAACCAACATCTTGTCTTCAACGGTCACATTCTCTATTTTCCAATAATCATTGGTCGCATCCGTAAGCGATGACCAGTATTCCATCATAAACTGCTCCAGCCGGTCGCCCACATCAGGTTTCTCAAATTGGTTCCGTATGGAAATCACATGCCCTTTTTCGATGGACGTCAAAATCGGTCCAAGGCAATCCGCGGCGCATTTCTCCGCGATCTCCGACACTGCTTTTTGATATAGGTTCACTTCTATTCACTCCCTCCTTTTTATTCATTCGATAACCGTTATAAATATCCTCCTGCAATCTTTTTCAACAGCCTGAATATATTAGAGCGTGTTCAAAAAGGCAGCGTAGGAGAAAGAGGTGTGCCGAAGGAGCGGAGCGTTCGCCTTTGAAATCGTGAAAAAACCGCTAAATATCATTCGTTTCACGATTTCAACAGCGACCGGAGGCACACCTCTTTCTCCGTAGCAGTCTACTTTTTGAACACGCACTATATTAGTAGCGATTTGCGGAAAAGCTTCAAAAAAAACCTTCCCACGCCCTGACTGCGGAAACGTGAAAAGGCTTGCCGTTTTTCCGAAAGACCCGTTCCCTGCCGGTTTATCCTTTATCGTCAAAATAATAATGCCGCGCGACGATCGTTTCGCCCAATTCGACAATGCCGTAAGAATATCGCGGCTGCCGGCGCTTATCCGTCGGCGAGCCCGGGTTGAACAACAGCGTATTCCCCGACTTGCCCATATAGGGAATGTGGGAGTGTCCGAAAATGACCAAATCCGGCGCCGCCTCATGAAGAAACGCTTGCGCCGCTGTCGCTTCCGCCGATTTCCAGGAACCGTCGCCATGCACGACGCCAATCTTGAAACCGGCCCATTCCAGCAGCTTCCTGCGGCCGAAACGCGCAATGATTTCGCCTCCGTCGTTGTTTCCCGCCACTCCGTCAACGGGTGCGATCCGCTCCAACATCGCCGCGACATCCGGGATGATCCAGTCTCCGGCGTGCAGAATCCGATCGACTCCCGCAAGCCCCTTCACCAGCGCTCGCGGCAACTCCTGGCCTTTTCGGTGAATATGCGTATCGGAGACGATTCCCAGCTTCATCATCTGTTCCTTCTTTCTTCTGTAGTTTTCTCTGTCAACAGGAAGAATTTTACTATGTATAACGATAAAAGGCAACCGTCCGGTGACGGTTGCCTTTTACATCAAGGTCAGCTATTTTTTATTTTTTCCATTTCCGTTTCCAATCGCAGATGGTTCCGATGAAGAATATCTATGCTGTATCCGTGGCTCTGCAATTCTTTGGAATGCCGGGCATTGATTTCCTCCTGCCCGCGCTTCATGTCCGAGATGTCGTTTTGGATCAAGTCCAGCTTGCCTTCCACGTTCGTCATTCTGCCTTTTAGGTCGCTTACGTCGCTCTTCAGACCGCCCACGTCACTCTTTAGACCGCCCACGTCGCTCTTCAGACCGCCCACGTCGCTCTTCAGACCGCCCACGTCGCTCTTCAGACCGCCCACGTCGCTCTTCAGACCGCCCACGT
>CAYYCV010000144.1:0-11860 GCA_964470405.1 uncultured Caryophanales bacterium
GTCGCCTTTGCCCGCGGATTTCTCCCTCTATATGGCTCGAAAATCGGGAAATCTGTGGGCAACTGCGATCGGAAACCCATGCCCCATCTTGGAGCCGCCCGTTTTTCACCACACTTTTAATAACGGCCAGGGCTTGCGCGGAATCGTCAGTTTAACTTCATATACCCGGATATCGTGGTGAGATAACCGATTTGCCCGTTTTTGTCCTGAATTTTATACCAATGCTGATTTTCTTTGGACAAAATGCGCACCGTTTCCCCCTTCTTCAACAACCGGATGACCTGTCCGCTGTTCACGGAAGGCTGCGTTCGAAAATTAACGCCTTTGAGGATCAAGCCGCTCGGATAAGCGGTCGGGTTTGCGGCAGGGCCGTCCCCGCCCGGTTTGCTATGATACTGAACATATTGCTGCAAGGTGGTCAAATACCCGATTTGGCCTTTATAATCCTGCACTTTATACCACTGATTGTTTAATTTTTCCAGAATGCGCACCGTTTCCCCCGCTTGCAAATAACGGATGCGGCTGCTGTTTACAGTAGGCGCGGTGCGAAAATTGACGCTTTTCTGAATCCACCCCGTAGGATAATCCCCTTCCGGAACCCGTCCAGCCGTGCCGCTTCCCGCGCTTCCTCCCACCGAACCGGAGCTTTGTCCAAGATTCGGAATAACCCGTCGCGCCGTTGCGTAATGATCGTTCCACCAACCCGTGTTCAGCTTGGAAATAGTCACCCCTGGTTCGCCGTACGCATGCAAAATTTGGCCGTTTCCGATATAAATGGCTACATGGTGTATGGGGGAGTAGAAGAACACAAGATCCCCCGGCTGCAATTGATTTCTCGGTATGTAGTTTCCGGAACCGGATTGGCTTTTCGAATCGCGCGGAAGCGATATGCCGTTCTCCCTGTACAAGTACTGCACAAACGAGGAACAGTCGAACGAACTGGTATTGCCCGTTTGGGCGCCGTATTTGTAAGGCGTTCCCATAAAGCGCTGCCCGAGCCAAATAATATGATCCGCCAGCGAAGACGCCGCATCCGCGGCATGAGCCGGAGCGGGCATCAACCACGCATTTCCCGTCAAGCATAAAACCAAACTCAGGCCGATGCCAACCATCCATTTTTTGAAGCGATGTTTCATAAGCACCATTTCCTTTCAAGGATAATCTGAAAAGCATGGCGAAAAAACAGACGGCTTCGCCCGGGCACAACCTTCCGATCACGATTGCCCGCCCATTTTCCGATCGGACAGCCCGTTTGAGGAGAAGCCGGCGACCAAATCGATCTCCGCCGCTTCTTCAGCCCATGTTCAATCCCCGCACCGCATTTTTCACCACGCTTTTCAACGACCGCCTGCTTTTCAGCATATCAAAAAAAGAAAGGGAGAAAATTTCCAAGAAAACCGTGCAAGCGCTTTCTACACGTAGAAAAAACTGCTATTATGAGGGTATAATTAATATTGCATTAAAAAATATTAATCTTGGGAACGTTTAGAAACTATTAAAATATGGTATAATTTATGGGGGTGTTTGTGTATGTCCGACGTGTCAATGAATTTGGCGCAGTTGCAGCGAACCGTCAGTCTGGCGGCATTTCGGCAAGCTTCGTTGCTTCAAACGACGAGCGCCTTAACGATGATCCACGACTTTCAAAAAAACCAGCAGGCCATTCAACAGATGGCGTCTCATCCTTATGCGGGGAAATATATCGATATAAAAATATAGAGGGGAATCCAGGGGGAAAATCGGCGGACAACTGCGATCGGACGTCTGTGCCTGAGCGAGAGACGCCTGGTTTTCATCGCTTTTTTCCATCGTCACTTTTTTCTGTTATACTTCTGGACTTTTTCCGCCTCGCTTGCGGGCCTTTTCTGCCACGCTTCCAGCCCCATTTCACTTCACTTGCAGGCCCCTTTCTATCACACTTTCAGATTTCTTTCAGCTCATTTGCAGACCCTTTCTACCACACTTTCAGCTCTCTTTTACCTCGCTTGCAGGCCTTTTCTACTACACTTTCAGCTCTCTTTTACCTCGCTTGCAAGCCTTTTCTACCACACTTTCAGATTTCTTTCTTCCCGCTTGCCGGCCTTTTTCATCTTACTTGCAGCTTTTTCCCCTCACTTCCAGATTCCTTTTACCTCACTTGCCGACCTCTCGCCTCACTCGCAAATTTTAACTTCGATGGGCAGGAATCGCCGATTGCACCGTCTTACCCGACTAAAGAAATATGCATAAAATCACTTTTTGGTGGGCAGTATTGGGTATTTTCCATTACTCAGGGTTCGGGCGGTTTCGAGCGGCCTCTTTGGGCTGAAATACCTGCAATAATGCAGTTCTTTATGCTCTACGAAGCCCAAAAGATCAAATACCTGCAAAAATGCATGTATTTTGCGCCCTCACTCCAGAAAGAAGCGAAATGGTTCAAAATACCTGCACTTTTGCAGGTATTCTCCCAAAATGCCCGTAGGGGCCTGAAAATAAATGCACTTTTGCAGCTATTCCGCAGCCTTCTCGTTCCCCCGCCTACGAAAACCTCGTTCTCCTGCCTATGAAGGCCCGGTAAAAGGCGACACAGGCTTCTAACAAGAGCGTCCTTCGTCTGCAATAGAAACGCAGCGCCTCCATCATCCGCCGATCCGGGTTCACCAACCCAAATTCGTCGATCTGAATTCATCGTCGATCTGTATTTGTCGGCCCGAATTCATCGCCGATCTAGATTGGCCGACCTGAATTCGCCAATCCGAATTCGCGACCTGCCTGTCGGCGCGATGCGCACAGGCAAATTCGCCGCCGTCGATACCCGCGACGGCAAACTGCCGCGGCCCGGCCCATCAAAGTGGGCCATTCCGGGCCGCGGAACCGCGCCAACCGCTTCCGGGCAACGCCGGGCGCGGTTGGACGCAGTTCAAACGCGTTCCAAGCGCAGAGCTTGAACGCGAGGTTCGGCGCAGCCCAAGCGCGGATCGGGCGCAGCCCGAATGCCGCTTGGACGCTTACGGTTTGAGCCCGGCGGCTCGGGTTCGAACGCCCGACTTGGACACGCATACGGCTCGGACGCAAACGCTTGGCTTGGGTCCGGCGGCTCGGACTCGAACGCCCGGCTTGGACACGCGGCGGCTCGAACGCAAACGCCCGGCTTCGGCGCAACCCAAACGCGTTCCAAGCGCATTTAACCGCGCCCGGAACGCGGCCCGGACACCTAATGCGTATACGCGGACACGTTCTGCGCATCGACCGCCTCATGCAGAGCCGCATTGAGCCCGCTTGCAATAATATTGGCCGTGTCCTCGATGAATTGGTCGATCTCCTTGGGGGTTACAAGCAGATCATGCCCCAGCGGATTCAATACTTCCCGAACCAACTGCAACCTTTCATTTTCGCTCAATCCGTCCAGCAAACCAAGAATTTTATCCGTCTTATCCGTCTGCCGCCGAAAATGCCGAATCAGCAGCTCAATGCTGTTGTTGACGATCGTCGAAGCGTACACCACGGTGGGAACGCCGATCGCAATGACCGGAACGCCCAGCGTTTCCCGCGTCAAACCTTTGCGGCGGTTCCCGATCCCCGAACCCGGGTGGATGCCCGTGTCGGCGATTTGAATCGTGGTGTTGACGCGTTCCAACGCTTTCGAGGCCAGCGCGTCGATCGCGATCACCAAATCGGGCTCGGAACGCTGGACAATGCCATGGACGATTTCCCCCGTCTCGATTCCCGTTGTGCCCAGCACGCCCGGCGCCACCGCGCTGACCTGGCGATAGCCCGGTCCAACCCTTTCCGGCATCAATTCGAAATAATGCCGGGTGACCATGATGTTCTCGACGACGATCGGCCCCAGCGAGTCGGGCGTCACATTCCAGTTGCCCAAGCCGATGACCAGCACTTTCGCCGAGGATGGAATGCCCAGCTTTTCCAAATACGCTTCAAACTCCTGGGCAAACCGCGTCGCCACGCGATCTTGCAGCTCGGAATCCTTATTGCGCAACTCCGGCACTTCCATCGTGACGTAATATCCCGGACGCTTGCCGATCGCTTGCGCTCCCTGTTCATTTTCCACGCGAATCCGGGTGATCTTCATCTCCGCTTCCTCGACCATTTCCGTATGTACCCCGGGAATTTGTCCCCCCTGCGCGCCGGAAGCCATTTCATGCGCCTCCAAAGCCAAATCGGTTCTGACGTCATATGCGCTTAAATTCATCATTGTCTCCTCCATTGTGTCCTCCTCGATCACATTGTCATTTCCTTCTCCGTTCGCAAGCTATAGTTTGTGTAAGGAACCCAATATTATTCGAGACTTGCGCGCTATTGATTTTTGGCATGGTAAGTGATAGAATGTTTAGGGTCATTGAAAGTGCATGCAGGAGGTGAAAGTTATGCCAAACATCAAGTCTGCCATTAAAAGAGTCAAAACCAACGAAAAAAAGCGTCATCAAAATATGTCACAAAAATCGGCGCTCCGCACATCGATCAAGTCCGTGGATACCGCCATTTTGAAGGGCGACGTCGAAGGTGCGAAAGAAGCCCTGATCAAGGCCTCCAAGCGATTGGACAAAGCCGCCAGCAAAGGATTAATCCACAAAAATAAAGCTTCGCGCAAAAAATCACGCTTGGCCAAGCAATACAACAAACTGGCGTCCGGAGCACAAGCCTAATCGATCCAAATAGAACAAATCCACTGAAACCGTGACAGGTTGCACTGGATTTTTTTATTTTTACTGATTTATTTCTGTTTATCTCTGTTTCCTTCTGTTTCCTTCTGTTTCCTTCTGTTTATTTCCGCTTATTTACCTCGATCTGTTTATTTTCGATTGTCTATCCCCGAACGGTTTGACCTCCACTCTGCGACCCCATTCAGCGATTCCATTCGGCGATTCCATTCAGTAATTCCATTCAGCGGCTCCCCATTTAACCCGCCAGTTTGCAAAGGAACAATTCCATCGCCAGCACTTTATCGATTTCCCCGCTTTTCATCTTGAAATCCAATTCCGCCAGTTCGGACAGAATTCGGGCGAGCTTCGCTTCGTCGTAAGCGCCCGCTTGCTCTGCGGCAATTTTTACCGCATAGGGATGCAGGCTCAATTCGGAAGCCGTTTGCTGATGAGTGAGACCCCGCCGCCCCAATTCTTTGACCTGCAGCACGATTCGAAACTGCCGCGCGACCAACATCAAAATCTTGATCGGGTCTTCCCGCTGCTTCAACAGCTCATGGTAAATCGAGAAGGCTTGCTCCATGCGTAAACGGATGATTTCCTCCACCAGCATGAAAACGGTTTGCTCCGTGTTGCGAACGGTCAGACGCCGCACCATATCCGACGTAATGACGCCCTCCGCGCCGGCATACAAACCGAGCTTTTCAATTTCTTCCGACAGGTTCCGCAGGCTGGTGCCGACATTTAAAATCAAATGGTCGGCCGCCCCGTCGGCAAAGCGGCAACCTCCCTGTTCCGCCTGCCGTTGAACCCAACGCAAGAGCTCATCCGCGCCCATCGCCGGAAAAGGAATCACCGCATTTTGCTGTTTCAGCCATTTGACCAATTTTTTGCGCTCATCCAGCTTATCCGCGTTCACCGTAAAAATGACGATGCTGTAATCGGCCGGCGATTTCAAATACTCCAGCAGTCGATCCGTGTTATGCTCCACCTTGGCGCCGGACCTGGAAGCGGTGAAAAACGATGCGTCGTGGGCGACAATCAGCTTTTTATCGGCCATAAAAGGCAAGGTTTCCGCGTCTTCGATCACGAGTTCAACCGGCTGTTCCGACAGATCGAAACGATTGAAAGCAAAGTCTTTCAACTCCGGCGGAACGCATTTCTCCACGGCCAGCGAAACGAACGATTGCATCAGGTAAGACTCCGGCCCGTAGCACAAATAAACAGGAAGCGTTCGCCCGTTGGCCATCTCTTTGGCCGCCTTTTTATAGTCCATCGTTCTCTCCTTATTCGCGCGTTTCCGTTTTATTTTCGAGATCCAGCGTCACATGCGACGAAATGCCGTCGGCCACCGCGTCAAATTCCACCTTTTTCCCATCCCCGGACCATTTCAAATGGGCAATCTGTTCCGCCTCGTACGGGGACGATGCAAAAACTTGCCGCCCGTCCTTGTCGCGGATCACCACTTGCTGCTTGCCGTCGGGCAAACGGCTCGCTTCCGCCGTGTAAGCCTGGTCCGGCGACGCCACTGCGGGGGCCGGCGTTGCGGCCATCAAAAAGTTCATGACCTTGCTGTCGTCCGCCGATGCGTTCGGGGCCTCGGACGGCGACGCAGCGCCCTGATTCTCGGACGACGGCGCGGTGCGCTGATTCTCGGGCGGCACGGCAGACTCCGCATTCTTCATCAGGCGGGGCTGCTCGGAGTCGGAAACGCCGGCGCCTCTCTGATCGCGCACGGTCACATCCGCTTTCATCTTGCCCGGGACCTTGCTCGTATCGGACGGCTGCGCCGCCTGATCCATGTCGGCCAACGGCATGTTTTCCTGAGCCGACGCCCGATCCTCGGAAAAGGCGGAGGAATCGTTGGCGGTGAATCTGTTTGCACTGCTCAAGGCGCTTTCCTGATTCGCCGCCGAATAATCGGCTTTCGGGAGATGGTTGACCATCAGCAGCCCGAGCACAATGCCTGCGGCAATCACCCCGCCAAGCGCGCGGTAGGAGCCGTTGCGCCACCATGTCCGCTTGCGCTCGCCGCCGGTTCGCCCGGAATCGGCCGGCGCTTCGGATGCGGCGGATGCGGGCGCGTAAGGCGTCTTGATCCGCTCCCCGGCGGCTTGGCGATCCAACTGCTCCAACTGCGGCAAAATCGAATCGACCAGGTTTGTGAGCGGGGTGACTTTCGGCAAATGCTCCAGCTCGTCGGAAAGGCGTTTCAACCGCTCGAACGCAACCGAACACTGCGGGCATGCCCGTATATGCTCTATCATCGCTTCATATTCCGGTTCGCCCAAATCGCGATCCAGGTATCGCTGCATCAGTTCCATCACCTCTTGACAATTCATCCCCGAACACCACCTTTCCGATAATCCTGCAGCAGACTTTGCAGTTGCTGTCTCGCCCTGAATAAATAAGACTTCACGGTGTTTAAAGGCAGATCAAGAGAATCCGCTATTTCACTGTAGGAGAAGTCCTGCACGTATCTCAGTACAACAACGGCCCGATGATGCTCGGGAAGCTTTTCGATCGCTTCATGGATATCCTTGGCCAAATCGAACGAAACGACTTCATCCTCCACATTGGTCGTCGAGGAGAATACCATTTCATGCTCGTCGATGGATACCGTCGGCTTTTTCCGGCGAAATTTATCGATGCAAATGTTGGTCACAATCCGCTGCACCCAGGTCGTAAACTTCGCCTTTTCTTCGTATGAATCGATTTTGGTATAAATTCGAATCAGAGCTTCCTGGGAGGCATCCATCGCATCTTGTTCATTCCCCAAAATATAAAAGGCTGTTCGGTACACATGCGTTTCAATTTCCCGCAGAAGGGCGATCAAAGCGTCGCGATCTCCCGATTGGGCAGATCGGATCAGTTTGTGCTCTACCACACTGGTCCTCCTCTCCTGCAACTTTTCAGACGCCTCGAAGCCGAAAAAGGTTGCAGTTCATTGTCGATGCATTCGCGGTTGACACATTCCGTCAGCCCCTGCGCCGCTTTGTTCACCGCGCTTCCGGGAATCCGTCCGACGAAAGAATCGCAGGGAATTTTTATTCATCTTTCCGCATTTCAGGAAAGGGACGGTCTCTCCGTCGCTGTTTCAATCAAGCGGCCCTGATCGTTTCAAACCAAGGCAGCCACTCGATTGAAAAGGCGGCCGCAGCAAGCCGTTTTTCGAGACCATTCCCTTCCCGCCATCCAGCTTTTAAATAAAAATTCACCCGCTTCGCTTCGTCGGACAGATTCTAGCGCTTCTCCAGCACGCGCCCAAGCGCCGGATCGCCCGAATCGCCGGTCTGCCGGCGCATATGGAGCTGGCGATAGCGCCAATACATGGCCGTCCGCCAGGGCAGGATCATGCCGAAGGCCAGGATGAAAAACACGGCTCCGGTTTGCTCCACGGATATATACTCCTCCACATAGCCATGCAAAAGCATACGGATGATAAGCAATCCCAGCAAGATAAAAACGAAAGATCTGGAACGTTTCAGATAGATTTCACCGGCAACGATTTCAAATCGGGATGTGAGAATCAGCGGGTAGGAGAACAAAACCGCGCCGATTAAAAAAGCGTACAACGCCCACAGCCACGGAATATGCATCATCGGAAACAAAAACATCAGAAATCCCGTGCTCATGCCGACAGGCGGCATGATGATTTTCGGGATTGAAGTCGGCTTGCGGCTGGCGCGCAAACGGACAAAGATCACAAGCAAAGCCATAATCAACGCAATAATTGTTGCCAGAATTCCACTGGGACCATTCATTGAATCAAGTCGCCCTCCATCGCATATCTTTAATTTTTATATTATATCAGATGGCGCGTCATTTTACCGCTTTCCATGTTTCGCCAAATAAAAAATGCAAATCGGCAGGCGGGTAATCCGCCCAACCGCTTTGCATTTTGAAAGGAAAATGAGCGACAGAGAGCCTGCGGTCGGAAGCCTGAAACCCGCCTGCGATCATCGCGGCACCGAGGTTCAATAAGGGACGCAATAAAGCCTGCTCGTCTCTTCCCAGATTTCACCCGGTTCCAATGAAACGAGCCCGGTCTCCTCGGCCGGCAGCGAAACGTTGGGCGCGTTGACCAGATTGATTTGCGGCTCGGGGCAGAAGAACGTCCTCGACGCCTTGTTGTTCCAAATCATCCATTGCTTGTAGGCCGCGCCCGCATCGTAAATCAGTTTGACGCGCTGGCGCGCATCCGTCAACACCATGCGATTTCGGCCATTCCGGGCTTCCGAGGTGTAGTGATTGTCCATCGCTTCGAAGTAGGGGGATATCCCCTCCCGCTTCATCTGCTCCTCCTCCGGCGTCAACGGCTGAAATCGGCCGGTCGGCAGCATCCGGTCATTCAGTTCCCACCGTTTTCCGATCGTTACTTGCAGCCGGCAGTCCTCCGCCGATCCGCCCGCCGCAAACGGCGCGTTAATCGCGGTATGAAACGCCAGCAAGCACGGCATGCCGGCGTCCCCTTCATTTCGAACCATGACGTGCTGCCGCAAGCCGGAATCGCTCAACGTATAGCTTAGCGTCACCGTGAACGAATGCGGAAAATAATTGTAAACGGCATGACCTTCACCCACTGTTTGCGCCAGGATTACCCTGCTTTCCACTTCGCCTGCCGTAAATTCCTTGACCTGCCAAGGAATATCGTATAAAAACCCATGCAAATGATTGTTGAAATTCGGCTCATTGATCGGAAACGAATAGCATTGACCGTTCCACGGGAATTTCCCGTCCTCATACCGGTTGGGCGGAAACAGCACGGGAATGCCGTGAATGATCGGCCGCTTTTTAAATTCCTCCATCTCATCCGCTTCGGGCTCGCGCAAAAACCGATATTGTTTTTCCGTATCGCGAAAAGCAATCAGGTTTGCGCCGATCTCGGGCAAAACGGCCGCTTCGTATGCTCCCGCCTTGAGCCATATGGCCTTCTCACCATGATATGTGCCTTCATAGGCCGCTGTATGTAGTTTCATTGGAGCCTCCTTTGTTTGTCAATCATATTAGAGCGTATTTAAAAAGGGGAGCGAAAGGGAAAAAAGAAGCCCGCTATCGGCATTTCTAACGAAACGCCTGCCGCTCTTCCTTACGAAGCGAGTTTTCTTCCAAAAAACATGAGGGTGTGACGCAGGAGCGAAGCGTTCGCCTTTGGAATCACGAATAAACCGCTTAAATACAATCAAAATTCATGATTTTGGGCAGCGGTCAGCTTTTTGAACACGCTCTATTTAGGACAGCTTTGCAAACACTTTATTCATACCGATAAATTATAGCATACACGTTTCTTCGATGCACTTCCCCCCCATTGCGTAAAAAGTGAAACGGCATTAAGGGGCTGTCCCAAAAGTAGTTAGCTCGCTTGATGGAATAGCTCGCTTTTCTGTCGTTTCTTTACTTGCATAACGAAACAGCAGTTTACTCCCCGCCGCACATGTCCACGTATCTGCCGCTGCGTCGTACTGCCAATTGTCCAACTTGCTGATATCTTGTTGTCATTTCTTCGATTTCTCTTTGTGGTATGTGCTGTACTTCACTAATGCTTCCCGTTGTTCCCCTTCTAGGTAAGCATAGTTTTCTTCTCCGCCATATCCAGCATCTGCAATGACCGTTTTCGGCAGCTTCCCGAGCGTTGCTTTGACCTTCTCCAAATGGAGTTTTAAGCAACGGGCGTCGGTCGGGCGTTGATGTAAGCTGTATCCGATAATGAACGGGTTCTCTGTTCCGATCTGCACATTGTAACCAGGCTTCAGTTGACCATTACGCATGTGATCCTCTTTCATTCGCATAAAGGTGGCGTCCGGATCGGTCTTGCTAAAGCTGTTTCGATCCCCCAGAATCTCTTGCTGGGTTTCGTATTTCTCCAGACGGGGCAGCAGGTCCTTACGAAGCACACGTACCGCTTTTTTAAGCGGCTTGTCCTTCGGCCGAGCTTGCAACTTTGCCTCTAATTGCCCAATGGCCGATTCTAGCTTCTCACTGGTCAGCGCAGACGCTTCGCCGAGTTCAGCAAGGTCTTGGCCAGCCTGTTCTTGCTCTTCTTGCGTCTCTGCCGCTTGGATCGTGGCGAACAACGTTTGTACTTTTTCCTGTAGCTTTGCTTTCTGCTTCACGACAGCCTTGCACCCCAGACGAACGTGTACCGATTCGCATTCGCTTCGATCTTGGTGCCATCGACAAAGTAATGCTCGAGCTTGACATACTTCTCCTCTGCGAGAAACTGAAGCACGCCCGTGAAGACGGTCTCCAAAACGTCTTTCATTCGTTCGGAGCGAAAGCGATTGATCGTGCGGAAGTCTGGACGCTGTCTACCGGCCATCCACATAAACATGACGTTTTCTCGGACCGCTTTGGCGATCTGGCGAGAGGAATAGAGCCGCTGTGTGTAAGCATAAATGATGATCTTCGTGAGCATTTTAGGATGATAACTGTCTCGTCCTCAACCAGGATAAGCAGTGAAAAAAATCCGATGGTCTAAGCGATTTACCGCCTCATTCACGACACGAACAAGGTGATTCGCGGGAATGTCCTCCTCTAAGTCCATTGGCAGATAAAGTTGGTCCATGGTATATTGAATGCACAAAGAAACCTCTCCTTTGGCATATAGTTGGGTGGTACCTCCATTTTACCAAGAAAAGGTTTCTTTTTGTTTTACAAAATGATGAAGGGCGTCCCTCCGTCATCTACGATGACTTTTGGGACAGCCGCCTCGATTTGGAAAAAATCGTGCATAGTTGAAAAATGACGGTGTGGGGGGGCTGCTATCGTCGTCAGACGATGTCCCGGGCTGCCGTCATCAGACGACGTTCCGGCTACCGTCATCAGACGACGGGGCGTGCGTTGAGGCATCGCATTTGCAGGATACGCGGCGAAGGTTTTTTTATATGATAAAACATACAAGAGGCCCTGGTTATGACCGGGCTGGAAGTCATGTTGTGCGATTTTTCATACACCATGCGGCGGATCGACATCGAAGCCGCAGAGTTTGTATGAAGAATCATACAAACCGGTCCGATGGGACGGAGAATCGTTCCGCGTTATACGACATTTCGTACACATCTCTCATGGCCGGGTTCCGGCCACCGCGCAGAGCGAAAATTCGGCACACGACCGGCCGTATTTTCGTACAAAGCGCCACAAACATTTGCTTCGATTTTGTTTTGCTACTTTAGAGAAGGGGCGCCCTTTCGTCATCGAACGATGACTTTTGGGACAGCCCC
>CAYYCV010000145.1:0-11683 GCA_964470405.1 uncultured Caryophanales bacterium
CCCGACCGCCCACCCGCCGCCCCCGCAACCCCCGCGGCGGGGGCACGCGACCGGCCCGCCCGGGCGCCGCCTGGGGCCGCCGCACGGCGCCGAGTCCGGGCCGACCGGCGCTCCGGCCCCGGCGGCCGGAACGGCGTCGGCGTTGCCGGAGCGGCCCGAGGCGGCTCAAGCGCCGCGTGAGGGGCGGCCGTCTCGGACGGCCGCGCCGCCGAAGCCCGCGCCGGTCCGGGCGCGGGAGGAAGGGCCCCCGCCGCCCACGGGCCCCTGTCCGGCAGCGCCGCATGCGGTCGACGTCGGAACGGGCAGCGGAATCATCGCGGTCACGTTGGCCCGGCTTTGCCCGGAATGGCGGGTCACCGCGATAGATATCTCGCCCGCCGCGCTGCGGACGGCAAGCGGGAACGCCGCGAGCCATCGCGTCGCGGACCGGGTCCGCCTCGTGCGCGGCGACCTGCTTCAACCGCTGCTGGACGAGCGGGCCGCAGCGGACATCATCGTTTCGAATCCGCCCTATATCGAAACGTCTGTCATCCCGCGCCTCCAAAGGGAAGTGCGCGATCATGAACCGCGGACGGCGCTGGACGGCGGCGCGGACGGCATGCGATTTTATCGCAGGCTGGTGGAGCAGATGAAGCGGCTGCCGCGGCTTCCCCGGCTCGTTGGCTTCGAGACCGGAGCGGGCCAGGCGCCGCGCGTCGCGGAACTCCTTGATGCGTGCGCGCATTGGCAGGAGATTCGCATCGTTCGCGACCTTGCGGGCATCGACCGCCATGTGGTTGCTGTGCGTCTGGAGACAGCTTCGTTAGAGGTGCTTTGATCCAAAGAGGTGTTTTGATCCGACCTGGATGAATCCAGAAAATTTGGCTGTCAATTGCACAGCCGTCGCCTTCGATGATATCATGGATGAAGCGGGAACCGACGGGGCAAAGAACCAAAGACAACTTAGAAAAGGGAGAGAGTGAACATGAACCTTGTCACCACGGTTAAAATTGAGGATACATATCTTTCCATGCTCCGGGACATTCAACCCGATCTGACGATTCATTGCTGCGAAAACGAGCAGGCGGCCGCGCCTTATTTGCCCCATGCCGATATCGTCATCGCGGATAACAGAAGCTTCGGCCTCCTAACATTGGAACGAGCGCCGCGCTTAAAATGGCTGCAATCTTTAACCGCGGGCGTCGATAAAATGCCGTTGGCGGAGCTGGAAAAGCGAGGCGTCCGGGTGACCAACACGAAAGGCATGCACAAAATTCAGATGAGCGAATACGCGTTGGGCATGATGCTTGAGCATGCCAGGAACAGGTCTTATTATCGGGGATTGCAGAATAGCAAAGTATGGGAAAAGGCGTTTATCGGCGATGAATTGTATGGAAAAACAGTGGGGATCGTCGGGATCGGATCCATTGGCGAGGAAATTGCCAGGAAGTGCAAAGCTTTCGACATGAACGTGATCGGATTGAATCGTTCGGGCAAAGCCGTTCCTTTTGTCGATGCGGTACTAACTTATGCGGGCATGAACCAACTGTTGGAAACGAGCGATTATATTATCGTGTTGCTTCCCATCACCAAAGAAACGAGAGATTTGATCGGCGGGGCCGAGTTTCAGCGCATGAAGCCGACCTGCTACTTTATAAGCATGGGCAGAGGGGGAGTGGTCAACGAGGACGCTTTGATCGAGGCGTTGCAAACCGGCAAGATCGGCGGGGCCGCGCTGGACGTGTTCGAGACGGAGCCGCTGCCTCCAACGAGCCCTTTATGGAATATGGACCGCGTGATCGTGACGCCGCACCATGCCGGAGCCACCCGACACTATAAGGCCAGAGCGTTCGAGATCATTTGCAAAAATTTCCGGTTTTTTGTAGAGGGAAAACCGCTCCTGAATGTGGTCAACGCGGAAGCGGGATATTAAAAGCGAAAATGGCATAACGATATCAAGGCATACGGAGATGCGGGGCGCAGTGCCCCGTATTTTTGTATTTTGCCTGCCCGCTTGCCGTTCATTCGCTCATTCATTGCGCGTCCGGCTGCTCACTTGTTTGCCCATGGCCCATTTGCTCATGCGTTACTTGCTCGTATGCTCGTCTGTTTGCTCAGTCATTGCTCGTCCGTTTGCTCACTTGCTTTGCCCATGACCCATTTGCTCATGCGTTTACCCGTCCATTTGTTCATTGGTTGCTTGCGGTTTTGCCCATTTGCTTATCGTTTATCCGCTCATATGCTCGTCCGTTGTCTGCCCGACAAGTTTCGCGCGCCCGCTTCGATAGATCCTCCATGTTTGGGACATACTATATCCGGTAATCCACATGGAATAAAGGAGGGAACGCATCCACATGCTACAAAACCAGACGCAGGGAAGCCAACAGCGGCAGCCCATTCTGATGCAGCCGCCGCAGGTGATCACGACCAAAGATTGCCTGTATATCAAGGACCAGTTGTCCTGGGAATTGGTTGCAATGAAAAAATGCCGCCATTTCGCCCAGGAATGCACGGACCAGGAAATCAGCCGGGCCATCGATCAGGCAGGGCAGATGCATCAGCGCCACTACCAGATGTTGTTGAAGCATTTGCAGAACAACAACACCGCGGAAATGAACAAAATCCAGCAATGGCAACAATAACAGGAGGGTCGATCATGAATCAAAATTCATCCCAGGGTCAAACTTCAATGAAAATTCAAAACCCGAAGCCGGCGGGAACTCCGCAGGTGAAAGGGCCGGAAATGAACGACCGCGACAGGGTCAACGATATTCTGGCGCTGGAAAAATATTTGACCGACAGCTTTAACGTTGCGGCGAGGGAGGCGAGCCATCCCCGGCTTCACCAGGACGTGATGACGGTGTTGAACGAAACGCATCAATGCCAATACGGATTGTATGAATTGATGTTCAAAAAGGGCTACTACAAGCTGGAGGCGGAGCAGCAAGCGCCGCTCGATCAAGCGCATCAGCAATTCAGCAACTACGCAACCCAATTCCCTTATCCATCTGCGTCGGTTCAATAGCAGCAAAGGAACACCTCGCAAACCCGAATGGAGGTGTTCCTGTATTTTATCCTCGTTTCATTCCGTTCTCGATCCCGTCTATCCCAAGGATGCGGCAAAGCATGCAACACGCTGCAACACGCGTGCTATGTCCGTGTAGCACACCCACAGCACGCATAGAGCGATTTCAGATTGGACCAGCCAGCAGCATAATCTGCTGTCCGGCCAACCGGGCCGCGCGTTTCATCTCCGCATGGGTCGCGGGAATCGGCGCGGACCAGGACAGCGCCAGTCCGAGCGTTTCGACCATCACCTGCATAGGACCGTGGAATAGGACCGTGGTCCCCATATACTGGAAAGCGCCGCAGGTCGGACAGCAGGACCGCTGGAAGACCGGGAACCCTTCTTTGGTCATGTTTCCTTTGTCCGTTTTAACTCTCGTATGCCACATTCTTCGTTCGATCTCAAGCAAGGGCCGGCTCTCATTGCGCTGCCGGGTACATAAATCGCCGGAATATATTGTCGACTTTCTTTTATATTGATCATTTATCAATAATTAACGTATGATGGGGATAAAGGGTGGGGATAAAGGATTTTGCCTGTTTGCAGAAAAGGGGGTGTGCCGCATGGAAAGTTTTCGTTTCGGTGAACAAAAAGCCACCTCGTTGCGCCATGAAAATACGGATAATATTTGCGAGGCTAATTTTCAGGTGCAAAACTTGAGCCGGGCAGCCGACTTCGCGAAGCGGAAATATCTAAGCAAATGAGTAAGCTGCGGACCCGACCCGCGAAGCCATGCGCATGTGTGGGCAGGAAGGATTGCGTGGGGTATCCCCATTTTCATAAAGAAATTATAAATGAACGGGTCCATTGGCGCTCATATCGGAGCCGACTCTGGCATCGACGAAGCGACCGTACGGCAATTGGCCTTGTTCGTAGACGGCGGCTTGCCCGCCAGACGATTCATTCGACATCATGTCCCGAATTTCGATGATGCGTTGACGAAGCGGCCCGGCGTGTGTCCGGGAGGCGTTGGCGGTCACGGTTGTCCGGGGAGGGAGCTCATATGGCGAAACCGCTGCAAATGGTACTTGACGCCACATCGGTGCTGGGGGAGGGGCCGGTATGGTTGGACGATGAAAAAACGATACTTTGGGTGGACATCCTTGAGAAAGCGATCCATCTCCATACTCCGCACACAGGCGCTCACCGCACGATTCGAACCGACCAGTATGTGGGCGCTGCCGTTCCCGCGGGGGAAGGGCGTTTGTTGTGCGCGATGCATCATGGTTTTTATTTTCTCGATTTGCGCAGTGAACGCATGGAGCCGATCGCAGATCCCGAAGCGGAGCTGCCCGGCAATCGGTTCAATGACGGAAAATGCGACGCGGCCGGACGCTTCTGGGCGGGAACCATGCCAATATCGGGGCGGTCCCATTCGGGAGCCTTGTATTGTCTCGAGCGCGATTGTACCGTCCGAAAGGCGCTGACCGGAGTCAGCGTATCGAACGGATTGGGGTGGAGCCCAGATGACACCCAAATGTACTATATTGATACACCGACCAAACAAATTGTTCGTTTTGCGTATCATTTGCGTACCGGAGAAATCAAAGATTGTCAGGTTGCGGTGGAGTTCCCCGAAGACGCGGGCGTTCCCGATGGAATGACCGTCGACAGTGAAGGCATGATCTGGGTCGCTCATTGGGGCGGGTCCTGCGTCACCCGCTGGGATCCGGTATCGGGCGTTCAGCTTGAAAGGATCGACCTGCCCGTTTCCCAAGTGACCTCCTGTTGCTTCGGCGGCGAGCGTTTGGACGAGCTGTATATCACTTCGGCACGCGCTGGCCTGACCGAGAAGCAGCTAGCCGAACAGCCGCTGGCAGGCGGTTTGTTCAGAGTCCAACCGGGCGTGGCGGGAAAATCGGCGAATCGTTTCGGACATAGCCGATTCATAAGCTCGTAGCTTCATAAGTTCATAAGCTTTATAAGTTCGTAGATTATAGGTTCATAGATTCGTAAGTTCATCATTTCGTAAGTTTATCATTCATAAAGTTCATCATTCGCAAGTTCATCATTCGTAAGTTTATCATTTCATAGATTCGTAAATTCATAGGTTTGCTTCCTTCCTTTTTTGTCCATACTGATTGCTGAGGGGCGCTGAAGAGTGCTGAGCAAGGTTGGGTAAAATGGGGAGGCGTTTTTTTATGCACAATCGGACTCATTTGAAAGTTTATGTGTTTTTGGCGTTTGCACTGATCTGGTTTATGCTTTGCTGGGAATCGGGCCGCGGCGAAGCGGCTCTGGTATCGCCCGTGATCCCCAAGGACTCGATTCGCCTGCGAATCATTGCCAATTCCGATTCGCCGGGCGACCAATGGATCAAGCGCAAAGTGCGCGACGCGATCGTCGACTCAATGGCCGGTTGGGTGGAACAGCCGCAGACGATCGAAGCGGCCCGGGTGGCGGTGCGCTCGCATCTGACCGATTTGGACCGGACGGTCGCCGATACATTGGCTCAATACGGATTTCGTTACAGTTACCGGAGTGAACTGGGGGAGGTGCCGTTTCCGGCCAAAGTATACGGCGACCGCATCTATCCTGCGGGAAAGTATGAAGCTTTTCTGGTAACGTTGGGGCGGGGAGAAGGGCAGAACTGGTGGTGCGTGCTGTTTCCGCCGCTCTGCTTTATCAGTTCGGATACGGGGGACGCGGTGCCGGCGAAACCGGCGGTGTCGTCCGTCGGAGGCGGCTCGAGCTCGCATTTATCCGGTTCGGGATCGACGCCATCTGTCGCTGCGGGCGATTCGGCGGGGCTTGCGGCCCATGCTTCCGGGCTTTCGTCCGCCGGAGCGGGCAAGCCGGAATACCGCTTCTTCATTTGGGAATGGATCAAAAAAATCACCCATTTCGTCAAGGAGCTTTTTTAGCGACCCGGTTGTGAAGGTGCGGCTTTGGGGTCAAGCGTGCCAAATGTGCTGACGTGTGCCAAAGTGTGCTGAAGCGTGCCAAAGTGTGCTAAAGCGTGGCAAAGTATGCCAAAGCGTGCTGAAGTGTAAATCGCTTTCGGCAACCCGCATGGGGAGGCGTTCCTAACGGACGTCCCCTTTTTTGGCGTCATGGTCACCGGTGCTAATGCCAAGCTGAGCTGCGTCCAGCGTTCAGCCGAGTCTGCCTTTTAGCGGCAAGACATCAGTCGATGGTGCGTCGATGCATCGCATTGGCGGATAACGCCAAGGAGCCTGGGCGAAGGATCCGCGGGCCAGGGTTCCCGCGCGAAGGGCCCTGTGAAGGATCCGGGCCAAGGTTCCCGAGTGAAGGGTTCTGTGTGAAGGATCCGGGCCAAGGTTCCCGAGCGAAGGTTCCCGGGCGAAGGGTTCCCGAGACAGGATTTCCGGGCCAAGGTTCCCTTTTATATGATAAAACATACAAGGAGCCCTGGTTATGACCCGGCTGGAAGTCATGTTGTGCGAAAAATCGTATAATATGCAACGGATCGATCCCGAAACGGCGGATTTTTATATGAAGAATCGTACGGACTGGCTCTATTGGACCTGTAATCGTTCTGTGTTATACGATGTTTCACACAAAGCGCCGCAAATCGGCGTGAACGGGCGAAGCGTGCCTCGAAATGGCGCCGCGCAAAGGAAGCGGGGCCGTTGTCAAGCAAACAGCTCAGGTTTCGCAAGCAAGCGAAACGGCGGGCTCGGAGCGCTGTTGGCGACCTCAAACAAACCGCACCCGTCACGTTCGCGGACCTGTTCGCCAAGGCCCGATCGTTGTCGCGTCCGACGCCCGAAGTGCCCGATCCCCGTCTCGTCCCCAGCCGCATCGCTCATCCGCCCGTCGGTCAACTAACGATCGGAAATCCGGACCTGAGCACGGCACCGCCTGTTTTTCACCGCGATTTTAATGATATAATCAAGGTTATAATGTTTCGTCGTATTCAACCTATGTCGCATTCAACCTATATTTCATAGTAAGGATGACTTCAATGATTACTAGATATTGGAACACCTCCTACTCCATCGATCAGGCGGCGGAGAAGGATGACTCCGCCATTCAGGAAGCGGCTGAGCTGCTTCGCGCCGGCAAGCTGGTCGCGTTCCCGACGGAGACGGTTTACGGGCTGGGAGCCGATGCCCGCTCGACGGAAGCCGTGGAGCGCATCTACGCCGCCAAGGGCAGGCCGTCGGACAATCCGCTGATTGTCCACATCGCGGAGCGCGGCCCGTTGGAAGCGCTGGTCGCGGCGATCCCGGCGCAGGCGGAACGGCTGATGCGGCGCTTCTGGCCCGGGCCGCTGACGATCGTGTTTCCGCTTCGCCCCGGCGCCGTTTCGCCGCTGGTTACGGCCGGGCTGGACACGATCGCGATCCGCATGCCGGCCCACCCTCTGGCCCTGAAGCTGATCGCCGCTTCGGGCTGCCCGATCGCCGCTCCGAGCGCCAATCGCTCCGGTCGGCCGAGCACGACGACGGCGGCGCACGTCCTGGAAGACATGGGCGGGCGGATCGAAGGGATTATGGACGGCGGCCCAACCGGGGTCGGCCTGGAATCCACGGTGGTCGAATGCACCGCGGCCGGGGTCAACATTCTCCGGCCGGGCGGCGTGACGGCGGAACAACTGCGGGAGGTCGCCGCGCAGGTGACGCATGACCCGTCGCTGGGCCGTGCCGCCACGCTCGCGCCAACCGGGGTTCCCCTGTCCGATCGCGGCGGGGCGGATTCCGGCGGTCTGCCGGGCGCAGGCCGCCCCGGGGTGCGAAACCCCGGCGCGGATGAGTTCAAGCCCCGATCGCCGGGAATGAAATACACGCATTATGCGCCGCGAGGCAGGCTGACCATCGTCAAGGGCGATTCGCCGCGGGGCGTAATGGAGCGGATTCGCGCGGAAGTCCGGCAGGCCCGTTCCCGGGGAGAGAAGACGGGGGTGCTGACGTTTGCCGGACCGCCGGCCGCATATGACGCGGATGTCGTGATCGCCTGCGGCAAGCCGGGCGATCCGGCATCCGCGGCGGAGCATCTGTTCGCCGCGCTGCGGACCTTCGATCAAGAGCAGGTGAGCTTTATTTTGGCGGAAGCCTGCGGGGAAGAAGGGGTCGGATTCGCTTTGATGAATCGCCTGCATAAAGCCGCGGGCGGGCGCGTGATACAAATTTAGTGTATGATTCCCCCGATGTCCGCATATCCATGAACAAGAACAGTGGACATGGAGGGGGATGGCATGGCGGCAGTAACGGCGCAGGCCGGACAACTGGCCACGATTTTGATCATGGCTGTCGCCTTGGGCCTGGATGCCTTTTCGCTGGGCATCGGTCTGGGGATGAAAGGAATCCGGTTGCTGGATATACTGAAATTCAGTTTGATGATCGGTATATTCCATGTGTTTATGCCGTTGTTGGGCATGTTTGCGGGTCAATACGTCAGCTCGCTTCTGGGCAATGTCGCGGAAGCCGCCGGAGGCGGCATTCTGGTTTTGCTGGGCGCGCACATGATTTACAGCTCGCTGTACGGCCAAGGCCGCGCGCTGGATCATACGGGTCTATGGGGACTGTTCATTTTTTCTTTGAGCGTCAGCATAGATTCTTTTTCTGTCGGTATTTCATTCGGCATTTTGGAATCCGAGCTTTGGCTGACCGTCCTGATGTTTGGCGCGTTTGGCGGCGGGATGTCCGTGCTCGGCCTGCTGCTCGGGCGGCGGATGGGCCGCTGGATCGGCGAATACGGCGAAGCGTTCGGAGGGATGATATTATTTGCGTTCGGGATCAAATTTTTAATGTAGTGGCCCATCGTGGCTTGATTTTACGGTAAAATAGATGCAAACGCCCCGTCTCGGGGCGACGCAGAGGGTCAACGCGATCATAGCGAGGGGGGGAATTCGGGGTGAAACACATTCTGTTTGTTTGTACCGGGAATACGTGCCGCAGTCCGATGGCGGAAGGGATTTTTCGCAAGATGCTTGAAGCGCGGGGAATGGATGTCGAAGTCCGTTCGGCCGGGGTGTCCGCCGCTCCGGGATTTCCGATATCCGGAAACGCATTGATCATTTTGCAGGAGAAGGGGATCGACGGGGATTTCAGCTCCGACGAACTGAACGAATCGACCGTGGCATGGGCCGACTTGATATTGGCGATGACGATGAACCATAAAAGGGCGCTGATTCAGCGTTTTCCCGGCGCGGTGGATAAGGTGTTCACGCTGCGGGAATATGTCGAAGACGACCCGCGGGTGCTGGATTTGATCGCCGAACGGGAGAAGCTGTATACCGAATGGCAGATTCAATTGGCGTTATCGCAGGACATGCCGGAGCGGGATAAGGCGAGGCTTGGGGAATTGGAGAAGCATATGCCGGATTACGATATTTTTGACCCGTTCGGCGGGCCGCTCGATCTGTACCAGCAATGTGCCGACGAAATCGAGCAGGCGCTGGCCAAGCTGATTCGGAAGCTGGACATGCCCCGACGAAAGTGACGCCGCGATGCCCGAGGCGGGGCGGCCCGGCGAGGGCCCGGTTTTGTCCAGTTTTTGTTCAGAGGCTTGTTCTATAATTTAAATGGAGGGCGTCCACTCCATCGATCTATACAATTTTTTCAACTTTAATAAATATTGTCATTATGCTATAATTATTATGGGATTATTGTATCGTTATTTGGATATTGAAATGAATATTCAGGCAAAGATGGTTGGCGGGGAAGGGATCATGCGGGAAGTGGACAGCCGCCTTTGAAATTGGGCGCCCGCGCCGTTCGTTCACGGGCGCCCGACTTCAACAGCGGTGAAGCGGCATGCCCTTTCTCGCCATCCTCTTTGTCGTAAACCGGATTGGAATGGTTTGAATCATGAGAGTACGACGCGCTTTATGGGGATATGATCCGCGGGATGTTTTGAAAGCCGAATCGCTGTATCAACTGGAGAAGCTGATTTTGGCGCGCAAGGCGACGAAGCGGGAGAAGCAAATGAGCGACGAACGCGAGGTGTTGACAGTTCGGATCGAGCGGCTGACGGCTGAAAGGGATCAATTACTTGCCAGAGAACAACAGATAATACAGCGCATTGGAGATCAAGAACGTAAATGAACATCCGTAAAAAGCTATTCGGTTGGAAAATGAAAAGCGTACGCCGGATGATCGATCTGCAAAAGAATGAATTGGCGAAGTATACATATTTTCTTGAGGAAAAATCGCGGAAGGACGAGCTGGAACTCCTGGCATTGAAGCAGGAGGAAGCGAATCTGCTCGACGAAATCAGGCAATGCGAGGAAAGAATCGCCGCATTGTCCGCCCGAAAGCCGCCCCCCTCTCCGCCTCCGTTAAGCCGCAGCCCTTCCTCGTCTTCGTCCGATCCCGATCCGGCGCCCAGACCTTCCGTCCGGCTTGGGGATTTGCTTTTACAGAATGAACTCGTCACCCGCGAACAGTTGAATCATGCGATCGGGCTGCAGAAAGAATCCGGCGGCAGGCTGGGAGATATTCTGATCGAATTGAACTATGTCGATTATGCCGATCTGACGCGGGTGGTGCAGCAAATTCCCCGCAAATCCAGGTTGGGGGATCTGCTCTTGGAGAGCGGCGCCGTGACGAAGGAACAACTGGAGCAGGCGCTGGAATTTCAGCGGAAAAGCGGGGGAATGCTCGGAGACATCCTGACCTCGCTGCGCATCATTTCCGCGGAGCAGCTCTTTCGTTTGATCGCCAACCAGAATGGCATCGGCCGGATCGGCGAGCATATGGGCGCCAAGGATATCCCGATCGATATTCCGAAGCTGCCGGAAGAACTGGCGAGATCGCTCAACGCGGTCGTGATCAACGAGAAATCGAACCGCTATCTGGTCGCTGTGGGAGAACGGCTCCCCCCCGAATCGGAGCGGAAGATAGAGCAATTCGTCTCCCGCCGGATCGAGCAGGTGTTGGCGACCAGGGAGGAATTGGAACGATTCTGGAAAGTGATCTACCAAGAGGAGTTGGTGGACAAAAGCACCAACGGGCTGTTGCTGGAACAGCCGGACAACTCCGCGCACAACACATTTACCAAACCCCAAATCGCCGTCATTGTTATCCTTTCCTGCATCATCGGGGTAGGCTTCATCATGGACTGGATCACGACCTTTATCGTTTTGAATGTGATCGTCCAGTCCTTCTATTTCGTCATGACGCTGTTCAAGTTCGTGATCATTGCGAAGGGCGCGCAAGAGAATGCGCAATTGCGGTTTACCGACGAGGAAATGCAGGCAGTGAACGAACGCGACCTTCCGATCTATACCATTCTGGTTCCCATGTACAAGGAAAGCCAGGTCATTCCTTACCTGGTCGACAATCTGGAAAGATTGGATTATCCTAAAGCTAAGCTGGATATCCGGCTGCTGATCGAGGAAGACGATGTGGAGGCGCAGGAGATGCTGCAAGGGATGCAGCTTCCTCCTTACTATACGACATTGGTGGTGCCCGACAGTCTGCCCAAAACCAAGCCGAAGGCCTGCAACTACGGATTGATTCGGGCCCGGGGCGCCTATGTGGTGATTTACGATGCCGAAGACCGGCCCGATCCGGATCAGCTAAAGAAAGCGTATATGGCTTTTCAGACTTCTCCGGACCATATCGTATGCGTGCAGGCCAAGTTGAATTATTTCAACAGCAATCAGAACCTGATGACGAAATGGTTTACGCACGAATACAGCAGGTGGTTTGTATTGTTGCTCCCGGG
>CAYYCV010000146.1:0-11676 GCA_964470405.1 uncultured Caryophanales bacterium
CCCAAACCCTGGTCTGCCCTTCAAACAGTTGAATGCACCAGCCAAGCAGCGAGTCCGTCAGCACCAGGGCAAACATCGAAGCGGCCATTCCGACGATTCCCGCCAGCGAAATATCGCCGATCCGAATCGCGTGTCCGCCGCTTTCCAGCAATCCCTTCACCAGCCAGACCGATTTGACGGTCACATAGAACAGAATCACTTGGTAGGAAAAATGAAAGAGGTACGTTTTGAAGGTTTTTCTGCAGGTGAATTGGTCGGGGAAAATAAAATAGATCAATAAGGAAAAAACGCACAAAACAAACAAGGCGTAGGGGGTTTGCAAGGAAAAAGCGATCACCCACAAGGGAACATAAGTAAAATCAAGCCACTTTCCCGGCGCGATCGGCACCCTGAATCCGGTGGCGGCCAACATCTGCAAACCGGCGAGAAAGGCGAAGATCCAGTCGGCCTGATCCGGCATAGGCGAAGCCTGTCGATGAGCCACCTTCAGCGCTTCCAGCACCAGAACCAGCGAGGCAAACCCGATTACCACCAACTCATGGCTTCTGAAAAAAGGAGAGGAATGCTTGGGCGGCCTCACTACCGATACGCTACTCATGGTTACCTCCTCCGTTGCCACCTCAATAGTTGATCGTTGCCGCTTCCATATTTGTTCTCATCTGATTTGTTGCCTTCTCGATAGTATTCTTCATCGTTGTTGAAAATCCTTTTTTCATACAAAGTTATCCATTTTTCGCGCGCAGACAGGTCGAAACAACGACATCGGTCGCTTTTTCCGGGCCGAAATTCCGCAACGAACCTGACAGGCCTTATTTTCTTCTATATGGAAAGGGGCGGGCGTGAGAACGGACAGCGTAGGGGAACGGTCGCGCACGCAAAAAAAGCTCGCCCCTTATCGCAGCGGACGAGCAATTTGCAAAGAGCCTGGCGATGCGCGATATTCGCTGCCATTGTGCCATGGCACCGGCCGAGGCGGAGTACAAAACACCGAAAATGGCCGAAAACCAAAACGCGAGCCGCATCGGGAAAATGATCGATGCGGCTCGCGCCAGCTTCGGCATGTACAGCGCCGAATCCGTTCGGCCTAAACGATTTGCGATACGGGCCAGGGAGCCGGTCTTACCTTGATTTCGTCCCCCAGCAGTTGCTGGGCAATTTTTCGGAACATGTGCGGGTCGCCGCTGCAAAAAAATTGATGCTCCGGAGGGATTGCCGCCTTTGACAGATTGTTTTGATGAAACAAAACCGTGCTGATTTCCCTCGCCGTCTCGTCGGCGGAACTGATCAGCGTAACATGGCTGCCCATCACCTCGGCAATGACTTCGCTCAGAAAGGGATAGTGGGTGCAGCCCAGGATCAGGCAATCGATCGATTGGCTCTGAAGCGGCTGCAGGGATCGACCGACCACCTGACGCGTCTCCCATTCGTTGAACATCCCTTTTTCAACCAAGGGCACAAGCAAAGGGCACGCCAAACTGACGATTTCAATTTGAGGCGAGCAATCCTTTAGCGCCTGTTCGTACGCTCCGCTCTGGATCGTGCCCTCGGTGCCGATCACGCCGATCCGGCCGTTTCGCGTCATTTTGATCGCCGCGCGCGCGCCGGGGTGAATGACGCCGATGACCGGCACGGGCACGCTGTCGCGGATGTGTTCCAACGCTATGGCGGTAGCCGTGTTGCAGGCGATCACGATCATTTTGGGCCGGTGGCTCATTAAATAACTGACAATTTGCACCGTAAATCCTTTGATCTGCTCGGGCTCACGCGGGCCGTAAGGCGCCCTTGCCGTGTCGCCGAAATAAATAATGGGTTCCAATGGAAGCTGCCGCATCACTTCTTTGGCCACGGTTAAACCGCCGACTCCTGAATCCAAGATCGCTATAGGCTGCTGCACAAATTCACCGCTTCCTTTATGTTGTTTTCACCAGTGGTATAGAATATGAAAGCGAAAAAGCTTTTGTACCGGATAAAAGTCCAACGGCGCGCCCGTCACTTTTTTTCATCCGATTTGGAAACGGACCAAACGAGCCACTGCAGCACTCCGATGATCAGGAAAGCCGTCAACGCCAGCATGGGAATCGTGACAAAGCCGAACCAGTCGATATATTGAGTCGTGCAGGGCACCAATCCGCAGGAGGTTCCGGCTTCTTCAAACCATGACGTTTTCTGAACCAGAATGTGATAAATCGAAATGCAGGCCCCGATCAGCGCCATCGGCCATATGTACAGCGACTGCTTATAGTCCTTGCGCACCGCGGCGATCCCCAGCAGCAAAACCTGCGGGTACATCAGAATTCTTTGATACCAGCACAATTTGCACGGCGCAAAATCCCTGATCTCGGAAAAATACAAGCTGCCCAACGTAGCGATCAGCGCCACGGTCCAAGCCAGATACATCCCGTTTTCCTGAATGAATGCTTTGAATTTCATTTTCGTTTTCCTCCCGGGGGAATGTCCTCTCGGTCTTTTCAATAGGTGCGCTCCTTCTTAATTCTATCATTTCCTAATCAGGGTTCAATATCAATATTAAAAATCATTTAAAAACATGACTTGCGGCCTAACCATAAGTATATTAAACTAGATTTAGCTTAGCGATGTAGCAATTTGTCATAATATGTCGCAATACATAATGGCCCTTTGCCGGAGGGAAGCTATATGATGGTTTTCCACGAAGTGATCAGGTTCTTCTTTTCCACGTTAGAAAATATATCTATTGTGGTCTTGTCACTGGCATTGTTTCGCATCCCTTTTAAATACTCCGCGTCCAAAGTGTTGATCATTTCGTTCGTCTTATCCATCGTTTCGCTGTTTCAAAGGGACTATTTGCACTTGGACGAGTTCGTCACCGTCTCGTTGATGATCGCTTACGTTATTCTATTCCGATTTATTTTCAATTTCCCTATCTTCTACGCTTTGCTGGTCAGCATTACGGGGTATTTAATATACGGCGCCATCCAAACCTTGATGGTGGTCGCCGGGACATCGATGGGCCTGACTACGCCGCACGACATTACGTATTCGCTGGTGGACGGCTCCGTCCTGCAGTTTGTCAGCACCAGCGCTACGCTTCTGTTGACCCTGTGGATGCAGCGCAAAAAAATCGGATTTATGTTCGTGATCAAACGCCTGACGATCAAGCATATATTTAACAGCTTTAATTTGATTCTTTCATTTATTATTCTTCTGGCTATAACGACGGCCCAATTGGTCATTATCTCTTTTATCGACAATTTCTCGATGATTTTCGCGTTAGTGGCGCTAATGCTGGTTCTGTTTATTGGCCTTGCCATAACCTATCGCAAAAATAAAAACGACATCAAAGAAAAGTATGAGAGGCTGAAAAAATAATTGATGAGTTGGATAGACCATACCGCAACGCGCATCGCCAGATCGATCAGAAGAAATTACCCAAATAGCGGCTCTGAGGAAGTGCTGACCTACTCTCTGATTATTTTGTTAAACGGCGTTTCCATCGTGCTCATTGTGTCGACGACGGGCTTGTTCACCGGACATTTTCTCCGATGCATCATTGCTCTGTTTGCATATGCGTTGCTGCGCTACTTTAGCGGAGGGGTGCATTTGCACTCATCGATCGCCTGCGTCGCGGTTTCTTCCCTGCTGCTGATCGCCCTGGCGCATACTCCTCTGCAATATTGGAATACCGGGTTTCTGCTGGATCTGGTGTCTCTTGCCATCATCCTGCGGCTCGCGCCGAAAGGGCTGGAAAACGTCAGCCGTATCGCACCGAAGTACTACCCGATATTGAAAGTCATATCCGCAGCGATCATTTGTTCCAACCTGTGGCTGCATAGCGACGTTCTCTCCATGGTTTTCATCACCCAGGCGATATCTCTTACCACTCCCGCATATAAGCTTGTAGACCTCTTAGAAAGGAGCTGAACACCAGTGAAACGAACGATCGCCAAGTATTCCAATGCTGTTTTAATGGTTTTGGCAGCGGGTTTCGTCTTTACCGCCAGCGCGTGGTTTGTCCATCGCCCCAACACACCTGCTGAACTGCTCAAGAAATAAGCAGGGCAACACCGGACTGCCGGAAATTCTGGCAGTCTACTTTTACTCTTGGGAGTTGAGTTTTTTTGCAAAAGATCCCTGTTGTTCGCCTCGGGAAAAAATGCTCCGAGGTGATCATCATAGATTCCAATGACGTGCTGAAAATTGACAAAGTCAAAGAACGCGAATTCATCGTCCATACCCGGGACGATCAATTCCTCCTGAACGTATCTTTCGAAAGCATCGAGGAATGGCTTTTTGAGGACGGGTTCAGGCTGGTTGACAGCACCAATATCGTCAATATGAACCACGTGCATCACTACGATGAAAAACGGGGCATCGTATTTCTCGGAGATCCGAGCCGGAAGGATACGAAGAAAGCCTCGGCCGCGCGAATACAGAAAGAGCATATCGAGAATGTCACCGAGCTGCTAAAGCTGGCCAACGACGAGAAAGCGGCCGAAGCCAGCGCTTCGGAAGCCCTGATCAAAGCGATTTCGCAGCATGAATCCAACGAGCGCTTCCTTCGGTCGTACGCAACGATCCGGGCGGTGACGGAGCGGAAAAAGGCGGAGGCGCAAATCATCCATATGGCGTATCATGACACGCTGACCCGCCTGCCCAACCGGCAGTTGTTCAACGACGACCTGAACCGCTTCTTCCGCGAGTCCAAAGGGGAGAAAAAGGCCGCCGTCATTTTTCTCGATCTGGATCGGTTTAAAATCATCAACGATACGCTGGGGCATTTCGTCGGGGATCAATTGTTGAAATTTGTCGGGCAGAAGCTGCAATCCTACATTCGCGAGGGGGATACGATCGCCCGCTTTGGCGGAGACGAGTTCATCATCCTGTTGACGAACATTGCCCATGTGGATGAAGTGACCGCTTTCGTGAAGGGGATTCCCGCGCTGCTGAACCAGCCGTTTACTTACGAAAACCGGGAGCTGTTCGTCACGGCCAGCCTCGGGGTCAGCCTGTACCCGGAAGATGGGACCAACGCCGAAACGCTGATCAAAAATGCGGATATCGCCATGTATCGGGCGAAAGATAAAGGCGGGAACACTTATCAACTGTACAACCCCGAGTTCAACCACCTCTCCATGGAAAGGCTGAGCCTGGAAATCAGCTTGAGGAAGGCGCTGGAGCGGAACGAAATCAAGGTGTATTATCAGCCGCAGCTTGACCTTCGCACCGGCCGCATTTTCGGCGCGGAATCGCTCGTTCGATGGCAGCATCCGGAATGGGGCATGATCCCGCCGTCCAAATTCATCCCGCTGGCCGAAGAAACCGGCCTGATCCTGCCGATCGGCGATTATGTCCTGCAGCAGGCTTGCCGGCAAATGAAAGCATGGGACCGGAGGGGGTATCCCTTGCTGTCGGTATCGGTGAACATTTCCTACTATCAATTCCAGCAGGCCGGCTTCGTCAACTACATTGCCGAGACGCTGGAACGGGCGGAATTGCAGCCGAATCGGCTATGCCTGGAAATCACGGAAAACGTGGCGATGAAAAACGTCAATCACATGATGAACACCATGACCAAATTAAAACAACTGGGCGTGCAAATTTCAATCGATGATTTCGGCACGGGGTATTCCTCGCTCAGCTACTTGAAAAGATTTAAAGTGCATACGCTTAAAATCGATCAGTCCTTCATTAAGGACGTAACCACGGATGAAGACAACGCCGCGATCGTTACCGCTTTAATCGCCATGAGCCGGCAGTTGAAAATCAAATCGTTGGCGGAAGGCGTCGAGACGCGGGAACAGCTTGAATTTTTGAAGCAAAAAGGATGCGACGAAATTCAAGGCTATATTTTCAGCAGGCCGATTCCGAACAACGATCTGGAAATCATGCTGAAGGAAAATCGCAATCTGCACAGCATTTAATTTGGCCAGGCGTTCAACAAACGGAGCATCCGGCTCAATTCGTCGTTCGTTCTTCTTCGCTCTCCAATTCGGCATCGTTGGGGCCGACCAGCTTTCGCGACTCCCGCCACTCTTTCACATCCGCCGCGATGCTTTCAATCGTTTCTTTGGCTTTGCTGACGGCGGCCTGCGATTTCTCGGACAGGTCGGACCTTAATTCGCGACCGGACTTCGGCGCGAGCAGCAACGCTGAAACCGCCCCCAATATTCCTCCGACAACCGCGCCCAACAAGAAATCTTTTCCACCGTTACGATGGTTGGACATTTCATTCATCTCCCTTTGATTTTTTTTAACAAGCGGACGGCAAAACCCGCCCATTCAATCACTTCGGACACCTTTTGAAGCCGATGATCGATCCCTTTTGCCCGATCGGTTGAGACCGATTGCGAAACGGACGCCGATAACTGCTTCATGGAGGAGG
Organism: uncultured Caryophanales bacterium; assembly: GCA_964470405.1. Classification (GTDB taxonomy): domain Bacteria; phylum Bacillota; class Bacilli; order Paenibacillales; family CAYYCV01; genus CAYYCV01. Next base: position 6,362 of record CAYYCV010000146.1, read on the forward strand.
TCAATTGGTGGACGGTATCCCCCGTTTGCCCGATCGCCTTGAACAGCGAATTCGTCGAATTCAGCTTGGCCTGCAGGTCCTCCGTCATGCGATGGGTGCTGCGAACCAATTGAATCGACTCCTCGCTCAATTGGTCCAATTTTTGCTGGATCAGCTTGGTCGTCCGGTTGGCTTCCTCCAGGGAAGCGCGCGCCGATTTCAACGCCCGGATCGCGTACACCGTCAGCGCCACAAAGGCCAGCGCAATGACAGCCACACTGTATTCCATGATCACCTGGTTATTCACCTCGCTCCCGTGTCCAAACGATCTGGACGAATGCCTATGTTCCTTCCACTACATTATAAGTAAAATGCATCCCGTTTGACACAGTTCAAGCGAAAAATCAACGGCTGAACAAACTGCAACATTCAAAAAACTCCACATGCGATGTGGAGTTTACTGCGGATCATGAATGATGTAAACGCATTTTTTCCCTTGCTTGGCCAAGCACTCCGTGCGCTCGACCTTCGTTTCCAACAGCGATTCGAACAGCGACAATTCACAGCGGCAAGCATGGTCGTATTGATTGGCCACCCGCGAAATCGGGCAATTGTATTCGCTCAAAACGTAATTTCCGCCGCCGTCTTGCTCCCAATCGGCCATATAGCCGTTGGCGTTCTGAATCATCGCCAACTCCGCCACACGCTGCTTCAGGTTTTTGTCCGACATTCGCCCCTTGTATTTCATCAGCAGTTTTTGCTTCCGTTTCTCAAACAGGTCGCCGACGACGCCTCGTTCCGTTTCCCCTTCCAATTCCCCCAGAAGGTCCAAAGTCAGGTCATGATAATTTTTGGGAAACAAGTCGTCCGCCAACGCGGTGAGCGAATATACGTTCGTCGGCCGCCCCATGGCCTGCCGCACCAATTCGGCTTCGATCAAGCCATCGCGTTCCATCGTGTTGATATGGCGGCGAACAGCCATCTCGGTGATGCCCAGTTGACCGGCCATGCTGCTGACGCTAAGCGGTCCTTTTGTTTTGAGCATGGTTAAGAGGACCCTGCGGGTTGAAACATCCTGCTCATTTTGCACCTGCATCACCACCAGAGGTATGTTACGTCTTATTTTAACCCATCCGGGGTAATAAGTAAATTACGAAACAAAAAAGTATAGTAAATCCAACTACTTATTTTCTTCCAGATAGCGCCGCACCGACGCGGCAAATTCCGCCAACGCCCCGGCAAGCTCCGGAACGAGCGAATGCATCCGGGTGCGGTCGAAGTCGATATAATTTTGCATCAGCGGCTTTCGCAGCTCAACCAGCGGAAGAAGGATCGAGAACAGCGAATCGCCGATGACCTGCTCATCGTGCAAAATCACGATGATATCCTCATAGCTGCTCGCATCGCGCATGACAAATCCGTCGATCATCAGGTTGCCGACATCGGTGGCCGCCTCGATCGCCAATTGCAGGATTCTTTCCTGCGCCAACCTATGTATGGGATCGGCCGCATCTCCGCGCTGCCGCACGGATTCGAGCGCCTCGATCAAATAAGGGATGAAATCGAGGTACCGTCCGACTCGTTCCCGATTCGCGTAATCCATATGCCCGCTCCTTACGATTTTTTCTTTTTCAGCTTCAACCAGGCAAATGTAATGATAAACGTAAATATGACGACGATGAGTATCGTCATGATTTCTCCCGCTTCTTCCGTCATCCGTTCCACCTTCCTCTGCTATTCACTGTCCACAAGTACGATGAACCCAAACGGTTCCGGGCTGGGGCATGGGCTTCCGACCGCTGTTGCCCGCCGCACTCCCGGGTGCGCCGCCGCTATTTTTTTCTGAACACGGCAAGGAGCGCCCAGCGCCTCTCTTCTTTTCTTTTGTATTTAGGCAGCGATTTGTAAATCTCTATCGCTTCCCGAAAAGCGCGGCTCGCCTTGTCTTCCTCGCCCAATTGCCCGTATATTTGCCCGAGACGATAATACGCCTCGCATGAAGACGACTGCACCGTTTTAAACTGCTCCAAATAATGCAGCGCCTTATCCGTCTGAAGCCGGGCCAGCGCTTCCCCCAGCCGGAGATACGGCTCGCCGTATCTGACTTTGGGATTGATCCGAAGCGCCTGGAGAATCAACGCTTCCCCTTTTTCCGGATCGCCGGTTTTGAGGCGGCACCATCCGAGCTCGTACAGCACTTCCGCCGATTCGTCCATAATCGGAGCGATCTCCTGCAAATACGGTAGCGCCGCAGCATAACGCTTCTTCTCGATCAGGATTCTGGCCGCTTCCAGCTTGTTGGACGTGTTGTGCGGATTCAGCGCCAGCTCCTGCCTGATGCGGGACAGCCTGCCATTCAGGCGGAAGGGCCTGGCAATGCTGGGAAGCAGCCCGATAAAACGCCGGTCCAAAAAATAAAGCAGAACCAGAATGACAAGCAGCGCAATAAACGGGCTTCCCGTCAACCACCACAAAAAAGCAAAAACAAAAAATTTGCTCAAACGATAACCACCTTCCAACAACCCCGAAAAATGCGCCGCCTTCCCGCGTATTTCCCCGGCAAAAAGAAAGACTGCCTGTTTCGGCAGCATCCGCACGAACGTCGGTGTTCAAACCACAGTGATTATACCGAATTTTATTGCAGATCCATCAAAATTTCCACCAACATTTTTACGAACAGAAAAGGAACCAACCCAATGGAAACAAAGGCAAAACCAATCCCTTTCAACACGGACAAAATATGCTTCATACATATCGCCTCCCGTAAAAATGCACTTTATTCAGTTTACATAAAATTATATCACGATGCGCCTCGTTTTTCACCCCCTTCTTTTCGCCGCGCTTCTCGGGCCAACCTCCAATCTGTCCAAACCCGCCCATTTCTATCGATCGGAGCATTTGTCCAATACTTTTCGGGCACATTGACATAAAGTATACAGTAAGGTTGGCTGGTGCAGCCGAGGACTCGACAATTCGGAAAGCGCAGAAGGGAGGATACGCACAATGACAATTGCCGGAGGAAGCTGTGGCGTAGGCTACGGCGCTTTTACGAGCGCAGGCGTTATTCTGGTTTTATTCATTCTTTTGGTCATCGTTACCCGCGCATGGGGATTTGGCTTCTAAGCCGTACGGCAAAGAGGCGGAAGGGCGGTTTCACACGCTCTTCCGCCTCTTTAAAAGTGCGGTGCGCAACAGGCGGCGCCGCGCTTGAGTATGGATGTCCGATCGCCGCTGTCCGCCGCCGGGGGCGAACCCCGACCGGAGCAACCGGAGCGTCGTCCGCTTCATTGGCCGTCGTCGCGGTCGATCCACACCGTTTTTTCCGGGAAAGGAACCCTCCTTCCCTCCGGCGGCAGCCCCTCGGGATAGCCGACATAAACGAAGCCGATCACCCGGTCTCGTTCCCCCAGGCCGAAAAGCCGATTCATTTTCGGATGATAAACGGAACCGCCGGTGCGCCATATAGCGCCCAAGCCAAGCGCATGGGCGGCCAGCAGCATATTCTGCACCGCCGCCGCAGCGGCGAAGTATTCCTCGTCCTCGATCACCTTCGGAGCATCGGAGGGCGCCGCGGCCACCGCGATCACAACGGGAGCCCGCAGCGGCTTGCCGGCCTCCTTCTCCAACTGCATCCGCTCCTCATCCGTAAGGCGCTCCCCCATCGGTTCCCGCGCGATTTCGGCCATCACCCGGCCCAAGCGACGCCGACCGTCTCCGGTCATCACAAAAAATTTCCACGGCTCGGTGCGGCGATGATTCGGCGCCCAAACCGCCGCTTCCAGCAATTGTTCGATCTTCGCTTGATCCACGGCATCGGCTCTCACCTTGCCTACGCTTCTTCTGCCGCGAATCGCTTCCATTAATTCCATGTTCCGCCCCTCCATATCCGGTTTGTTCATGATAGCCGCATCGGGCTCGCGACGGCGCGTCACGATTCGGACAAAAATTTTCCCGCTTCCGTAATCCACAGGTCGATATAAGGATCGGTGGCCCATTGCGCCATGATCAGCTTTTCATTTTCCATCAAATCGATGACAAGCAAAGGCTCGGACGATCCCCCAATCTCGTATACGCGAATCTGGTCCGGCGTCAGGATCGCGATCACATCGTTCACAGGCGACGATACGGCGTCCACCGCTTCCGGCTCCAGCTTTTTGATGCTCTGCCACGAACAGCAGAGCGAATCGTGCGAGACGACGGATTCCGGAAGGGGGAGAGCAACGTTGCGAAGCGTGAAGGATTGGCCGCCGCGCTCCGGCTTTTCCGTCTCCAGGGCGACTTGCGGCACCCACTGTCCGCGGCTTCTCGCGATCGTCCAATACTCGTTGCGGTCGTTTGCCAGGGAAGCCGCACGGGTCGGCGCGGCCGACAGCTTCCCGCCCTGCACATCGTCCGGCTCCGCCCATTCGGCGGTCACATCTCCGAAAATATCCTGAAGCGACACATATCCCTCATCGGGCCGTTGAATCGAGAAGTCGAACCGGTTCGCGTCCGTGACCTGGGGAAGGGTTCGGACATGCACCCGATCGTATTCCAGCATGCGGTTGCCGTCCCACGTTTTTTCGCTCTCCGACATGGAAATGTATTGGTTTCCGGCAAACAGCAGCTTCTCTTCATGGTTCATTTCCACGTCCGGCCGATCCGCATACGAATGGGGCGAAGCCGGTTGCTCCGCCGGATGCGCGACCAAATAACGAATCACATCCGACGGCGTTTCGTTGGACAGCGTCTCCACCTTCCAAAACTTCTGCCCGTACGGAACCAGCACCCCGCTGCCCTCCGCCGCCTCGACCAGACGGCCGCGCTCCGGCGCAATCAGCAAGGTGCGATACGCGCTGGAGTTCGTCGCGTCCAGATGCCGCCGGCTGTCCTTGTCGGTCCGGTCCGTGCGCAAGCCGATCAGCAGCGCGGATTTCAACCGGAACGGCTGCGCTTCGGAGGGGGCGGGGCCTTCGCTCGACCCGCGGAGGTCGGCGCCGGCGCTGCCGCCGGAATCCATGGCCAGATTGGCCGATATCCCGACCGGTTCCCCCGCAAATCTGGAGACGAGCAGCGGAATGGACACCGCCAAGATCAGGACAAGGCAGACTCCTCCCGCCACGGGAAGCCGCCATCGGGCCCAGCCCGTTTTGCCGTCGATTTTCTGCTCGATCCGGTTGCGCAATTGCTCGGTAAACCCGTTTCTCGTCAAAGGCGGGGAAGCCAGCTCTTTTCGAAAATCAATCTCGTTCATTCGCTTTTTTCAGCTCCCTTCATTGCGTTGACTTTGGCGCGGGCGTGGTGCAATCGGGATTTTACCGTTCCTTCGTTCAAATCCAACACCTTGGCGATTTCCC
>CAYYCV010000147.1:0-11594 GCA_964470405.1 uncultured Caryophanales bacterium
ACAATATTATAATAAGGCTAACAAGTTTTTGAATGCAGGAGGTGGCCCAAATGACGGGGGAAAAGGCAATACGTTTGCTGATGACCGGGAATGAAGCCATTGCGCATGGAGCGATCGATGCGGGGGTAGGGTATGCGGGGTGTTTCCCGGGAGGTCCAACGACGGAAGTGGTGTATGCGTTGGCGGACTTGGCCAGGGACGAAAAGCCGCATGTGGAATGGGCGACAAACGAGAAGGTTGCGTTAGAAAGCGCTTCCGGGGCTGCGATGAGCGGGGTGCGCGCCATGTCGGTTATGAAGCATTTCGGCGTAAACAATGCGGCCGATCAATTGTTTTCAATTAATTTAATGGGGCTGCCCGGCATCGTGATGGTGGTGGGAGACGATCCGGAAGGCCATAGTTCGCACAGTGAACAAGACACGCGCGCTTACCCCGTGGCTGCGGAAATCCCTTGTTTGGAACCGTCAAGCCCTCAAGACGCTTACGAGATGATTCCTGCCGCATACCGTTTGTCGGAGGAAGCCGAGCTGCCGATTTATTTTCGAGTGGTTAAATGGTTGTGTCACGGATCCGCTTCCGTTGAATTGAACGGGGAGAAGCAAAATATCCGATCGCCGCAATGGGACGATCGTCATTTTCAAACCCGGCCGATTGTAGAGAAGCACCTGGACCTGCACCGCAGATTATCCTCGCTGTCGGACAAGGTGGAAAATTGGGCCTGGAACAAGGTGGAAGGGCCGGAAGGGCATGCGGAATGGGGCATGGTGGCTGCTGGATACGCTTACGCCTATGTTCGGGAATCCCTTGATGTTTTGGGGTTGGCCGACCGGGTTCCCGTATTCAAATTGACGACGATTAACCCGCTGCCGGCCGAAGGCTTGAAACGGTTTATGTCGAGAGTAAAAAACGTCCTTGTGGTAGAAGAAGGGGAAAAGCTGATTGAAGATCGCCTGAAGATGATGGCGTTTGCGGAAGGGCTGTCGATCCGGGTGGCGGGAAAAGAGGACGGGGTTCTTCCGGAGGTTGGCGAACTGAAAGGGGAGATCGTCCGAAATGCGATTGCTTCGTTGACGGGAAAGGCGCCTGTTTGGCGGGAGCTTCCGAAAGCTTTGGCGGAATTGAACGCTTCCCTTCCCCAGCGTGCGGCTGTGCCTCGCCCCGGCAATTCCCATCGACCCACCGTGTACGCGATCCGCAAATTCATTCAGCGATCCGAGCGGAAAGTGGTGTTTATGGGGGATGTGGGCGAAGCGCCGTCAATGGCCAGGCCTTTGATGAAAAGCCATGCGGCGATGGGGGCGGGGATCGGCATGGCCGTTGGGGCCGCCGGTGTCGATCCCTCGGTCGTCGCGCTGACCATTGTCGGGGACGGCACGTTGTTCGGATTTGCTTTGAACGGGCTGGCCAGCGCGGTTTTCAACCGAAATCGGGTGATTACCGTGGTTTGCGACAATGGGACGATGGAATCCACGGGCTGGCAGCCGACGCTCACTTCGGGTAAAAATTTAACGGGAAGCGCCCCCAGACTGGATATCGCAACAACGCTCCAGGCGATTGGGATGGAAGTGGTGATATCCGTGAATTCACGCGACAGCCAGGCGGTTTTGGAGGCGTTGGAGCGGGCCGCATTGGCCGAGGGGCCGTCGGCGGTGATCGCTGTCGGAAGATATGATGATTGCGTGCAATACGACGAGATCCAAATAGATGCGCAGGCCGGGGAAGAATTGAAGCGTTTCGTTCGGGAATTTGCCTGTCCCGCTCTGGGTTGGGATGGGGAAAAGGCCTATATCGACGAATGGCTGTGCACGAAGTGCGGAGATTGCGCCAAGGCGTATCCTTCCGCCATTCGGGCGCACGGAAAGGGGGTGAAGGCGTGAGTTGCAGCGCCGTTGTATGCGGTGTGACGGGACAGCCTGTGTACTGGATGGCGCGGGTGCTCGCACACGTTATGTTCAATCGGGGTTTGCAGGTTTACATGTCGGGATCGCCGGAGTCGAGAGCGGGCAAGGGCGTCATGGCGCATGTGCGCTGGGGCCGGGGGCCGATGAGCGCCGTCGTTCCGCGGGGGGATTGCCAGGCGGTTCTCGGTCTGGAGCCGCTGGAATCGGTCCGGTGCGCGCTCCGGTATTTTACGCCGGGCATGCATGTCGTCAGTTCGAACGCTGTTTTAAAACCTGCGGGCGTTGTATTTGGAAAGGAGGAGATGCCCGATGTGAACGGGATGTTCCAACGTTTGAGGAATAGCGAAGTTCATATTCAAATCGTACACAACGACAATCCGAACGCGGGGGAGGAGATGGCCGCCTTCATGCTGACTCAAGCGCGAATCCATGGAAAAGCGCTTGTGGAACCGCATGAATTGGCTGCTGCGCTGCGCGAATTAAAAGAACGGCAAGCCGAATTGCCCAGGTTGCATAACTAGTATGGTATGATCCGATTTTATATTTTCAGGGAGGTTATATCTGTGAAAGTCGAAGTAAAAGGGATTGGCGTGGTTGTGGCAACGCCGTTGGATGAGAACGGAAAAGTGAATGAAGAAGAATTCAGGCGTTTGCTGCGCTGGTTGATTGATTCGAAAGTGGGTTATATTCAGCCGTCTGCCGCAACGGGCCAAGTGATGCAGACCACCGACGATGAATATCGTCGATTATTGAAAATGACGGTGGAAGAATGCCGGGGCAGCGACACGCTGGTTACGGCATATCCGGGGCGGGCGGACACGCAGAATACGATCGAGCTTACGCAATATGCGGCGGAAATCGGAGCGGATGCGGCGTATCTCGTCCAGCCGTTGTTCAGCCGTCCGGATGCGAAAGGGTTATACGCTCACTATAAGGCGATATTGGATTCCGTGCCGGACTTTCCCATTGTCATGTATAACAACCCGGACCGTACGGCCGTTCATGTACCGTTGGACCTGGTGGAGCGTTTGCTTGAAGAATATCCGCAAATCGTCGGTTTGAAGCAAGCGGATCCCGCGTTGCTCGTGGAGAGCTTTCGGCGATTCGGACATCGGATTCCGGTATGGTCGCGCGGGGAGTTCGACTTGCTGACCGTGATGGCGCTGGGAGGGAACGGGTCGATCAGTTTTTCCGGCAATATGATTGCTCCGCAGTTGGTAGAAATGGTTCGTCTGTGGGAAGCGGGCGATATTAAAGGAGCGCAGGATTTATATTATGACATGCTGCCTGTCATTATGGCTTGCCATTGGGGGCCGATCCCGTCAACGATCAAATATATGATGCGTAAACTGGGCTGGAACGTGGGGAATCCGCGGTTGCCGATTATCGATGTGGATGACGAATTGGCGCGGCGTCTCGATCAAGTTTTGCAGCAAACGGGGCTTTTGCCGGCTGCAATTTAATGAAGGGGGCTTTAAGCATGTTTGACAAGCATTTATTGTTTATTGCAGGCGAATGGCGCGAAGCCGCAGGGAAAAAAACTTTTCCTGTCACCAATCCGGCAACGGGCGAGACCATTGCCAATGTGCCGGATGGCGGAGCGGAAGATGCCGAGGCGGCGGTGAATGCGGCCAGCGAGGCCCAGGCTTCCTGGGGCGCGACATCGGCGGCGGAAAGAAGCCGTGTCCTTCGGCGCTGGTTTGATTTGATCCAGGCGCACACCGAGGAGTTGGCGGCCATATTGACTCGGGAGCAGGGAAAGCCGCTTGCGGAATCGGTGGGCGAGCTCAGGTACGGCGGCGGATTCGTGGAGTGGTTTGCCGAGGAAGCCAAACGGGCCTATGGAAGCGTTATCCCCGCTTCCGGCACGAATAAACGGATTGTTACGATCAGGCAGCCGGTGGGTGTGGTCGCCGCCATTACGCCGTGGAACTTTCCCTGCGCGATGGTGACCCGGAAATTGGCTCCCGCGTTGGCGGCAGGGTGCGCCGTTATTTTGAAACCGGCCGAGCAGACGCCGCTAACCTCCATGGCTTTGGTAGAATTGCTTCACCAGGCGGGAGCGCCGGCCGGCGTTATCAATCTCTTGACGGGAGATCCGGTTGCCATCGGGAAAACGCTGATGTCCGATGAGCGCGTGGCCAAATTGACATTTACAGGATCGACGGATGTGGGGAAAATTCTGATCCGGCAGTCTGCGGATACGGTCAAGAGGCTGTCGTTGGAACTGGGTGGCCACGCTCCGCTTCTCGTATTTGATGATGCGGACATTGAAACGGCCGTTAACGGTACGATGGCGGCCAAGTTTCGCAACGCCGGACAAGTATGCATCGCATGCAACCGGATATACGTTCAGGAAAACATCGCGCCGGCTTTTATCGAGGCATTGACGGAACAAGTCAAAACGCTGAAGCTGGGGCCCGGCATGGACCCCGGGACGACGATCGGACCGTTGATCGACGAGCCGACGGTGCAAAAGGTGGAGAAGCACGTATCCGACGCGATCGGCAAAGGGGCGAAGCTGGTGTACAGCAGCCCGCAGGTGAAAGGCGGCAAAGGATTCTATTATCCTCCGACCATACTGGACGGCATCAAGGAATCGATGATCATCACGCAGGAAGAAACGTTCGGCCCCGTCATTCCCATTCAAATTTTCCGCACGGAAGAGGAAGCCGTTCGGTTGGCGAATCAATCCCGCACCGGTTTGGCGTCCTACATGTTTACGACTGACTTGAACAGGGCCATTCGGGTTGCGGAGAGCCTGGAAACGGGCATCGTCGGCCTGAATGACGGGGCGGTTTCCACGCCTCAGGCTCCGTTCGGAGGGTACAAGGAAAGCGGAGTGGGACGTGAAGGCGGACGCGAAGGGCTCGACGCGTTTCTGGAAACGAAATATATCAGTATTGGAATGTAGGGCGGCCGCATCCCAAAAATTCGAAAGGAGGAATGAAAGATGAATACCCAAAACACATTCTCTAGAGTGGAAGAACCCGCAGTGGCTTCGATCATTCCTTCTTTTATAAGAGATCGGCGCCAGTATGTTCCGGGTTTGCTGTCCGTGTTGGGTTTGGCGTGTCTGGCGCAATTTCTGGGCGAAATGTTCCCCATTGTGGGCGGGCCTATATTTGGTCTGGTTCTTGGATTGGCGGTCCGTTGGGTATTTGGCTTGGATCTGGCGCTGGCTACGGGCGTACGGTTTAGCTCAAAAAAAATATTGCAATTGTCCATCGTGCTTTTCGGCGGAAGCTTGAGCTTAACGCAGATTTGGCAAACCGGCCGCGAATCGCTGGGCATCATGTTGGCAAGCTTGGTCGCCGGATTGGTCGCCGCGCTGGTGTTGGGAAAATGGCTTAAAATACCGTGGCGTTTGGCGGGCCTGGTGGGGAGCGGAACTTCGATTTGCGGCGCTTCCGCCATTGCGGCGGTTGCCCCGGCCATCGATGCGGACAAGGATGAAATTGCTTACAGCGTATCGACCATATTTCTGTTCAACATCATCGCGGTATTCGCCTTCCCTGTTTTTGGGCATCTCGTCGCGCTGACCGATCAGCAATTCGGCGTTTGGGCGGGCACGGCCATCAACGACACTTCCTCTGTTGTGGCCGCCGGATTTAGCTGGAGTCTGGAAGCCGGAAGCTATGCTACCGTTGTCAAGCTGGCAAGATCGACCATGATTTTACCGGTGGCGCTCGGATTCGCACTGTTTGCCATCCTTTTGAAGAGGAGGGCGGGCGAAGGCGGCGCAAGCTCATCATTGAAGTGGTGGAGGATCGTTCCGTGGTTTATTCTGTTTTTTATCGCAATGGCTTGTTTCAACACCATCGGGTTGTTCGGGCCGGCGGAAGAACAGTTTAAATGGGCCTCCGTTTTTGGAATTACGATGGCGCTGGCGGCCATAGGTCTCAGTTCGGATTTTTCACGAATGAGAAAAACGGGATTTCGCCCCCTGGTGTTGGGCATGATGACCTGGTTGATTGTGGCGTTGGTCAGCTTGTCTATCATTTTAATAAATTAATAAAAAATAGTATTTTTTTAAAAAAATAACTTGAAGACGCTTAATGTGTATTCGATGCCAATTCAAATTTGGATATTGGGGGATGGACGATTTGATGTGTATCATCAATCCGAGAGTCGCGAATAAATCAAGCCGTCTGGTGGAAGCCTATCGTGCCATTGCGCCGGCGAGCATAGGCCATCATGTGAAGCAAGGATTCATGGATGTCGGCATCCGGCCCGTTTACCGCAAGGTTAAAATGGTCGGCACCGCATTTACCGTCCGAATGCCCGCGAACAACAATTCGATTAATCGCAAGGTATTGGAACTTGTCGGGCCGAACGATGTCATCGTGATCGAAAGGACCGGGGATAAACATCATGCTTGCTGGGGCGAGATGACGTCTTTGCAAGCCAGGATGAAAGGTGCTTCCGGCGTCATTGTAGACGGTGCGATCACCGATATCATTGAAACCGAGGAAATGGGTTTTCCCGCTTTTTCAAGAACCATATCCGCTGTGCTTGGCCAGAGGCTGGATATGTCCGGCGAGATCAATACCCCGATCGTTTGCGGCGGTGTGGCGGTCAATCCGGGGGATTTGATCGTGGCGGACGACAATGGAATCATTGTCATGACCCCCGAGGTGGCCGAAGGCGCCTTGTTGGCTTCGCAGAAAGCGGAAGCGGAAGAGGGGCCGATCCGCGATTGGATATTGAACGGCGGCTTCATCGCGGATTATAAATCGAAATCATGAATGGCGGACTATCAAAACATCGGGAGGTTCGAGTGATGAATGGAGTGGCTGTTGCACCCCAATCGATTGCCGCGGAAGCGGGCGCAAGGATTTTGAGCAAAGGCGGAAACGCTGTGGATGCCGCGGTGGCGATGGCGTTTGTGCAAGGGGTGGTTGATCCGCAAATGGGCGGATTGGGCGGATTGGGCACGATGGTCGTGTATTCGGCAGAAACGGGAACCTGCGAAGCGGTGAATTTTTATGAAAAGGCGCCGCTGGCCGCTACGCCGTCCATGTTCAAAGTGAAGGAAGACGAATTTTCCTTCGACGGTTTGTATCGAATGGAAGATACGTCCAATCAGGTGGGTTATAAAGCGGTTTGTACTCCGGGAATGATTAGAGGCATGCACACGGCGCTCCGGAAATATGGAACCATCGATTGGCAGGAAGCCATTGCGCCGGCCATCGCGTGTGCCGAGAAAGGTTTTGTCGCGCACCCGGACTGGGTGGTGAATTGGTGTTTGCAAGAGCCGCGGCCGTCCGATGTGGATAACAAAACAAAGCTGACCGCCACGGCGGAATCCAAAAGAATCTTTACCAATCAGGGCGAATTTTATCGGCCCGGGGATTTGATCGTCAATAAAGATTTGGCGGAAACATTAAGGAGAATCGCTTTAAACGGACCGGACATTTTCTATAGCGGCGAAATGGCGGAGCAAATAGATCGGGATTTCAGGGGAAATGGCGGCATTTTATCCAAGAGGGATCTGGAGCGTTACGAAGCTGCGATTGAAGCTCCGCTGCGGTGCGAATATAGAGGCTATACCGTCTATTCGAGCACCCCGCCGGGCAGCGGGGGAACGTTGGTGCAGATGTTGAATATATTGGAAAATTTTAATTTAAAACAAATGGGATTGAACAGCTCGCGTTATATTCATGCGCTTGCGGAGGCGATGCGCCTGGCTTTTGCGGACCGCGCCAAGTACTGGGGCGACCCCGGTTTTGTCGATATTCCTTTGGACCGATTGCTGTCCAAAGCGTATGCCGGGGAGCTGAGTCAAACGATAGAGCGGGGTGCGAAGAAAGGGCCGGATAATCCGCCGTCAAGACATGACCAGACGACGACTCATTTGTCCACTATGGATAAGTACGGAAATGCGGTGGCTTTAACGCAGACGCTGGGCACTTCCGCCGGAGTAGTTACCCCGGGATTGGGCTTTTTGTTTAACAACGGCATGCATCGATTTAACCCTGTTCCGGGCACGTTGAATTCCATTGAACCGGGGAAATCGAGGGCAAGCGCGCTGTCTCCGACGATAGTCATGAAGGGTGACAAGCCGATCATCACTTTGGGCGCCGCAGGCGGTTTCCGAATTATTACCGGCGTGCTGCAGACGATTTTGAATATCGTTGAACACGATATGAGCGCGGTGGAAGCGGTGTCCGCACCCAGGGCGCACTACGAAGGGGACACGCTTTATCTGGAACGGCGGATACCCGAAGGGGTATGCTCCAAACTGAAGGGGATGGGGCATAAGGTTTTTCATAGCCCGAGAAGTTATGATCCGTTTGGCGTCGTTCAGGTTTGTCTGGCGGACCATCAAAGCGGGCGCATCTCGGGGGCTTCGGATCCCAGAAACGGCGGTACGGCAATAACCGATCAAGAGGTTCAAGGAGAATAAAGACCTTGCGAATTGGAGAGGATAGGGTGGATCAGGCAACCTCCAAGGGAGTTGATTGCGCATGGCAGACCGGATGTTTTATGAAAAATTGAAAGAAATGATATTTCCCGTATTGTTTATCTTATTGGGAATCTATATTACGATCATGTCGTTTCATTACGAAATTGGCGGATTGGACGAGCCCAAGGCCGGCTTGTTCCCCCTCATCGTCGGCCTAGGGCTGATTGCTATCAACGCGGCGACCTGCTTTCGGATCGCAAGGGGAAACGCAGGCGGGGAGGCGAACCCCGAAACCCGGGATGGGGAGACAAACAGTAGAAAAGAAGAAGCCGTGAAATATGTTTGCGTTCTCATTGCGCTGTTGCTGTGGCCGATTTTGTTGCCTACGTTGGGTTATCTGGTTATGACCTTTCTTGTTGCATGGATGATGGCGAAAATTTTAGGAATGAAGGGTTGGCTAAACCCCGCTATTCTATCTCTTTCCGTTTCCGTCGCGGTCTATGTTTTGTTTAAAAAATGGTTTTACCTTGATTTTCCCAATGGAAAGTTGATAGATTGGCTGATAAGCGCGCTATGGGGGTGAGCAGATGTTCGGACTAGAAGGGCTGATGTTTGGATTTGCGGAAATTCTTTCTCCCGTGAATATTTTAGCCTGCTTTGTAGGCGTTTTCTTGGGAACCATGGTCGGTGTTTTGCCCGGGTTGGGTCCTACGGCCACCATGTCGCTGATGCTGCCCATTACATTAACATTCGATCCCATTACAGGAATTATCATATTGGCGGGAGTATGGTACGGAGCGCAATATGGAGGCTCAACCACGTCTATTCTGGTCAATATCCCGGGGGAAGCGTCCAGTGTGATTACCAGCATCGAAGGCTATGAAATGAAGAAAAAGGGCCGGGCCGGCGCCGCGTTGGCAATCGTTGCCGTTGGATCATTTATTGCGGGAACCATCGGCATTGTCGGTTTGCAGTTTTTTGCTCCTTTTCTGGCGAATGCCGCGTTGGCATTCGGACCGCCCGAATATTTAAGCCTGATGGTGTTTTCTTTCATCATTTTGACCAACATATCGGGTTCCTCGCCGTCCAAGGGGTTGATTATGGCCTTGATCGGATTTTGGCTGAGCACGGTCGGAATAGATAATATCACTTCGGTGCATCGGTTTACTTTCGGTTCCACCGTGGTGGCGTCCGGCATCGATTTTCTGCCGGTGGCCATGGGGCTGTTTGGAATTACCGAAATTATTCTGGTTACCATCGATAAAGTGAAGCCCCAAAAGCTGGGCAAAGTTCGTATTCGGGATTTATATCCCAACAAAAATGAAATGAAGCGTTCGGTAAAGCCCATCGCGCGCGGTTCGTTCCTGGGATTCCTCGTGGGGCTGGTGCCGGGTCCGGGGCCGACTATATCCACGTTTATTTCGTATTCCATTGAAAAAAGGTTTGCGGGCAAATACAGAAAGGAGTTCGGCAAGGGAGCCGTGGAGGGGGTCGCGGGTCCGGAGGCGGCAAACAATTCCGCTGTAAGCGGTTCATTAATTCCCCTTTTGGCACTGGGTATTCCGTTTGCTCCCCCGGCCGCCATTCTGCTGGTCGGATTAAGATTGCACGATATTGAGCCGGGACCGATGCTGTTTCAGCTAAATCCTATGGTCTTCTGGGCGATTATCGCAAGCATGTACTTGGGAAATGTATTGTTGGTGGTGTTAAATTTGCCGCTGGTCGGGATCTTTGCCAAAATCGCGACGTTGCGGGCGCAAATCCTGATGCCGATCGTGAGCATTATTTGCATCATTGGCGTATACAGCGTTCGAAACAGCGTGTTTGATATATGGGTGATGCTGCTTGCGGGAGCCGTGGGATACTTTTTCAAGAAAAAAAATTACCCGATCGCGCCCCTGGTGCTGGGCTTGATTCTGGGACCGACAACGGAGACTTCGTTCCGCACAAGCATGAAAATTTTGGATGGCAACCTCTTGTTGATGTTCGGCAGGCCGATTTCGATGGTATTGCTCGGCATAACAATCATTTTCTTAACCTATGTTTTATTTTCGAAAACGGGCAGAAGGGGGATACTGCATGAAGAACTGAAGAATGAAGACTAGATAGGTCACCTTGGTTTAGCAGAATAAAAAAGGAGAGGGTTATGTATGGAAAGGAAGAAGTATCTGTACGCGGTGCTGGGTTTGGTGTTTGTTCTTTCCATGATCCTGATGGCAGGTTGCGGCGGTAAAAACGACAAGCCGGCGGATACGACGCAACAAAGCGGCGCGCAAGATGACCAGAAGCCGCAAGAATCCGCGGCGCCCGAAATCAAGTTTCCCGAAAAGCCGGTAACCGTGGTGGTGCCTTACGATGCGGGCGGCGGGACGGATCAGGCAGTGCGGGCGCTGGCCGCGACGGTGGAGTCGCATCTTGGCGGCAAAGTGATCGTGGTCAATAAACCCGGGGCCGCCGGCGCCGTGGGGATGAAGGAAGTGTTTGAAAGCAAGGCGGACGGGTATACGTTGATCGTTCCTTCCAACGGTATTGTCATCAACCACTTGCTCGGAAAAATCGAGCAAAATTACGATGATTTCGAAATTGTTTCCGCTCCAATGAACGAGCCGATGACGCTGGCTGTTGGAAAATCGGCGCCTTGGACGACCCTGCAGGAATTTGTGGAGCACGCTAAAAATAACACGGTGAAAATCGGTTCGGGATCGCCGGGAGGAGCTGTGCACACCGCAGCGAGCTTAATGGGCGATCGGCTCGGCGCCCAATTTGATCTGGTTACCAGCGGCGGCGGAGCAGCCCAACCCGTGATCATGGCCGCAGGCGGACATATCGACGGGGCGGTTGGCAGCCCTGCGGAGGTCAAGGCGCAACTGGATGCCGGCAATTTGCGCGTACTGGCCGTTGCCAGTGAGGAAAGAGTGAAAATTTTGCCGGATGTTCCTACATTTAAGGAATTGGGATACGACATTCTGGCCGGCTCCTCCAAGATAGTGCTGGCACCCAAAGGCACTCCCAAGGAAATACTGGATATTTTGACCAAGGCGTTTATGGCCGGAACCGATGAACCCAAGTTTAAAAATTTTATCGACAGCACCGGCTCGGAAATTTTGAACTATGACCCGGTTAAAGCGGGAGAGTATTTTGCCAACGAACAAAAAATGTTTGAGCAAATACTCAAATCGAGCGGCCAGCTCCCCTAAAACAAGCGAAGGGGAACGGAGCGCGGGGGAGGGGGGCTGTCCCAAAAGTCATCGTTGGATGACGAAAGGGCGCCCCTTTTCTAAAAT
>CAYYCV010000148.1:0-11531 GCA_964470405.1 uncultured Caryophanales bacterium
AAGCAATGTAAGCAGCTTCTCTGAAAGTATGGCGAGCGGAGTGGTGCAGGGTGGCATGAACTTGAGAAATAGAAGGAGGCGCTTTTGTTCGAAGAGTTCTTTTTTATAAAATAATATTTATTTGAAAAATACACCACAAAATGAATAAAAACGGTAATTTAATAATTTTATATAAATTTAATAATGTTATAAAATCGGGAAATTATCGCACATCCGCGATCGGAAATCTGTACCCAAACCTAAGGCGGTTTGTTGTTTGTGTTTTATCCCGCTTTGAAGCCGATGACGTTTTACTTTTAAGATTGCGCGCTTTTTGCCGGACTGCCCAAGGCGGAGAAATGGGGAAGCGGCTAGAATTACTGCAAAAGTGCATCTATTCGTGGGCTTCAACCGGCATTTTGGGAAAATACCTGCTTTTATGCAGGTATTTCAAAGCGTTTGGCTCCATTCTGGCGTGAGCGCCCGAAATACCTGTATTTTTGCAGGTATTCGATCTCCTGAGCGTCAGATGAGCGTAAAAACTGTATTTTTGCAGGTATTTCAAAGCGTTCGGCTCCATCTGGCATGGGCGCCTAAAATACCTGCTTTTATGCAGGTATTTCAAAGCGTTCGGCTGCATCCGGCGTGAGCGCTCAAAATACCTGTATTTTTACAGGTATTCGGTCTCCTGGGCATCGGATGAGCGCAAAGATGGTGTTTTTGCAGGAATGCCACCATCCCGGCGTCCGAAGCGCGCATAAAAGATGCGCCATGGCGGGGATTTCAGCCCAACGCGGCGACCAGGCGACCCCGAATCGCAAAAACGCGGAAGGCCGGAGGATCATATAGCGAAAAATGGGATGATCGAAAAGCAGCAGACAGGAGGACTGTATAGCGGGAAATAGGATGATCATACGCAGAAGACAGAATGATCATACGCAGAAGACAGAATGATCATACGCAGAAGACAGAATGATCATAAATCAGTTGACGATTTAAAGGTTGAATTATATCCTTAAAAAGGAACAGACGAAATTCGACATTTACATAATTTAAGGTGATGACATATGGAAGTGCTGACGGCGAGAATGTTGATTGTCGATGACCAGCCGTATAATATCGAATTGCTGGTACGCATTTTGCAGCGCAGCGGGTATACGAACTATTTGGGATTGTCCGATCCGACCCGGCTGGAGCAAACCTTTCACGACTATCGGCCGGATATGGTGCTGTTGGACATCCACATGCCGGAGATCGACGGCATCACCGCGCTGCAGATGATCCGCGGCTGGCACGACGACAGCGACTACTTGCCCATCCTGGTCCTGACGGCCGATACGACGCCCGAGATTAAACAGGCCGCCCTGGCCGCGGGAGCGAACGACTTCCTTAACAAACCGTTCGACCGGATCGAGGTGCTGCTTCGCATCCATAATTTGCTGCAAACGAGATCCTTGCACAAAGCCATGCAGGCGTATAACGAGCAATTGGAGCTGAAAGTGAAGGAACGCACCGAACAGCTTGAGCACGCGCAGGATGAAATCCTGCTGCTGTTGGCCAAAGTATCGGAGTTTCGCGACGACGATACGGGCAAGCATACCAAGCGCGTTGGCATACTGTCGGGGCTGATCGCGCGGGAGCTTGGGCTGGCCGCCGAGCAAATCGAGATTTTACGGAAGGCGTCTACGCTCCACGATATCGGAAAAGTGGGCATCCCCGACGCGATTCTGCTCAAACCGGGCCGCTTCATACCGGAAGAATACGAACAGATGAAGAAGCACACCTCGCTCGGAGAGCATATCCTCAGAAACAGCAGTTTTGAAATTTTGAAGATGGCGGAAATCATTTCGGCCGCCCACCATGAAAAATGGGATGGGAGCGGCTACCCGAGAGGACTGATGCAGGAAGAAATCCCCCTTGTCGCCCGCATCGTGGCCGTGGCGGATTTTTACGACGCCCTGACGCACGAGCGCCCTTACAAGGAGGCATGGACCGTGGAGCAAACGCTGGAGGAAATCGAAAGGCAGAGCGGCAAGCATTTCGATCCCGCCATTGCCAACGCTTGCATCGCGGTGATTCGCCAGCAGAAATACCAGGAGATTTAACCGAACCGGAGGAGGAATCAGGATGAAAGGCATGGTATTCTCGGCGTTCATCGAAATGGTGGAAGAACGATTTTCGATGGATGTCAGCGATCAAATTATTGAGGAGTCGCAATTGGCTTCGGGCGGAGCCTACACCACGATTGGAACGTACGACCACGGGGAGATTATTGCGTTGGTCGGCCGCCTGAGCGCGCACTCGGGCATTCCCGAATCGAAGCTGCTGATAGCGTTCGGCGAATATTTATTCCCTTCCCTGGTGAAGCGGCATCCTTTCCTGCTTCACGGGTTGGACAACGCGTTCGACGTCATGAGGAAGGTGGACCAGTACATCCACGTCGAAGTCCGCAAGCTGTATCCCGACGCCCAACTGCCGGTGTTCAACTACGAGCAGCCCGACGAGAACACGTTGGTCATGATTTATTCCTCCAAGCGTCCGTTTGCCGATCTGGCCGAAGGGATGATCTCCGGATGCATTCAATATTTCGATGAACATATCGCCATGGAGCGCGTCGATACGGGCGACGAGCCGGGCACGAGCGCGAGATTCACGATGAAGAAGCGGGTGAACGGCCATGTCGGATGAGGTGGCAAAGTGGCAGCGCCGCTACGAGCGCGAGAAGAGCGCCCGCCAGCAGGCGGAGAAGATCGCGGAGGAGAAAACGCGCGAAATTTTTTATGTCAATGAAGAGCTGCAAAAATTGAACGATCATCTGGAAGATATGGTCGAACAGCGCACGGCCGATCTGGAAAAAGCCCGCGACGAAGCCATTGAGGCCAGCAAAGTCAAGAGCCAGTTTTTGGCGAACATGTCCCATGAGCTTCGCACCCCGCTGAATGCGATCATCGGTTACAGCGAGATGTTGAAGGAAGATGCGGAGCAGTTGGAGGACTCTTTTTTTGCCGAGGATTTGCAGAAAATCCACACGGCGGGCAAACATCTCCTGTCCATCATCAATGACATTTTGGATCTGTCGAAGATCGAGGCGGGCCGGATGGAGCTTTATTACGAAACGGTGGAGCTTGGCGGCATGCTGCATGATCTGCAATCGACCGTGGAACCGCTGGCGCTGCGAAACGGCAATGAGATGATCATTGAAGGCGGCGGCGGCGTGCTGGAGACCGATCTCACCAAGCTTCGCCAAATTTTGCTGAACCTGATCAGCAATGCAAACAAATTCACGAATAACGGCCGGGTCCAATTAACGGTGGAGCAAAAAGAGTTTGAAGGCGTTCGGGGATACCAGTTTGAGGTGAGCGATACGGGCATCGGGATGACGGAGGAACAGATGGGAAAGCTGTTTGAGGCTTTTACCCAGGCGGACTCTTCGACCACGCGAAAATATGGCGGCACGGGGCTCGGGCTGGCCATCAGCTATCGGTTCTCGCAGATGATGGGCGGCTTTATTTCGGTGCGGAGCGAATACGGACAAGGAAGCACGTTTACTTTGTGGATTCCGGATACGGACACGTCCAAGGCGGAGCAACCGGCGCTGAACGAACAGGAATCGGCCGGCGGCGAAGCGGCGGCGGAAATCCAGTCAGGGGCCAAGCGCGTGCTCATGATTGACGACGACCCGACGATGCACAACCTCATGCGCCGCTATTTGAACCAGCAGGATTGGCATCCTCTGTTTGCTGCCACAGGGCAGGAAGGGATTCAACGGGCGCGCGAGTTTTTGCCGGATGTGATCACGCTCGACGTCCTGATGCCGGGCATGGACGGCTGGAAAGTGCTGCAAACGCTCAAAGCCGATCCGCTGCTGCAGGACATTCCGGTCATTATCCTGTCGATGACGGACGATCGCAGCATTGGCTTTTCGCTGGGGGCGTCGGAATATATGGTCAAGCCGGTGGAACGCAAAGAGCTGATGAAGGTGCTGGAGAAATACGTTCCCGAAGGCAGATCGGACGGGGCGAAAATCCTCGTTGTGGAGGATGACATCACCACCGCTCAAATGATGGAGAAAATGCTCACCATGGACGGATACGGCGTCATCCATGCGACGAATGGGCAAGAAGCCTTTGAAAAGCTGGAGATCGAACGGCCCGGCCTGATCTTGCTCGACCTGATGATGCCGGTGATGGACGGCTTCGAATTCGTGACGCAGATTAAAAAGATGGGAAAATGGCAGGACGTGCCGATCGTTGTTCTGACCGCGAAGACCATGACCAAGCAGGATATCGAACTGCTGAACGGACGGGTGGCCCGGGTGATGCAGAAAGGGTTTTATGATCAAGAGGAACTGTTGAAAGATTTAAAACGTTTGGTGGGTGTGAAGTAGATGGCTTGTAAAATTCTGATCGTCGAAGACAACGAAATGAATCGCGATATGCTGGGACGCCGCCTGGAGCGCAAAGGCTTCCAGGTGGTGTTCGCGGAGGACGGGCAGCAGGGATTGGAGATGGCGTCGGCCGAGCGGCCCGATCTGATTTTGATGGATATGAGCTTGCCTGTCATGGACGGTTGGGAAGCCACAAGCCGCATCAAGGCGAATCCGGAAACCAGGGAGATCCCGGTCGTCGCATTGACGGCGCACGCCATGAATACGGACCGCGAGAAAGCGCTGCAGGCGGGCTGCGACGATTTTGACACGAAGCCGATCAACTTTGCGCGCTTGCTGGGAATCATGGGAAAGTATATTCAGACGGAAAATGGATAGGGATAGGATTCGCGATAGCGGGAAAATGAACGGATATGATCCTCTGCGGGTGCGGAGGGTCCTTTTTTTCGCCCTTTTTTCCGGCTTCGGTAAAAAATAGTCCTATATGTGCTCCGTTAGAAGGATTTTGGCATCGCTTTGTCGAAACTTAGGAAAATAGTCCTATATTCATGCTCTGTGGTAAAATAGGATCACTAGGGGATATCTAATGCGCCCGAAAAATAGGACAATTAGAGCGGATTTCATGATAAAAAGTAGGACTATAACACCAAGGGGAAATCGCGAATGTGGTTTAAAAGACTCAGATTTAACAAAGTTTGTAATTCCATAGGCACAGGGTCGAAGATTGAAGGCAACATTTACTCCAACAGCAGTTGGAGCATCGCCGGCGTTCTAAGCGGGGATCTCATTACAAACGGCAATGTTTCCATCGAATCCACAGCCGTCATCTGCGGGAATATTACAGGCAAGAACGTTCAGGTGGCCGGCAAAGTCACAGGCAACATCGCCGCGAAGAAAAATCTGTTTATGATTTCGTCTTGCATGATTGCCGGAGAAATCGATTATAAATCTTTGGAAATGGAAGAAGGGGCCTGTTTTACGGGGAAAAGCCACTCGGGGGTCACATTGAAGGAAATGGAGGGAATCGGGGGCCAGACGGAAGAAAGAAAGGAAGATTGGAAGGAAGAGCATTTCGAACCATTTGCGGTTGAATCCGCCCAGCCAATCAAACACAAAAAAGTCATCATTCAGTAGGAGTAGGGGGAGCGCATATGACAACCGTATTAGCCATTGACCATGGGAATGGCCATGTAAAAGCATGTTCCGATGAAAAAATGATTTTGTTGCCGTCCTGTTATTCGAGGCCGGAGGAGTTCGGCGTCGATATGGTCGCGCCAAAGCAGGGATTGCAGGTTTTTGAGTTCAAATCCGGGCTGTATCCGGGGGAAGTGTACTACTGGGGCAGGGATGTCAATAAAGCGGGCAGGATCATCGCCACCTATGGCGGCGAAGGGAGATATGTCACCAAGTCGTTTCGGCTGCTGTCCCAGTTCGCCATGGCCCTGTTGCTGCCCGACAGCGAAAACGCTTATGACGACGTGCATATTATTACAGGATGCCCGAGCGTGAATAAGGGCACCGATCTGGAAGCGGAAATCCGGCAGGTGTTCAACGGCCGACACGTTTTGTCCGTCAACGGACAAACCAAAACGGTTCAAGTGAATCAAGTGACGATTTTGCCGCAGCCGATGGGAACGATTTTCAACCTGTATTTCAACGAGAGCGGGCATGTGGTCAACCGGCAATTCGAGGAGAATTACGTGGGCGTCATCGACATTGGAAGCGGCACAACGGATATCGACGGGGTCAAGGGCCTGAAGCGGCAAGGCGACGATATCGCCACCATCCAGTCGGGGATATTCGACGCCTATAAGAAAATCGCCAATTATATCAACCGGATGAATCCGAATGCGATCGTCTCGCCCCAAATGGTGGAGCAGCATTTGCTCCGTCCGGAAATTGATATCAATACGTATAAAATAAGCAATCGCGCCAATTTGATCGATATTACGGAATGCCGGCATATCGCATTTCGTGAATTGGCGGAGGACATCCTGAATTTCATCCAGCAAATGTGGCCCAATCGTACGAAGTTTGACGCGATTTATTTAACGGGCGGCGGCGCCAAACCGCTGTCCAAATATTTTTTGGAATGGGAGAAGGATATTCAGGTGCTCGATGACAGCCAGCAGGCGAATGTTTCGGGTTTTCATCGTTACGGCCTCAGCCTGTTAAAGCGCTAGGCGGTTGGAACCGGCCATCGGACACCCGGTATTCCCGGGTGGGATGGCTTTTTGTAGCGAAAACCATCCCCGCAAAGAAAACCTAACCACAACATAGAACTGAGGAGAATCGCTATGCCAATTGCAGTGACATCGGGAGTCCGCCCGCCGGGGGTTCGCGGCGCGGACCATTTTATTATACTATTTGCTGATAAGTTGGGCGATTGATGGTCGGGGGTTTGGAGCGCATCCAACACGTGCAGGATGCGGTTGCATCCCAGTGTAATCTCACCTTGGTATTGATCGATCCCGATGGAAATTCGGTGACGCACCCTTCCCAGGCGAGCGATATCGCCAGAATGGTGAGAGAGGAAATAGCCTGCTTCAACGAGTGGATCCCGAAAATGGTTGAAGTGAACGTGTTGGATACGTATCTTGGATTCAAGGTGATTCTTTCGCCCGTTCGAGCGATGGGGAAGGTTGCGTACTACGTTTGGGCCGGCGTATTGATCGACAAGGAGCTGCGTCCGTCGCTGCATGAGTTTCTGGAGTCCAACATGGAGGATGCGGAAAAATGGAAATCGGTCCTGGACGAAGCTCAGGAAACAACGGCCGCGGAGCGGAAGCGCATCATTGAAAAAATCAAGGTGTTGTCCGATGTCGTAGGCGCGTTGCTGGAATGCGACCAAAAAGAGAGAATGAACAAGCAGGTGCTCGAAAGCATCCATAAGGCGTCGGAATCAGTCGGCAACGAGTATGCGTTTTCCAGTATGATACAGCAATTTATGAACATCCAGCCGGACCTTGAATTCGTCGGATTTGCCGAAAGAACCGACGGCGAATGCACCGTGGTTCAAGTATTCGGAGAGCCGGCCTATCATTCTTTGATCGGGTCGAGCTTTCACGTGGGGGAAGGCTTTTTGGGCCATGTGATGTCCACCGGAGTCCCGAACTGCTGGAATAAGATCAGAAACGATCTGCGAGGGAGCATTTTCAGAAGGGAGCATATTCAACTGCGCGCGCTGGTGTGTTTTCCCGTGATGGAAAACAGCGAAGTGATCGGCGTTTTGTTCGGGGGAAGCTGCCTGACCGACAGGATCGGTTCGCTAACCTTCGACCTTGGAAAAATTTTTGCGAATATGATTCGCGTCTGTCTGACCCAACACGATTTGCATAACAACGCGATTCAGCAGATTCAACGTTTGAACGCCGTGATTGAAATTTTTCAGTTGATTCCCCGCATGCAGGATGTTCACAAGATCGCCATGATGCTGGTGGATATGAGTTTGAATATCACGCAATGGAGCTTTGCCGCGATGACGTTGTTCGACCTCGATGCCAATCCGGATGAGATGCGCATATTGTCCAGGGGGCTTACAACGGAGCAAAGCGAAGCGTACGGCAGGCTGCTTTTGTGCGAATACCGCGAAAAATGGCTGAAAGGCAAAGGGGGATTGGAATCGGGCCGTCCGGAGCTTCGTCAGTTGGAGTGGGGGCCGGGAGTCGTTGAAATGCCGATGGTGAACCAAAAGTTCTACGGGGTATTGAGCGTCTCCGTCAACCCGAACGACGATCATTCGACCTCTTTTCTCGCCACCCTTGCGACCATTGGGGCCATGGCGATCCGCCAGTCGAGCCAAAGCCGCAACGAAGCGGAGCAGGGCGTCGTCTATTTGCATGAGGCGATCAGGCAATGGGACCCGGCCGCCTATGAATTTGCCAGGGATCTGAGGAAGATGGCGGTATCGTTTTTGGAATTTTTGGAGGCGCCGCCATCCGATAAAACGGAAATCGGGCACGCCTGTTTGCTGAGCCCGTATCACCCCGACACCCTGAGCGGCATTCTCGGGCAGAACGCCGGGATTTGCCGGATCATACAGGACTATTCCAACTTGGACTATTGCGCGGCGAAGGAGACCGCCCTGGATGGGCAGAGCTATACGCTGGGGGGCCAGGTCCTCAAGTTGGCGTCCGACTACATGAGGAACGCCGGGAAAATATACGCCGGCAGCCATTATGGCGTTGACCCGGCCCTGGGCAAAAAATTCAATTCTTTCGTTGCCAGAAATCAGGTGCTGGATCAAAGGGTGTCAATCAAAGACCAGATTCATTTCGAGATCGAAGGATTATCGGGAAGGGAACAGGAAGTGCTCAATTGGATTGTGCAAGGTTTAAACAACAAGCAAATTGCGACAAAGCTGTTTATTAGCGAGCACACGGTCAAAAATCACATCACCAAAATATTTAAGAAGCTGGAAATCAACGATCGCGCCGGAGTGATGGCCTACTTTTATCAGCAAAAAATGAAAAACGGCTAGCTTTCGGGAAAAGCCTTGTTCCGCCGGTTTGCGGAAGGGGGCTTGTTTTTTTAAATAAGAAGGTGGTCCTATTCAAAGGCCCGGCGGAAAATAGGATATCTCAGGGATATTCAATAAAGCCGAAAGTTGGGACGATAGAATCAAGCTTGATATTGAGAGGTGTGGTGTGGCTGTGTCGGACCAGGATTCCCGTTCTCAATGCGAAGGTTTGCAAGGTTTGCAGGGTGAAGACAGGCAAGAAGGGGCCGGCGCAACGAAGCTTGCCGAAAAGCCCCCGTTTGAGATTACCGTTTCGGAAAACAAGCTGGAGGCGTGGCTGACGGTTTATCGCAAACCCGATGCCGGGAAGGACCCGGCCGGTCTGGCGGAGACGGCAAATGCGCAGCATGTTCTTGCGGCGGTTGAAAACAGGAACATCAAGATGAATCTGGACGCCGCGGCGATTCAGACCGAAATCCTCCGGCCGTCTTCCCGGCCCGTAACCATCGCGAAAGGCAAAGCGCCCGTTCAGGGACAGGACGCTCGATTGGAGCTGTTTTTCTCCGAGAAAATCGAGAGCTTGTTCATGGAAGCGGGAGGATTGATCGACTACAAAAACCACATGAGAATCCCTTCCGTCCAAAAGGGAGATGTGATCGCGAGGAAAATACCGCCGGTGGAAGGGCGGATGGGGTATGACGTATACGGCAACGCGCTGTTCCCCGATCCGGTCGAGGATATTCCCATCGAGGGAAGGGGCCATGTGGTCATTACGCCGGAGGGCCTTGTGATCGCGGACGAGGAGGGAAGGCCGCGGGTTTCCGGCCATCGGGTCAAGTATTTTGATATCAACACGGCATTTTGCGTTCCGGGGAATGTCGATTTGCAAACGGGCAATATTATTTTTTCCGGCGATGTCGTGGTATATGGCGATGTCATGGACCATTTGGTCATCGAATCTCTCGGAAACATCTATGTTCAGGGCAGCGTTTTTAACGCCGTCCTGACCGCCACCGGCAGCATCGCCGTTCAGGGCAATGTGCTGGGCAGCAAGTTGCATGCGGGTTATTTCGGGGCGCGGCACAACAAACTGCATCATTGCTTGCGGCCGCTGATCGATATGTTCGAAAACGTGATGGAGTGCGCCAACGTGCTGCTGTATGAGACAGACCGGAGACGCATTCAGGCGCGGTACGGCCAGGTGCTTGCGTTGATTATGGCGAGCAGGTACCCGAAAGCGGAAAATGCCGTGAAGGAATTGCTCGGCATCGTTTCGGACATGCCGTTTTACGATAAAGAGGAGCTGCGGCTGCTTTACCGTTATTTAAGAATATTTCTGGAACGGTCCGCCGTTGTCGAAGTGATGACGGTTTCGAAAATGGAGCATTTCGTGCGCGTTTTGAACAACCTGTTCACGCAGGCCGCATCCGGCACGGAAGAGCAGGCGCAAATCCACATCACGCAATGCCAGAATTCCACCTTAAAATCGAGCGGCGATATTCTCATAAAAAAGGAAGGGGTTATCCAAAGCGATCTTTATTCGGGCGGGAGCATCGCGTTCGACATGGACAACGCCGTGTGCCGGGGCTCCCGGCTCGAAGCGGGCGATGCGATCTCCGCCAAGTATGTCGGCAGCACCACGGGGGTCGGGACCGTGCTGAAAGCCGCGAGGAAAATCGCGGTGAAGAAAATGTTCGAAGGTCGAATCATGATTGACCGATATAGTCTGGATATTTTGGAGCCGGTCGAAGAGGCGGTATTCGACCGCGAGAGCATGATGCGGCGGGCGGGCGAAGGCGGTGAGCAGCATACGCACACGGGTTGAGAGGGGGCGCGCGTCGGTCGTTTTGCATGTCAACGCCGCGATTGAAGAAATCGAGGGAGTGTTGGAAAAAGCGAATGATTTCCGCCGGATTCCGTATGCGGACGTGCGCGAGAACATCGTGTCGATGATCGTTGATTTGAGCGGGAATCCGAGTTTGAAAGACGCGTTGGCTCACTTGGAGCGGCACGACGAATATACATACAGGCACAGCATCGGAGTGGCGCTGCTTGCCGGCCTGATCGGCAAGGATATGATTCTGGATCCGGACGGGCTGACGGAGTTGACCGCGGCGGCGTTCCTGCACGATATCGGCAAGGCCCGAATTCGCGGCGATATTATAAACAAGCCGGGCAAGCTGACCGCCGAGGAGTTTGCCCAAATGAAAAGCCATACGAATATCGGCTTTGGGATCATGCGCGGCGCGCCGAGGATTTCAAAAAGGCAGGCGCTTGTGACGCTCCAGCATCACGAGCGTGAGGACGGCAGCGGCTACCCTTACGGATTAAAGGGGAACCAGATCGACCTGTTCAGCAAAATCGTCGCGGTCGCCGACGTTTTTCACGCGATGATTTCCAGGCGATCCTACAAGGAGCCCGCCCCGTTTTACAGCGTGCTTCGGGGCATGTCGCAGCACGCCTACGGCTCGCTTGAGCCGACGGCGACCCTTCGCTTTTCGAAGCGGATTATGGACATGATGATCGGCAATCGCGTGGTCCTGTCCGATGGAACGGAAGGAAGGATTGTCGCGGTCAGTCCCGACGATCCGGTCAACCCGCTGGTGGAAGTGAATGGGGCCTGCGTGGATTTAAGCAAGGAGCGGGCCGTTTACCTGGAACGGATCGTCTGATGGGACCGCCCGGCGGAATCGCCGGCGGCCGGGG
>CAYYCV010000149.1:0-11489 GCA_964470405.1 uncultured Caryophanales bacterium
CAACGGGAACGCCGGCACCGAATGTGATCGTAAACTATCATTTCAATGAAACCAGCGGAACGTCGGCAGCCGATGCTTCGGGTAATGGCAACAACGCCACACTCAGCGGGACAACTTCATGGGTTGCCGGGCATAGCGGCAACGCGCTGAACCTGAATGGCAGCAGCGGTTATGCCAGCTTGCCTTCCGGCATTCTGAGCAGTGTCAATAACTTCACGATCGCCACATGGGTGAAGGTGGATGCATTGAGCGACTGGGCCAGAATATTCGACTTCGGCACCAGCACCAGCAACTACATGTTCCTGGCCCCAAGAGCCGGAGGAGCGGGCTTGCGATATGCCATCACGACCAGCGGCAACGGATCGGAGCAGCAATTGAACTATTCATCGGCGTTGCCGACAGGCACATGGACGCATGTGGCTGTCACGCTCTCGGGGAATACCGGAACCCTCTATGTGAATGGGTCGCCCGTAGCGAGCAATTCGAGCATGACGCTTCATCCGTCGAGCCTGGGCAGCACGAACCTGAACTACATCGGCAAATCGCAATGGTCCGATCCGTACCTGGATGGCGCGGTAGACGATTTCGTGATTTACAGCCGGGCGCTGAGCGCATCGGAGATCAGCGACCTGGCCAGCGGTGGCGGCGGCGGTACGCCGACCGACGTGGCGCCGCAGGGCACGGCGTCCACCTCCTTCGTTTCCGATTGGGAAAGCCTGGATGGATTGAACGACGGGTACACCCCAACGAGTTCCAACGACAGAGGCCATGACGTGTACGGCAACTGGGACAACCCGGGCACGACGCAGTGGGTGGAATACGACTTCGGTCAAAACTACACGTTGTCGAGCACGGCTGTGTATTGGTTTGACGACGATCAGGGGATCGACTTGCCGGCGTCGTACACGATTCAATACTGGAACGGCAGCGCCTGGGCGAATGTGGGCAATCCGTCGGGCCTCGGAGTGGCGGCCAACCAGTACAACACGACCACCTTCACGCCGGTATCGACGAGCCGAATTCGCCTGAACATCACGGCGAAATCGACCACATCGACCGGAATCGAGTCGTGGAGGGTTTACGGGTACTAAGATTTGAATAAATCAGCATCCCGGATGGGCTTGGCCCATCCTGGGATGCTGATTTTTTTTGTTTATAAATACGTTGTTTTCTCGATAGATACATCCGGCATTTATGAATATGTCCGAAGATTTCTTCTCAATGCTGAAAATCTTGTTCCAGTACAATATCCGTCCCTATTGCGGTGCGGGTAAATTGGCGGAAACGGCTGGGTGAAATGCGCTCATGGGTTTGGAATATTTTGCTGAAGTAAGGTAAGCTCCAGCCGACCGATTCGGCGATTTGCTCTACGGATAATGAACTGAATTCGAGCAATTCCCGGGCTTTATTCAATCGAACCAACTGTAAGAAGCGGTTGGGGGTTAGTCCTGTTTTATCTTTGAATAGTTTGATCAAATAATGGGGATGGAAGTTGAATTGCTTCGCCAGTACAGAGACAGTGAGCGGCTCGGCATGATGATCTTGAATGTAGCGGGCGATCGGAAAGTCTGCATGTCCGGAAATGGATGGAGTGTGCAAACCGTTGGGAGGCCTTTTTTGGATCCTGACCATCGTGAGCAGAATGGCTTTGAACATCGTATCTATCAAGCCCGGCAATATGGGCTCCGGATTGCGCAAATTCGTTAAAGATAGTCTGAAACAGGACTTCAGATTGGCCATTTCTTCTTCAGCGCAAGGGGCGCAAATGGGATGATTGTCAATCAATGCGGCAAGTTTCTTGTCGGATACGTTAAATTTAAAGTCCAATGTCGTGGAGTCGGTCTTGTATAGAAAAGAGTGTTCCCGATGTCTGCGAATGAAATAGTAGTTGCCGGGCTGCATCTGCACCGCGTTTTCCCCGAAATGGAGTTCTCCCTGACCGGACAGCATGATTAGCAATTGGTAGTATACGGTATGACGATGCAATTTAATCCATCTTCCTTGACGATAATCCATCCGAGCGGTCCATAAAAGATTCATTTGAGGGTCTCTTGGCCACGCTTCCATTGTATTCCCTCCTCGTATGTGGACAACATTAGACAGCTTTTATTATAGCACATGGGCAGAATTCAGCTACAGTACATGAGGATTGGATAAAAGTAGCTTTGTTTGCGATATGGATTATTGGGAAGGGGGCCACTAGAATAAAAGTGTTAAGAGAAAAGGAGTGGCATGAAATGAGCTTACGCATTGTGGTGCAATTGCCACGAAATCAGATTGCACAATTTATCGATGGACGTCTGATGAAATTGCTTGAGGAAGTGGGGGATGTGAATTGTAATCCATACGATCGTCAATGGACAAACGAAGAACTTCAGGAACAACTCGCTTCCGCGGAAGTGTGCGTCTCCTCATGGGGAAGCCGACCCCTTACCAAAGAAATGCTGGAGGCGGCCGGCCAATTAAAGCTTTTTGTTCATATGGCGGGAGCAGTAAAGCCGTATATTGCAGTCGATGCGTATGATCGAGGCATCCATGTGCTGAGTGGGGGACATGCGATTGCGGTATCGGTAGCCGAGAGTGCGTTAGCTTTGATTCTCGCATCGCTCCATCATGTGATCGGCATCGATGCTGTCATGCATTCAGGCGGATGGAGACCGGACGAAATGGAGGTGAGAGAATTACGCGGAAAACAAATCGGATTGATCGGGTTTGGTGCAACCGCTTACGAACTGGTGAAATTGTTGCAGCCGTTTGGTTCGAAGATAACCGCATATGACCCGCATGTTAAGAAAGCCCATGCAGCTTCGATGGGGGTCCGATTGGCATCGCTTGAGCAGGTGCTTGCCAGCAGTGAAATCATTTCGTTGCATCTCCCGAAAGTGCCGGAAACCTATCGGATGATTGGTCAGGAACAGTTGAAGCTGTTGCCCGACGGCGCGCTCCTGATCAATACCTCGCGTGGAAGCGTGATGGATGAACAGGCTTTGGTTAAGGAGCTGCGTTCCGGGCGCATTCGTGCCGCTCTGGATGTCTATGAAACAGAGCCGTTGCCGGAAACAAGCGAGCTTCGGAAACTTTCGGGCGTCATCCTGCGGCCTCATTTGGCTGGCGTTAACCAAGATTCGAAGCGGCGCATTGGCGAGTATATGGTCGAGGATATCGTCCGTTTCAGCCAGGGTCAACCGGAACGCTTCGCCATCACACGCCAGCAGTTGGCATTCATGACCTGAGGGGAAGAGAGTATATGTCGATTCGCTTATCGTTATTTACCAAACCGTGGAAAGATGTGCCTTTGCCGCAATTAGCCCGTTTTGTGAGTAATCTGGGATTTGACGGGGTGGAACTGCCCATTCGGCCCGGGTTTCAGATCCATCCTGATAACTTTCGAACCGCGCTGCCTCAAGCAGTGCGCGAGTTTGCCGGGAACGGGCTGTCTGTGTTCAGTGTGGCCGGCCCTGCGGAAGAATCCATGTTCACAGCATGCGCCGAATGCGGGATTCCAATGATTCGCGTGATGTACCGGGTGAACGGGCGTGCGTATCGTGAAGCGGAAAAAGAGGCCATCGATGATTTGAACCGTTTGCGTCCGCTTGCGGAGAAATATGGCGTGGCGGTGGGTGTGCAAAACCATTGCGGTTCGTTCGTTCCGCAAAACGCTTCAGGGCTGCGCCAATTATTGCAGTCGTTCGATCCGCGGCACATTTGCGCAATATGGGACGCGGCGCACAACGCTCTGCATGGGGAAAACGAGGAGTTTGCGTTAAATATCGTTTGGCCGCACATCGGGATGGTTAATCTGAAGAATGCTTGCTGGAAGCGTACGAATGGGTTGGAAGAGAAAGCGGCGGAATGGGAACACTTCATGACAACGGGCCGTCGCGGGCTTGCATCCTGGCCGCGGATCGTCGGGTATTTAAATAAGCAGCGATATGACGGAGTCGTGTGCCTGACAGCGGAATATACGGATAATGCCCAGACGGAGCAGTATATTGCCGAAGATATTCAATATGTACGATCCTGCGTCAGAGGGGGCGATTGAAATTATCCGGCTGCTTTCGTCCTATTGGAGAAACAAGGCTTTAATCCTGATGTTTATCCCTGGCTTTGCGTTGCTGCTGCTATTCAAATATGTGCCGATTTACGGGATTTTAGTGGCATTTAAGGATTACCGGATTTTGGATGGGGTTTGGGACAGCCCGTGGGCGGGGTTCACCCACTTCGAACGGTTGTTCAACGGGATAGGATTTACCAATGCACTGCGCAATACGATCATTATCGCGCTATTG
Organism: uncultured Caryophanales bacterium; assembly: GCA_964470405.1. Classification (GTDB taxonomy): domain Bacteria; phylum Bacillota; class Bacilli; order Paenibacillales; family CAYYCV01; genus CAYYCV01. The sequence goes on from CAYYCV010000149.1 coordinate 4,290, forward strand.
AAATACATGTTTGCGTTTCCTGCTCCGATCGTTTTGGCGCTCTTGCTGAATGAGGTGCGGAGACGGCGCCTTAGATCCTTGGTGCAGACCCTCACGTATTTACCGCATTTTTTCTCGTGGGTTATATTGGCCGGGATCTTGTTCACCTTCTTCAGTCTGGACGGCCCGCTCAACCAGATTGTCGGTGCGTTGGGTTTGACCAAGACGAACTTGCTGATTGAGCCGGGCTCGTTCTATGCCGTGCTGGTCGTGACGGATATATGGGCCACGGCCGGGTGGGGATCGATCGTATATTTCGCCGCGCTTTCCGCCATTGATCCGACGTTATATGAGGCGGCGATCGCGGATGGGGCAGGGAGATGGCGGCAGATGTTTCACATTACGCTCCCATCTCTTATGCCGACGATTACGATCATGCTGCTCCTGTCCATCGGCAATTTTCTCAGTGTGGGCTTTGACCAGATTTATAATCTGACAACATCCGTCACGCTGCATGTCGGGGATATTCTGGACTCCTACGTGCTGAGGAGACTGCTGTCCATGGATTATGAGTTGGCTACCGCCGCAGGCTTATTCTCATCGGTCATTGGATTGCTTCTTGTTTTGCTTGCGAACAAATTGGTGAAATTGTATGACAAAGAACAGGGGTTGTGGTGAGATGGGAATAACGCGGCGCACGAAGGCTGAAGCGGTGTTCGACAGTGCAAATATCGCCCTGCTGGTGCTGTTCGGATTGTTGACCCTGTATCCGTTTCTGTACACTTTGACGATATCCGTAAGCACGCCCCGTACAGCCATGCAGTTTGGCCTGCACTTTTTCCCTACGGAGGTCACGCTGGATTCCTATAAGCAGGTCATAGAACACCCGCTCATTTATCGCGCCTACATCAACACGGTTGTCCGGACGCTTCTCGGCACGGGCATCATGCTTTTTTTCACTGTCACGATGGCCTACCCGCTGTCCAGACGGTCATTCCCGCACCGAAAAGCATTGATAGGGATTCTGGTATTCAGCATGCTCTTTAACGGCGGAATGGTTCCGACCTATTTGCTGGTCAAGCAGTTGGGTATGATCAATACCTTGTGGGCGCTGATCATCCCGTCCGCTGTCAGTGCGTTCTACATTATTGTGATGCGCAATTATATTCTGGCCATCCATGAAGATTTGCTCGAGTCGGCGAGAATCGATGGGGCGGGGGAATGGAGGATCCTGTGGGGAATCATATTGCCCTTATCGCTTCCGGTTTTAGCAGTCATTGCCCTGTGGAGCGCTGTCGGTCATTGGAATTCATGGTTCGATGCCGTGCTTTATATCAACGAGCCGCAGCAGGATGTGCTTCAATCGTTTCTGCGCAGGACCATCCTGGAGCAGTCGAATTTCTTGCTGAGAGAAATGGATAAGGATCCGGCGCTGTATAATCCGGCGACACTGATGTCGGCCATGCTGGTCTTCGTATCGCTTCCGATCATTCTAACGTATCCTTTTCTACAGAAATATTTCGCTAAAGGCATCATGCTCGGTTCGGTTAAATCTTGAACCAAGAATATGAGGAGGGGCTTAAATGTTGAATAAACATCATATTTTCAGATGGAAATATATCTTTGCCGCGGGATTTGTTTTGCTCGTTTTGCTGATGGCGGGTTGCGCGAATGAGAATGAATCTGCCAAGGACGGGGCAAATTCGGGTGCCGTCGACCAGTCCGTCAAAGACGGAAAACGGTCTGAGCCGATGCAAATCAAGTGGATGAACGTACCGGAAATTGTAGTCAGGGATACGTACCCCGAACGTTATATCGAGGGAAACTTCAACGTGCAGATAGAGATGTATCCCATCGCATGGGGAGACTTCGTGCAAAAACAGCAACTCATTCTCGGTGGAGGCGATATTCCCGATATTATGTATATCCGGGACCCTGCGGCCCTGCGCAAGTTTGCCAGCCAGGGCATGTTGATGGAACTTCCGGTAGATACCGTCGCTCAATACGCCCCAACGCTGAAAAAGACGATTGATGAGTTTGCTCCAAAGGGCTGGATATTCTCCGATTATCAAGGCAAAAACTATGGATTTCCGACGTGGAACTACTCCCGCCAGTTTATCCAGCAATCTTCGTGGAGAACAGATTTGCTGCGGAAAGCGGGGATTGACACGGTGCCGGACACAATCGAACAATATGCGGAAGCGTTCGAGGCGCTGAGGAAGATCGGTGTTTACGGTATGAGCACCGATGGAACCAAAAGTTATGAAGCTTTTCATACGATATTCGGAGCATTTGGAGTCATGCCCGGCCAGTGGATGGAGAAAGACGGGAAGGTGGTCAACGGCGCCGTTCAACCGGAAGCGAAGGCTGCTTTGGCATTGTTGGCCGATTGGTATGCGAAAGGATACATTGATCCGGAGTTCATTACCGGCAAAGACTTGGGCTCGAAATATGTGGCCGGGAAGTATGCCTATCTGGACACGACCTATCCGCTTGATGCCGATGCATCCGATCCCGCTTCCCAATTAAGCGCTATCCTGAAAACCAATCCGGAGGGTGAAATTACACTGTCACGTTCACCTGAGGGGCCGGGCGGCAGAGGCGCTTGGGCGTGGGGCACTGCGGAGAATATCTTCGCATTTGGACGCCATATGGCCGATCAGCCTGAGAAAGTGAAGAAAATACTGGATATCTTCGAACAAACATTATTCAAGGAGCAATATTTTCTGAATCTCGGCTGGGGAGAACAAGGTAAACATTGGGAGTTCAACGACCCGGCAAAAGGGATCGAAGGAGGGATGAAACGGTTGCCCCCCTATGATGTTCGCAAGGAACGGGAAAACGCCGGGTTTTCATCGCCGGAAGGCATAACCAATATTTTTACCGGTCAAATTGGCCCCGAGTTGGTCGGCAAGTATTGGAATAAAAAACTTTTGAACCTGTACCAGGCGAATAACGATCCGATGTTTGATCTATTGGGCAAACCGGACGCGCTGCCATCGTCGGGTAAATACTGGGAGGAACTGATGAAGCTGAAAGTCGAGACCTATGCGGCTATTGTTCGTGGGGACAAGCCGGTAGACGCATTCGATGATTTCGTAAAGAAATGGAATGCTTCCGGCGGGTCGCAGTTGGAGGAGGAAGCCAATCAATTGTACGACCAGTTCAAATAATGGAGCATTAACGAGTTTGCGGCCATCGCATGGTTGGATGGAATAAATAGAGGGAGGAACGCGGAAATGGTACGGAGAATGACTGTCCCGCCAATGGAATTAGCCGATCATGCTGGGCCGGGCACTCAAATATGCGCAGTGATGGATCGTATCGGGGGGATCAGCGTCAAACGAGCTTCAATTCCCGAACCGAAGGAAGGGGAGGTGCGGGTCAAGGTCAAATGGGTCGGTATTTGCGGCAGCGATGTGGAAGTTTTCCGTGGAGCGCGCGAGCCCGAATACCTCTCCTTTCCGACTCGCCTCGGACATGAGGTGGCCGGTTATGTGGACAAAGTTGGCGCGAATGTTACCGGTTTGCATGAAGGGGATCATGTGGCCTTGCGGTATGTGTGGGGCGCTTTCGCTGAATATATATGCTGCAGCCCTTTCTCGATCAAAGTATTGCCCGGAACGCTGCCTTTGATCGAGGGGTCCCTCATTGAGGTGCTGCCTGGCATCATTCATGCTGCTGAGCTTGGGGATATTTCCCCGCACAAGAACGTGCTGATCATGGGTCAAGGAGTCAGCGGGCTGGTCATGACGCAGGTGATCAGCCTATTCAGCCCGCGCAACCTTGCTGTCACTGATTTGTTCGATGAAAAGCTGGCATTGGCCCGGAAATATGGTGCAACCCATACGTACAAATTGCCGAATAAGGATGCGCGTACGATGGAGTGTGTCCGGGATGATTTTCCCGACGGATTCGATGTTGTGATCCCGTGTCTGCTGGAGGGCGACGGGATGGTCGATGCGATCGATGCGGCGGCGCAAAACGGGCGTATCGTCATGTATGGGTGCATTGGTACGTGTCATACGCCCATCGATTTTTTCAAGGTGCACAAAAAACGCCTCGACCTTTACTCGACCGAGCCAAAGAGGGATATCGACAACCGCCGTTTTTTTGACCAGGGCTTGCAGCTTGTGTTGGACGGATTAGTCAATACGGAGGAAATGATTACCCATGTCGTTTCACTCGTCGAAGTGGAGCGCGCATTCCGTTTGCGAAACGAACATAAAGGCGAAACGATTCATGTGATGGTTGATTGCGAAGTCACAGCTTAGATAAAGGATGGAAGGGGTGCGGCATGGGAGCAGAAATCGCTTTTTCCGTATTTACGAAGCCTTGGCGTACGGAAACGATAGATGAATTGGGTGCGATGGTTCGCGAATTCGGGTTCGACGGGATTGAATTTCCGCTGCGGGAAGGATATCAGGTTGAACCGCGGAATGCGGATCAAGGTTTGCCGGAATTGGTTGCCGGACTGGCTGAATACGGAGTCAAGGTGTTCAGTGTGGCCAGCTCCACCGATGAGCGGATTTTCTCCGCATGTGCGGAGGCGGGCATACCTTTAATCAGAGTGATGGCGGATATCGATGTGCGGCAAGGATATCTCGTTTCGGAGAGCCGTTTCAAACGGCAATTGGAGCAACTGGCGCCTCTTTGTCAACGGTACGGGATCCGGGTCGGCATCCAGCAGCACCACGGCGATTGCATCGTTGATTCTATGGGGCTGCGGCACCTGCTGGAATCTTTCGATCCGCGCTTGATCGGCGCGGTGTGGGATGCGGCGCATGATGCGCTGGCCGGACAGCAGCCGGAATTCGGCCTTGATATAGTGTGGGAGCACTTGTGTATGGTCAATCTTAAAAATGCGTTTTACATGCGCACCAATGGGCCGGAAGCGGATCACGCCGAATGGAAGCGACATTTCACTACCGGCGCTCAAGGTCTTGCTTCCTGGCCGCGCATTGTTCATTATTTGCGGCAAAGGAATTACAGCGGCGTGATTTGTTTGACGGCGCAATATGAAGAACAGCACAAGGCGGATCGATTCGTTGTTTCCGATTTGCAATATGCCAAGCGACTTTGGAACGGAGGGGAACGATGAGAAAGTTAAGATTGGCCGTCGTCGGGCTGGGTCGGGTGTCGAAATCGCATCTCCCGGCTATTCGCAAACTTTCAGAGGCCGGGAAAGTCGAACTGGCCGCTTTGGTATCCCGAGATGAGAGCAAGGCGCGCACAGAGGCTGTGAATTGGCCGGGCGCCGCGGTCTATTCGTCCTATGACGACGCGCTGCGCGATCCGTCTATCGATGCCTTCTTGCTGCTGTTGCCGCATCACTTGCATGCAGGCTATTCGATAGCCGCCCTGCGGGCATCCAAGCACGTGCTGGTTGAAAAGCCCATGGCGCTCCATTATGCTGAAGCGCAACAAATGGCTGCCGCCGCGGCCGCCGCCGGGTCGGTGCTTATGATTGGGCAAAGCCGCCGTTTCTACGCCCCCGTCCAAGAGTCCATCCGCTTCATCCGCGAGGGAAGGATAGGGGATTTGATCAACATCAATGCACTGTTGCTGGCGCACATGCATCAACCGGCGGCTGACTGGTGGCGGGACAACCGCCACATTGGAGGATTTATCATTCCGCTGTGGGGCAGCCATATTCTTGATTATGTGTTGTGGGCGTACGGGGAGCTTCCTGAGACGGTATACGCTCAGGGGTATTCGCACAATGCGAATTGGGAGGGAGAAGACGAAGTTGCCATCTCCCTCAAATTCAGCGGGGATCGAATGGCCAACGTTCTCATGTCTTTCAATGCCGGCAGTCAACCGACAGACGATGAGAGTCAATCCGGGAAACGAATCTGGTCTACGAACAACAGCATTTATGAGCGGTATGTCATCGGCTCCAAAGGAATGCTTAGATTGCACGACGAAGATGAACTGTTTTGGAACGGTGAGAAGATGGACTGTCAGCAAGCGAAGGGCGTCACGAACTTTGAGCGGCAGCTTGAAGAATTCGTCCATGCGGTGTTGCAATCGCGCCGCCCGATCGCTTCCGGGGAGGAAATACTGGGGGTCATGCGGGTGATCGATAGCTGTTATGAATCGATGAAAGACAATCGGGTCGTCCATTTATCGGAAATTTGAATTTCGGAGGGCTGAAGGTGGAGAATAAACCGGTGAGAAAAGCGAGGATCGGCTTGATTCAAGTAAGCGCCAATTATCATTGGACAGCGGGGCAATGCCTGGATGAAATGCTGGAGCTTTGCGAGAAATGTTTGCAAGAAGGCGCCGATCTGGTGTTTATGCCGGAAGGGGCTCAATACAAGAGCTTGAAACAAACGCCTGCAAAAGAACTTGCGCAGAAATATGCGGCGGATTTTAGGCGGCGTTGTTCCGAGTTGGCGAGAAAATACAATGCCTATGTTGTACCATGGGATTACGAGGTAGATGGGGAAGGGAGGGTTTACAATACCTCCTATATTTTAGATCGGTCCGGACGGGAAGTCGGCAAATACCGTAAAGTGCTAATTACAATTAACGAAGAACGGAGAGGGATTACCCCGGGTGTGCACTTTCCGGTATTCGATTTGGACTTCGGCCGTATCGGAATAATGATTTGCTTTGATAATTATTTTGCCGAAGCGGCGCGTTGCCTTGCCTTGCAGGGAGCAGAATTGATTTTGTACCCGCTAAAGGGAGACACCTTGAAAAATCAATGGGAGATCAAGTTAAAGGCCCGGGCGATTGACAATTCCGTATTCGTAGCGCCCTGCCATGTGAATTCGTCTCCGATCGAAGCGGAGGTCACTTATACGGGCATGATTGGCCCTTCCGGCGAAGTGATCGACCAATTGATTCAACAAGGGACGTATACCGTCGCGGAAATTGAAATCGGGAGAAAGGTGGTCACTTGTACACGGGCCGTGCCCGGTTTGAATGAGGATATCAAACAATATCTTCTTCGTAATCGGCGCCACGGAATCAAAGCCTTTCAACCGTTGGTGGAACCTGTCGAAATTTGGGATTGGAATCACATTGAATTGAGAAGCGCTATTGAGGGGGGACGGAGCTGACAGGTTCGCTGCTGAAAATTAAAAACAGCGGAGGATCCATCAGTCTGAAAGGATTGCTTTATACCAAGACTTTCCCCGCAACCGATTGTTGAAAATGGGGCTGTCCCAAAAGTCATCGTTCGATGACGAAAGGGCGCCCCTTCTCTAAAGT
>CAYYCV010000150.1:0-11471 GCA_964470405.1 uncultured Caryophanales bacterium
GAGCTGATCCTTGTTATAATGGCAGGCGCCGCTTACCTGATCATTTTATTTGCTGCGGTTCAGGGTAAGGCATGGGCTTTGGAGATTTACTTCGGGCTATCCGTTTTTTTCATAGATGCCTCATTCCGGGCAAGGGAATATGAGGATATCAGTATAGATGGCCAGACGATTCTTAAAATGATCATTTGGCTTGGGGCTTTTCTAATTGGTGTTGCCCAACTTCCAAACACCCATCGTTTCATCTTTAAATCACCTTACTGCTGGATTTTTGTTTTTGCCATTTGGACTTTGGCTACATCGGTTTATTCGGTTACGCCAACATACACATTGGGCAACGGGTTCATATTTGCGTCCATTGCGTTGTTTGTCCCCGCCATAATGGTTCATCTTTCACAACGTCAGGTTCTCGTGACCCTAGCTGTGGCTTTATTTGTTTTCATCGTCGTTTCATGGGGGGTCTATTGGTGGTTTCCTGATTTGGGAGGCTCTATTTTCTGGACGCCTGACGGCGTCATATACAGGATGAGCGGTCTGGCATCCCATGCAAATAATCTGGGCAGGGTTACTGCTATTTTTGTTGGTTCGATGTTTTGCCTTCTGATGTACAGATTTATACGGATTCACTTTCTGTCCGTACTACCTATTTTGTTGGGCGTGGTTACTTTGTTATACACGGACAGCCGCACGTCCATAGGGGCTTTACTGATTGCCTGCTTCTTTGTTTTTTTCAGGAGGAAGCCTTTATTGTCTTGGATAATGGCGATTCCGGTCATGCTGATCGTTCTTGTAGTAAATTTCCTGAACAAGTTGAATGTGGTTCAGGTACTGACAGGTTTAAGCAGAAGCGGATCGATCGAAGAAATATATACTTTCACGGACAGAACTTTGATCTGGAAACTGGCTTTGGACAAAATCAGGGAAATGCCGTTGCTCGGATATGGTTATGGTTCATCGCGAATTGTCATTTCCAGCGGATATCAAAGTGCGGGCGGTTGGACGGCGCCCCATGCCCACAATATGTTTCTTCAAAGCCTGGTTACCACCGGAATAATAGGCACGGTTTTTGTGGTTTTGGTCCTGGTGCTGAAATTCAGGGAGATGGTGCAATCTCCCGATTACTTTCAGGACTGGGTGTTAATCTTTGTGATTGCCACAGGATTGCTTGAAGCGGGAGCTATAGGAGTTGCTCCCGCCCTTCTAACTCTAATTTGGGTGATCAGCATTTGTTGGACCCCTAAAAGTGTGGTGAAAAAAAATGGTGCAGGAATTGGATGCGGGTTGGAGCAACAGTGATTGAGCCCCATGTCCAGGCGCGGGATCGCCTGTTTTTTATCACGCTTCCAAAGTCTCAAACAAGGGAGAGGGCAAGGAACGATGAAGCAATGCTTTGTAGCCTGGACGCCGTACATCCGCAGGCCGGATTCGATGAGGGACTTTTTCGGATACGAGCTGCATTTTATTGCGATTTCCTTTAAATACCGTCTGCTCAAGCCCTTCGAATATATCGTGAAAATGGGGCTGACGCTGTGGCTGCTGGCGCGGAAAAGGCCGGACGTGGTCTGGATTCAATTGGCCCCGAGTCTGCTGCTCTACATCGCCTTTGCGTATAAATGGCTGCTGCGCCGTCGGTGCGCGATCGTTGCCGATTGCCACAACAGCATGCTGAGCGGGAGATGGCTGCGTATGCCCGGAGCGCTGCGTTTGCTCAACCGGTGCGACCGGATTCTCGTGCACAATGCGAAAGCGGCGGCGCAAGCGGAAAAGGCGGGCATTCGGAAGCTGAAAATGGAAGTGCTGGAGACGCGCCCGGCGCAGATCGAGGAGCAGGAGCCGCAGACTGAGGAGCAGGGGCCGCAGACTGAGGTGCGAGAGCCGCAGATCGAGGAGCAGGGGCCGCGATCCGGGGTGCGAGAGCCGCAAATCGAGGAGCAGGAGCCGCGAACCGGGGTGCGAGAGCCGCAGACCGGGGAGAAAAGGCCGCGGATCGAAGTGCGGGAACCCGAGCCGGTGTGGGCGGATCGCCGGTCGCCGTTTGTTTTGCATCCCTGCTCGTTTGACCCGGATGAGCCGATCCGATCCGTGTTCGCCGCCGCCTGCATGATCCCCGATATTCGCTTCGTGATTACGGGCAATGCGGCCCGGGCGCAGGGCGTGCACCGCCTGGAGGGCATTCCGGCGAATGTGACGCTCGCCGGCTTTTTGCCGAAAGCCGAATTCAACCGCTGTTTGCTGCGGGCGGATTTGGTGCTGGGGCTGACGACCCGCGACGATATCCAGTTGAGCGTGGCCAATGAAGCGGTCGGGTTTTGCCGGCCGATGGTGATTTCGGACACGCCGCTGCTCAAAAGCTTGTTTTATAAAGGGGCGGTTTATGTGGATTCGCTTCGCCCGGAGTCGATTTCGTCCGGCTGCGTCCGCGCGCTGGCCGACAGGCGAAAATTGGAGGAGGAAGTCGTTCAGTTGAAGCGGGAGCGGAATCAGAGATGGCTGGAGCAAGCGGGGAAAATCCGCATACACGAAGCCCGGATGCAGGAGGGGTTGTTTTGAGTCAGGCGTTGTTGAAGCAGTATGCGGCCAAGCTGAAATCGATCCGTTGGTCGGACGAATTCATTCGCAGAAACCCGGTGTATTATCGCCGGATTTCCAAAATCTTCGAATCGTTAAAGCGGATGGGCTTGGAAGAGCGCAAAGCCTGGACGGCGGAGAGGCTGCGGATCGTGCTGGAGCGGGCGGGAAAAACCCGGTACGGGCGGCAAACGGGGGCGAGGCCGGATTCGATCGAAGCGTGGCCGTATTTGCTGAAGCGGGAGGTGCAGAACGATCCGATGGCTTTCGTGCAGTCCCCGGTCATGATGACGTTCCCGACCGCTACGAGCGGATCGACGGGGACGCCTTTGAAGCTGTATCGCTCCCCGCTTTCCGTGGTGGTCGAGCAGTTGTGCATCGATTCGTTGACGGCGAGCAAGGCGCGCCCGCCGCACAAAATGAAAACCGCGATTTTCCGGGGGGACGACATTAAAGATCCGTCGGATTTGACGCCCCCCTTTTGGCGCTATACGCATGGAGGCCGAAAACTGGTTTTTTCCAGCGTGCATTTGTCGATTCATACGGCGGAGCATTTTTTCAATGAACTGGAAGCCTTCTCCCCGGAATGCATGATGGCGTATCCGAATGTGCTGGATTATTTGTGCGGTTTGCTGGAGCGGCTGGACCGGAAAACGTCCGTCCCGCTGGTGCTGACCTCCTCCAACGTTCTGTCTTCCCTGTCGCGGGAAAGAGCGGAGAGGTGGCTTGGCTGCGAAGTGATCGACTATTACGGCCAGGCGGAGCGCGTCGCTTTTGCTTACAGCTATGCGGACGGCGAATATTATTTTCTGCCCGGGTACGCGCATGTCGAACTGGAATATGCGCACACGGAGGAAGCGTTCGATTATTACGAGATCGTCGGGACGTCGCTGTGGAACGCGGCGATGCCTTTGGTTCGCTACCGGACGGGCGATCTGATCCAATTGCCGAAGGGCGCGGGGACGGCGGAACGGGAGTTGATTCGCTACGGGCTGCTTCCCTTTTCCCGGGTGATCGGCCGGGTGACCGATTTCATCTATGCGCCGGACGGCGCGCGTGTGATCGGCATCAACCATATCCCGAGGGGCGTGGAGAACATCAACCAAATGCAGGTGATTCAGGACGTGCGGGAGGCGGTCCGGCTGCTGGTGATTCCCGGGAAGCATTTTTCGGAAAAAGACCGGGATCAGATCATCAGCAACGCCTATCGCAAATTGCCCCGGACGATGCGGGTCGAGGTTGAACTGGTGGAGCGTTTGCAAACGACGCCGGCGGGAAAAACCCCTTTTATTATCCGAAATGGGGTGGCGGAATAGTGGAGCGCGGAATCGCATGGTATTGGAACCGGCTGAGGGCGATGTCGGCGGACGAAATCGCCGCTCGAACGGCGCGGGCCATGAAGAAAAAAATGTGGCGCCGCCGCGCGGTTTGGATCGCTTCGTCTCCGCGCGGGCGCGGCCGGGGGGACTGGCGCTTGCCGGAGCTGCGAGATGGCGACGAATCGGCCGTCCGGGAAGTGATCCGGGAAGCGGACCGCTATATGCGGGGGGAATACCGGATGCTGAACGTGCCGTACCGCGAATCGCCGATGGATTGGCACAGGGACCCGCAAACCGGCCTCCGCGCGCCGCTCCGGTTCGGCCCCGACATGGATTATCGGGATTCGGCGCTGGCGGGCAACGTGAAGAACATCTGGGAGAAGAACCGCCATCATCATCTGACGATGCTCGCATTGGCCTGTGCGGTCACGGGACGGGAGCATTACGCCGAGCGGACGGCGGACGCCTTGTGCGACTGGGTCGAGAAAAACCCGTTCCCGCAGGGGATCAATTGGAACAGCGGCCTGGAGGCGGGTATCCGGCTTATTTCGTGGATGTGGATCGATCGGCTGCTGCGGGAAACGGAGGCTCACCGCCGTTTGTTCGGCGAGAATGGAGCGCTATGGCCGGCGATTTACTGGCATCAGCGGTTCATTGCCGAGCATTATTCGCTCGGCTCCTCGTCGAACAACCATCTCGTCGGCGAGATGTCCGGCCTGTATCAGGCGGCGCTGGTCTGGCCTTTCTTCGAGGAATCGGAGCGATGGCGGGAGTTCGCCAAACAAACGCTGGAGCGGGAAATCTTCCTTCAAACTTTCCCCGGCGGCGTGAACAGGGAGCAGGCGTTTTCCTATCATATTTTTGCGCTGGAATTGTTCCTGCTGGCGGCGCTGGAAGGGGACCGCCTGGACGACGGCTATTCGCGCCGGTATAGGCAGCGGCTCGTTCGCATGCTGGAGGTGATTCCGACGATGACCGACGCGGGAGGGAACTTGCCCCGATACGGCGACGAGGATCACGGGATGGCGCTGCAATTGAGGCCGCTGGCATCGTCGCGCACCGGGTGGCTGTACGCGTTGGGCCGGCAGTGGCTGGGGGCGGAGGTCCCTTTGACCGGTGACGACGGAGGTGCGCTGGCTTCCCGCATCGTCGGAAGCGGCGTGCGGGAGCGGCCGCGGGAAGCTGAGGCCGCCGGGCTTGGGGGGCGCGGCGGGTACGGTGGGCATGACGGACAGCGTGACAGGCTCGGCGGGCGTGGCGGGCATGACGGACAGCGTGACAGGCTCGGCGGGCGTGGCGGGTTTGACGGGCGTGGCAGGTTTGACGGGACAGAGGGGCCGCCGGGCTTTGCCGATTCGGGCAATTACGTGCTGGCTTCGCGCCGGAACGAGAAGGACGAAATATTTTGTTTGGCCGACGCGGCGCCCCTGGGCTATCTCTCGATCGCCGGGCACGGGCATGCCGACGCTTTGTCGTTCGCGCTGCATGTGGGCGGCGTGCCCGTGATTGTCGATCCCGGCACGTATACGTACCACTTCGACCCTTGGGGAAGGGCGTATTTCCGCGGTACGAAAGCGCACAATACGGTGACGGTGGACGGCCGGAATCAATCGGTGGAGGCCGGCCCTTTTTTGTGGCACGGCAAGGCGGAGACGGCCGTGATCGACTGGGCGCCGCGCCCCGACGGCGGGCTGTTGACCGCGCAGCACGACGGGTACGCGCGGCTGCCCGGGCGGGTGATGCACCGCCGCCAGTGGGTTTTGCAGGACCGGCGGCTGCTCGTCCTGGATGAGCTGGCGGGAAGCGGCCGGCATGAGGTGGAGTATCGGCTTCACTTTGCGCCGCATTGCCGGGCCGTTCTGGACGCCGGGGTTTGCCGCGTAACCTGGCCGCAGGGAAAACTGACCGTAAGGCTCGACCCCCGGCTGGCCTGGCGTCTGATCCGGGGCGAGCCGGACGGGGGATGGTATTCCCCCGGCTTCAACCTGAAGGAGCCCGCCTTTACTTTGGCCGGCTCCCTGATTTCAAATTTTCCGTTGACCATGAGTCACATGTTGGAGGTATCCGATGAAAATTAGCGTGTTTGGCCTCGGCTACGTAGGGGCCGTGACGGCGGCGTGCCTGTCCAGGGACGGGCATGAGGTGATCGGCGTCGATTCGAACGAGGAGAAGGTTCGCATCATCCGATCGGGCGAGTCGCCGATCGTCGAGCCGGGATTGCCGGAGTTGCTGAAACGGGGCGTCGAAGCGGGGAGAATCAGAGCGACGTCTGATTACGAAGACGCCGTGTTCATGTCGGACGTTTCATTAATCAGCGTCGGAACGCCGCCGACGTGGCGGGGCGAGCCGGATTTGAGCTTCGTCTTCAACGTGTGCCGGCAAATTGGTGCGGCCATCGGCGGCAAAGGCCAGCCGCATACCGTGGTGCTCCGCAGCACGGTTCCGCCGGGCACGCTGAGGCGCTGTCACGACATCATCGCGGAGGGCGCGGGGCCGGAGTTGGCGCATACCGCCTTCAACCCGGAGTTTCTGCGGGAAGGGACGGCCGTGGCAGATTATGACCATCCTCCCTATACGATCATCGGCACCGAGCATGAGCAGGCGGAACGGCTCGTTCGGGAGATGTATGCCGGCATCCCCGGCCCCGTCCTGACGGTGCAGCCGGAGGTGGCGGAGATGGTCAAATACGTGGCGAACAGCTTCCACGCGGTCAAAGTCGGCTTTGCCAACGAGATCGGAAGATTGGCCAAGGCGTTCAAAGTCGACGGGCGGCAGGTGATGAGCATCATCGTCCAGGACACGAAGCTGAACATTTCCCCCGCATACATGCGGCCCGGTTTTGCCTATGGAGGCTCCTGCCTGCCGAAGGATCTCCGCTCGCTGCTCTATCACGCGCAGGCGATGAATGTGCCGGTCCCCGTGTTGAGCGCGCTGGCGGTCACCAACGACATCCAGATCGAAACGGCCGCCGCGGAGATCCATCGCATCGGCGCGAGGAAGATCGCTTTCCTCGGCCTGGCCTTCAAGCCGGGCACGGACGACCTTCGCGAAAGCCCGGCGGTGCGCTTGATCAAGAAGCTGATCGGCGAGGGATGCGCCATTCAGATTTACGATAAATCCGTGTATCAGTCCAAGTTGATGGGCACCAACCTCCGCTATATCCGCACCCACATCCCGCATTTGGAGACGATGCTTACGGCAACGCCGGAAGCGGCGCTGGAAGGGGCGGAGCTGGCGGTGATTTCCTATAACGACCCCGAATTTACCCAGACGTTGATGAAGGCGCCGGGCAGCCTGTATGTGTTTGATCTGGCCGGCCTGTTCAATGAACCTCCGAAAGGATTGGAATACTATGGAATCGCTTGGTAGCGTGCTGATGATCGTCGAAAATTTGTCCGTCCCGTTTGATCGGCGGGTGTGGATGGAAGTGTTGGCCCTGTCGGAGGCGGGCTATCTCGTTTCGGTCATTTGTCCGAAGGGAACGGAGGACGAGGCGGAATATGAGCTGTTGGACGGCGTGCATATTTACAGGCATCCGCTGCCCGCCGAAGTCGGGTCCTCGATGGGGTATGTGAAGGAATACATGGCGGCGCTGAAATGGGAGTTCAAGCTGGCGCGAAAGGTGTGGAAAGAACGGGGGTTCGACATCATCCACATCTGCAACCCGCCGGATTTGCTTTTTCTGGTTGCCGGATGGTTCAAATGGTTTAAAGGCGTCAAGGTCGTATTCGACCAGCATGACCTCAATCCGGAGCTGTACGAGGTCAAATTCGGCAAACGCGATCTGTTTTATTACGCGCTGCGCGGGGTGGAACGGTTGACCTTCGCCACGGCGGACAGGGTGATTTCGACCAACGAATCCTATCGCGAGATCGCTTTGCAGCGGGGGAAAAAACAGGCGGATCGGGTCTTCGTCGTCCGCAGCGGCCCCGACTTGAACCGATTCGCTTCCGTCCCGGCCAATCCCCGCTATCACGGCAAGAAAACGTATCTGGTCGGATATGTCGGCGTGATGGGGGAACAGGAGGGCATCGATTACCTGCTCCGCTCCATCCATCATATCGTCCACGAAAGGCGGCGGCACGATATTCATTTTATGCTGATCGGGGACGGGCCGGCGAAGTCGGAAATGCTGGCATTGAGCCTGAAGCTGGGTATTTCGGGCCATGTGGAGTTTTGCGGGCGCGTGCCCGACGGCGAACTGATCGAGCGCCTTTCCAGTTGCGATCTTTGCGTCAATCCCGATCCCAAAACGCTGTTTAACGATCGGTCCACCATGAACAAAATTTTGGAATATATGGCTTTGGCCAAACCGATTGTGCAATTCGATCTGCTGGAGGGGCGGCGCTCGGCCGGAGCCGCGTCGTTATACGCCAAGCCCGGTGATGAGCGGGACTTTGCCGAGTGCATGCTCCGGCTGCTGAACAACCGCGACGAAAGGGCAAGGATGGGGGCGATCGGGTTGTCGAGGATGAGAGAGCAACTGGAATGGAAGCACCAAATCCCTCAATTGCTGACCGCGTATTCCGGACTAAAATGAAAAGGAAGTGGCATGCGTGAAGCTTGTGCTGCTCTCGGGGGGATCGGGAAAACGGCTGTGGCCGCTCTCCAACGATTCCAGATCGAAGCAATTTCTGAGAATACTGTCCGACGGCCGGGGCCATACGGAATCGATGGTTCAGCGGGTGTGGAGGCAATTAAAAGCCGCCGGCATGACCTCCTCCGCTTATTTGACGACGAACCGAATGCAGTCCGACATCATCTTCAGCCAACTGGGGGAGGTGCCGATGATCATCGAGCCGGAGCGCAGGGACACGTTTCCGGCGATCGCGCTGGCGGCGTCCTATCTGTATTCCATCGCGGGCGCGGTATTGAATGAAACGGTGGTCGCCATGCCGATCGATTCGTTCGTGTCCGACGCGTTTTTTGACACGCTGGCGGCGCTGGAGAGCGCGCTGGACCGCTCTTCGGCGGAGGTGGCCCTGATCGGGGTCAAACCGGGTTTTCCATCGGAGAAATACGGATATATTTTGCCCGATCGGGTGCGGGACGGCTGGGGCGGCCGGGACGAACCGGGGGCCAGGGTGCGGCAATTCGTCGAGAAACCGGATCGGGACGCGGCCGAACGGTTGATCGGCGAGGGCGCTTTGTGGAACTGCGGCGTGTTTGCTTTTAAACTGAATACGCTGATCAATGAGCTGATTCGCCGGGGGCTGCCGATCCGGTATGAAGAGATGTTCAAACAGTACGCCAGGCTGCGCAAAACCAGCTTTGACTACGAAATGGTCGAATCGATGCGGCACAGGGTCGTGATCTCTTACAGCGGGGAATGGAAAGACCTCGGCACGTGGAACACGCTGACCGAGGAAATGAACATACGGGTGCTGGGCAAGGGGGTGGTCAGCGACGATTCGCACCACACGCACCTGATCAACGAGCTGGACATCCCGGTGACGGTGCTGGGGCTGTCCAACGTGGTGGTCGCGGCCAGCCCGGACGGCATCCTCGTTTCGGATAAATCGTCCAGCCCGCGGGTCAAGGAAGTGATGAAGGATTTTATCCAGAGGCCGATGTACGAAGAACGCCGCTGGGGCTGGTATAAAGTGCTGGACTACAAACAGTACGCCGGCGGCGCGGAAATGCTGACCAAGCGCATCTGCGTGCTGGCGGGGCACAACCTGAGCTATCAGACGCACGATTGCCGCAGCGAGGTTTGGACGGTCGTTTCCGGGGAAGGGAAGATGGTGCTGAACGACAAAATATGGCGGATCGGCCCCGGAGCCGTGCTGACGATCCCCGTCGGCGCCAGGCACAGCCTGCGCGCCTCCACCGATCTTGAACTGATCGAGGTGCAGCGGGGAACGAGGCTGGCGGAGGAAGACATCGTCCGGCTGCTGACGGATTGGGATGAAATCGTCGAACAATGCACGTTTGAAGACAGGACGGGATAGGTCGGATGCGGGAGGTTGCCATGTCAAAGTTTAATCGTTACTGGCTGCCGGTGTTGGTTTGGATGGCGGTAATCTTCGTATTTTCTTCCCAATCGCACCACCAGCAGGATTTAAAGCCTTTCTTGAAAAAAGAAATTCCCGATCGCGTCAAGGTGGAAATTTCCCATTCCAATTACATTCCGGGTGTGAAAAAAGCGGGATTAAGCAAATGGGATGTGCCGGGCTTTCTGGAGATGCTGATCCGCAAAACGGCCCATTTGTTCGTCTACGGCATTCTTGGCCTGCTGCTTTACCGCGCTTTTACGGCGACGGTGCGCCGGACGCGGATGGCGGCGGCGGCCGCCAGCGTCGCTTCGGCCGTTCTGTACGCCGTTTCCGATGAGTATCACCAGAGCTTTATCCCCGACCGTACGGCCAAGTTGTCCGATATCCAGATGGATCTCATCGGGGCGTGCATCGGCATATTGCTTTACGTGTTGATCGGAACGATCAAGCGATGGCCGCGGGAGAACGCGCAATGAAGCTGTGGGCGAAGGCCGCATGGCTGGCGGCGCTGGTCGCGTTCGGCGGATCGGGAGCGTATCTATACTTGCTTTATCATCAGGCGGAGAAGACGGCGCGGCAGATTTATGTTCCGATTCATCGGGAGCCTGTGCGGCCGGAGGGGACTGCGCCGCCTGGCGGCCGTTCCGATGCGGCGCCCGGGGCGGAGGATGCGCGGGAAGAACCGCCGCCGCCGATCGATTCGCCCATCGGCCGCAAGGACCCGTTTGCCGTTTTATTGATCGGCGTGGACGAAAGAAAGAACGATCAGGGCCGTTCCGACTCCTTGATGATCCTGGCCGTCAATCCGCAAAAAAAATCGACGCTGCTGTTCAGCATTCCGCGGGATACCCGCACGGACATCGTCGGCCATGGGACGGTGGATAAGATCAATCACGCCTATGCTTTCGGGGGAGTGGACATGACGGTTCAAACGGTGGAGAAGTTTCTGGATGTGCCGATTCCATATTATGTCGAGGAGAATATGGAAGGCTTCTCCGCCGCGATTGATCATTTGGGCGGGGTCGATGTGAACAACCGATTCGCCTTCGAATACGGCGGGGTCGCCTTTGCCCGGGGGGCGCTGCACCTGGACGGGAAGACGGCCTTGCTGTATTCGCGCATGCGCTACGACGACCCGAGGGGGGACCTGGGGCGCAACGAGAGGCAGCGTCAGATTGTCCAATCCGTCATTCGCCGGTCGTATCGTCAAAAAGACGTGCTTCATCTTTCGCAAATGTTGGATAATGTCCGGGAGAATCTTCGCACGAATATCGCTTTCGATGAGATGAAAAAGCTGCGGCTGGATTACGGTTCTACTTTGGAAAGCATCAGGACGGACGAAATCCGGGGGGAAAACGAAATCATCGATCAAATTTACTATTATGCCGTCAGCGATCGGGAGTTGGAGCGGATCCGGGGAGAGGTCAAAGCGCAATTGGCCGTGGATTCGGGTCCTGCCGGTTCGGGCCAGGCTGTGAATTCAAGACAGGCTGCGAATTCCGGACGGGCTATGAGTTCCGGGTAGGGAGCGAGTTTCAGGTAGGAAGTGAGTTCCAGACAGGCTGTAAGTTACCGACCAAACAAAGTACAA
>CAYYCV010000151.1:0-10493 GCA_964470405.1 uncultured Caryophanales bacterium
GTCGAGAATGGGGCGACCTGGGCGACCGGAGGGAAAATAAACGGCGCGCTCCGTTTTGACGGCACGAATGATGATGTGAGCTTGCCCTATTTATTCAATCCTTCATCCACCCATTTTACAGCGGCGGCTTGGGTGAAACTGGATTCTTCATTCGGCACCGAACAGATTATTCTTCAACAGATGGGAACGAACGGAAGAACCTGGCTGTACAGAAAGTCAAGCAGCGGGAAATTGGCCACTTATCTGGGGGGAGCCGAAATTGCCACAACCGGTACGATCACGGCCGGAACCTGGTACCACGTTGCCGTGGTCAAGAACGGCAGTACGCTTAAACTGTACCTCAACGGTCAACCTGACGGTTCCGCAACGCGCACCGTCGAATCGGCGACGGGCACGATGCGCTTGGGGCGGCATAAGGCACCGGATACGGTCGAGGAAGAATGGGACGGATGGATTGACGAATTGTATATTTATGACAGAGCCCTTAGTGCGAGCGAAATACTGGATTTATACAATCAATAGATCATTTATAACCTGATTCGACTGAAACAACATGGCCGGGTTTCATTGGAAATTGCGCCCGGCCATGTTGTTTCAGATTTCATCATTCTGGGAGTGGTTTTCATGAAGGGATTAAAAATAGCGGTGATCGGCGCGGGAAGCACCTATTCGCCCGAACTGATCGATGGATTCATCAAAAGAGCGGCATGGTTGAGAATAGACAGTCTTTATCTGATGGATATTGAGTTGGGTAAACTGGGGATTATTGCCGCTCTTACGAAAAGAATGTTGGAGGAAAACGGGCTGGGTACCCGCATTGTGGTCACGCAAAACCTCGACGAAGCCATAGAAGGGGCCGACTTCGTCCTGGGTCAGGTCAGAGTCGGAAAGCTTGAAGCCAGAGTAAAGGATGAGAAAATACCTTTGAAGTACAATTTGCTTGGACAGGAGACCACCGGGATCGGCGGGTTTATGAAGGCGATGAGGACGATTCCCGTGCTGATGAATGTAGCCCGCAAGATGGAGAAACTTGCACCCGAAGCATGGTTGATCAACTTTTCCAATCCATCGGGAATCATTGCAGAAGCTGTGCTGAATAACACGCATGTGAAAATGATGGGTCTTTGCAATGGCCCGATTAATATGATAAAAGATGCCATGAACAGAGTGCCTGAAGGGACCAGGCAATTCGATTATGATTTTGTCGGGTTGAACCATTTGTGCTGGATCACCGGCATATACGCCGACGGCAGGGAGGTGCTCCAGGATCAGCTCGGTGGAGGCTTGGAATTGGCCGGTTTAAGCAATATTCCGCAGGAATCTTATGATGAAACTTTGTTGAAGTCCGTAAAAGGATTGCCGATCGGTTATCTCAACTATTACTATTTTCGGGATGAACAAATTAAAAAATGCAAGGAGGCCGAGAAATCAAGGGGAGAAATATGCATGGACATTGAAGCGGAACTGTTGGATACGTATCGGGACCCCAACCTGAAGGAAAAGCCCAAAGCCCTTGAAAAACGGGGGGGAGCCCTGTACTCGGAGGCTGCGGTATCACTGATTGACGCGATTGTGAACGATAAAAACGAAGTTCATGTGGTTGACGTGAAAAACAGCGGAGCTTACCCCTTCATGGACAATGATGATGTAGTCGAATGCAAATGCATCATTAATAAAAACGGGGCAACCCCCATTAAATTACAGAAATTTGACGATTCATATATCATTGGTATGATGCAAGCCGTGAAAGCCTATGAAAAGCTTGCGGTCAAGGCGGGCCTTGAAGGGGATTACCATGCCGCTCTTGCCGCATTGATGGTGCATCCGTTAATCGGTGATTATCACAGAGCAAAAGCCGCTCTTGACGAAATGCTTGAGGTGAACAAGGCGTATTTGCCGCAATTTTTTGACAAATAAGTATACAAGGCGCTGGAGGCCCGGTTATGGGACAATTTGTGTTGGGTGTGGACGGCGGGGGAACCAAAACGCAATGTGCGCTTTTTCGTACAAACGGCGACCTCGTTGATCTGATCCGTTGGGAGTCAAGCAATTATGAAATGATGCAGGGCGGTTTCCCGGAACTTAAGGAAGAACTGAATAAGTTGTTAAATTATGTTCTGAATAAAAACAGCTTATCTTTAAGCGATATAACCCAATCTGTATTTGGGCTGGCGGGAGTGGATACGGCATACCAGCACAGGACCATATCCGGGATATTAACCGAACTGGGCATGGAGAACCACATTCTTTGCAATGACGCATTTTTGGGTGTTAAAGCGGGAGCGCCCTGTGGTTACGGTATTTGTGCAATCAATGGCACGGGATGTACCATCGCGGGTATAGATCCCGATGGCCGGATGTTGCAAATCGGCGGGCAGGGCGTTCTAACAGGAGATAAAGGGGGCGGTGAATATCTTGGCGCGAGCGCTGTCTCCGCTGTTTATGAGTACTTATATAAGGGCGGAGTCGATACCCGCATGACAAAGCTTTTATTTGAACGGATGAATATCCATGCAAGTTCAGATTTTATGGATGCGGTCATAAGCGGGATGAATCGGGGAGATTTTCGCATAAAGGATTTCAACAAGGTTGTATTTCAAGCTGCAAATGCGGGGGATCAGGTTGCTTTGGACATCTTGTATCAAATGGGAAAGGACAATGCACGGTCGATCAACAGCTTGATCAAGGAATTGAATTACCGAGCGTGTGGTTCCCTGGATGTCGTACTGGCAGGCTCAATCTATGTAAAAGGCGAGAACCCGGCCGCGGTTGAGAAACTAAAAGCAGACGTGGTTTGCATGAACAAGAATATTCGAATTGTGTTTCACATATTGCAACAGCCCCCAGTGATGGGAGCTGTATTGTGGGCTCTTCGCCATACAACGCGAATGCGGGATTTCTGTGAATTGTTTGACAAAGTGAAGCTGCAATTACAGCATGTAGAGTAAATGTCACATCGATTTCAATTGCTTCGTCAGTTCGTCGAGCTGTTGGGCGCTTTGCACGATATCGGCCATCTTGCCGTTCTGCGTTTCCAGCCCGGCCAGCACTTCCTCCACGGACGCCATGCTTTCCTCCGTCGTGCTGGCGATATGCTCCATCTCGCTGTTGAGCAAATGGCTTGAATTTTTCAGAGACAGCAAGGTTTCCACGATTTCGTTGGTTTTTGCGAGCACCTCGTCCGTATTGCCCGACACCTCGCGGAACACTTTTTCCACTTCGGTGGTGGCCTGCCTACCCGCTGCGGCCGCTTCGGCGCCGCTTGCGGCTTGCTTGTCGGCTTCGACGGTCAGGGTGCGCACCGTTTCAAGAATGGCTGTAATCTGATCCGTCGCCTGTCTGGAGCTTTCGGCCAATTTGCGGATTTCGCCGGCTACCACAGCGAATCCTTTGCCGTGTTCGCCTGCGCGCGACGCTTCGATCGCGGCGTTGAGCGAGAGCATATTCGTCCGGCTGGCCAGATCGCCGATCATAGAAACGATGTCGGCTATGCGATCATTTTGCTGCAACAGCTCGCCCATTTGCGCGGAGGTTTGGCGAACGGCCGCATCGACGCGCTCCATCTCCCGGGCGAACACTTGAGCCTGCCCGTGGCCGACGTTGGTCAACTCGGAAGTCGAGTGAGTCCGCCGCTGCATATCGACCGCATGATCGGCGATCGATGCGATTTGTTCGTCCATTTGATTGATGGCCTCGCTGATTTGTCCCACCCCGCGGGTTTGGCCTTCAATGCCTGTTGCCACCTCGGAAAAGGTTCGCGTCATCTCATTGGAGATTTCCCCGGTCGAGCGGAGGTTGTCCCTTAACCCGCCGCTGAAATTTTCCACCACCTGAATCGAGTCCTGGACGCGCTTCAGCATGGCCTCTACCGCTTCCTTGGCCGCGGCGGATTCCGCCTTCTCGTCCAGAACCTGCTGCTGGAGTCTGCGGCCGAAGACGGCTGCCGCCGTCATCACGGACGCGGTGAGGACGAAGAACAGGTTGAATGTCAGTAGCGCCGTATCCTCGAATGAGCCGAACATTTCCTGGCGATAGATCGACCAATAGAAATTGGTGAAAAACAGTCCGGTCGCCGTTGACAGCAGAAGCGGCCGATAATGATTGTACAGGGAGGCGACGCCGAGGCTTAAATAAATCATCAAATATGTAGTGAGCTGCGGTCCGCTTGCAATCAAAGTATGCGTAATAATAGCCAGGCTGATTACAATGAGGTACATAATGTAATTAATGGCCCATTTGCGAAGGTACAGCAAGGTCAGCAACGCGCATGAGCAGCCCCCGCTGATCACCAGCGCCCAGACGGATCCTGCCGTCGAGCCGGTGGCGAATTGGGTCAACAAGCCCAGCCCGAGAAAACACCAAATTAAAATAATAAGCAGTTTATTGCGTCTATGCAATATCTCCTGATTTGACATCCTAATCCCTCGCTTCAATCTGTTGGTACAGCGTTCCTTCGCGCCGAGCGACGCGCGGCCGAGCCAATGCGACAGCGAACGCGATGGCCGTGCAAACGCGGCAGCGAACGTCGTGGCCGAGCAAACGCGGCGGCGAACGTCGTGGCCGGGCCAATGCGGCAGCAAACGCGATGAACCGGGCTAAGCCGCGTTAAACCGATAGCCAAATGAACACCATGAACGAATTATACCGAAAGAACGATGGATATGAAAGCCCCCTTTTTCCAAACTTTTCATATTCTATTCACTTTGATTTGGCCGCGCGGGGAATGGCTCCGATTGCCACGGTCTTTTTCGACTTATCGGATGGCCGACAGGCATGGATGACATGGATCCTTTTGCACAAATTCCCAAAATTTTTGTCTTTTCCGATGTAGCTGCAAAGAAACGAGCCTTTCGGCTGCCTTTGTCCTGCCTGCGGCTTTTGCGTTTTTCGCATGATTCGTGACAGGCTTGCGCATCCTATGATCAGGAGGTGACAAACAGTGACAAGCAGTATATACAAATATGTCGGAACCCTCGTTCTGTGTTTGGCGCTTGTGTTGACTGCGGCAGGCTGCAATACATCCAACGACGGCAATACGACAAGACAGGGCCAATCGAAGCAATATAAAGCTCGTTCGACCGCACACCGCACGGTGAAGAACGAAGCCAAGCCTTCCACGGACCAAAAAGTTTCCGACGAAATAGCGAAGCGGGTGTCCGGCGTCAAGGGTGTCAGCAAGGCAACGGTCATCGTGCAAAATCATGACGCCATTGTCGGTATTGATGTCAAAGCCGGGGAAGATGTGAAAAAAGTCGAGCAGCAGGTCCGGCGTGAGGCGGAACGCGCTGAATCGGGCTACAAGGTGCACGTGACATCGGATCGAAAGCTTCATACCCGCATCCAAAGCATTCGTGCCCAAATGAAGCCGCTGGACGGTCATCCCATCCGAAATTTTACCGAAGATGTCGGAACTCTTATCCGGGACATCGGCCGCACGGCCACCGCGCCCCTTCGTTGATCCCCATTGGCCAAAGCCGCTCCGAATCGGCGGGTTCGAGCGGCTTTTTGGCATGCGGAGAACCGGTGATAAAGCGGAGTATGCGGGCGCGGGCGGAACCGCCGACGAACGCCGGCAGCGTGGGCTGGGCGAACGCAGGTTGACGAACACAGGTTGACGAACACAGGTGATGTTATTTCAAGGTTTGTTTGCGCCGGAATTTTGTAATGAATCGGGTAGGAAGCTGGTTTTAATAGATGGATAAAAATCAGGAAATGGATAAGAATTAGGGAAAATGAGATAAATAGCGCTTGCGATGTTCGTAAAAATGATGAGTTGGCCTCTGAAACGCGATAGAGGCTTTTTGGTTCGGTCGAGTTGGTTTGAGGTGAACGGATTTTGACGGTTGAAAATAAAGAGACTGCGGGAGAGAGTCCGTCTGCCGTTGGTGGCGGCAAGGGCGTCCCGTTTAAGGCGGCAGCCGCAGGAGGCGGTGGAGGCCGCAGCGGGTGCGGGGCGGCGAAAAGCGGAAGGAGCGGGGTGCCATCGCGAACAATGCCCTTCCAGCTTCCGATTGGGAAGCGAAAGGGCAGAGGAGTTGCGGAGGAGTCTGCTTTCTTGTTGCCTGTTTTTTTTCAGCTTTTTTGGAGCGGTGTTTGATGTGTAGCCGTATGCCGACTTGTAAAGGAGATCGGAGATCGGAACGGGATAACTGTTTCCACAGTGTGCGCCGGAACGCTCAGGTGTGCCGGAACGTGGAGACCGGCTGCTTTGCTTGCGCGATCTCAGGGCGGCGCTGTCGTTGATAACATGCCGGCCAGTACGAATAGCGCCGCAGCCAGCACAATTTCCAACCGTACGCCAATCGCAAGCCTGTGCAGCGAACGGGCACCGTCTGCCGTTGTTTCGCCGCACGCCGTCGTTTCACCGGCCGCGGCTGCGATTTGCGGCATCCAGACCCATCTGTGGAACGCCGCAATGAAAACGACGACTGCCAGAATGCCGATTTTCGCCAGAATCAATCGGCCGTATTCGCTGAGGAACAAGGCGGGCCAATCCGGAATGCGCTGCAGGGAAAGCAGCGCACCGGCCAGCACTATCGCAATCAGCGCGGGCAAGGCGAAGGCGGAAAACCGCCGAATGAGCCTGTTCAGTTCCCTCCATTGCTCCGGCGTATGCGCCTTGTTCATTGTCGCGGCGAACAACCCGGCCAACCCGCCGAGCCAGGCTGCCGCCAATGCCATATGCAGCGTATGCGACAGCACGGCGATCCACGCTTCCGAAGGCGAGGCGCTGTAAGCGTGGCCCGTCAGCGGGAATAAAGCAATTCCCCCGATGGCGGCAGTTAATTTTCCGATGGCGGCTTCGCGTTGGATTCGTTTGGGGACGAACGTGAGAGCCAACGTTGCCGCGGCCAGCAGAGGATGCAGCAGCGCGGCCCAGCCGATCGTCGTCGAGCCGACGAGCGTCCGGATGCGCTCTATGGCGGTCGCCGTGCCGAAAGCGCCGAGTTGATCGGCGAGCGTCCACAAGCGCAGCCCTCCGGTTGCGATAAACAGGATTGCCGCGCCGGCCAGCAACAGGCGTTCGCAACGCAGTCCGAACAGCGGGGGCGCTTCCGTCCGAGCCATTCCCCACACGCCATAGCGAAAAAACAGGAAGCCGGCGACGATCGACGCCGCCAGCACTTCGGCGATGCGCAGAAGGCGATAGATCGGCGCGGCGCCCGATGTTGCCGTTGCTTCCTCCGTTGCGGCGTTTAAAGGCGGCGCAGCCAACGATGGCGCCGTCGCAGACGGTTCGGCCGGTGGAGCCACTGTGTCCGGCTCCGCCGGTGCCCCGACTGCGGCCGATTCCGCCGCTGGCGCGCCCGTCGATGGCGCTTCCGCGGCAGGCTCCGCCGGTGTCACGGCCGAGGGCATCCCCACCGATGTCAGTGGTGGTGGGGATGCCAGTGCCGTCTCTGCCGCGGATGCCCCCGGTGGCGTTGCCATTGTCGCCGCAGCCGATTCCGCCGCAGCCCCCGCCGCCTCTGCTGCCGCGGATGGCGTTTCCGCTTGCTCCTTCGGCGCTTCGCTTCCCCGCGCGGCGTGGTTTTGCGCTGCATGGCTCCCCTCCGGAGGCGGGCTGGCAAACGGTGCAGCCAAAAGCCCGGAGGAACCGACGGCATGCGCGGCATGCGGATTTTCGGCCGCACCGCTTTCCGCTTGGGAAGCCGGCATCGACGGGATCGGCGCTGAAGCGGATGCGCTTCCCCCCGGTTCAGCGTCCAGCGAAACCGTTTCATTCGGCCTGTCCTTGGCGAGCGGAACGGCGACCGAGAAGCGAAACGATCCTTCCGACACGTGGGTGTCGACAGACAACGTCTGCCAGGTTACTTTATAGACGCCGTTCGGCAGCTTCGGTATTTTGTAGATCAGCCATCTGTCCTTTGCTGTGCGCAACTGTCCGTCGATGACGCGGCCCTGATCGTCTTCAACCCGGATTTGGCTCAGCTTTGGATTGAACGCCTCCGTGAACTGAATGCGAATGTCATCCGGCGATTCCGCAAGCTCCGCGCCCTGCAGCGGCGCGGAGCGTTCCATCATGGCATGCGCAGCGATTCCCGCCGGCACGGACAGCAGCAGCGATATCGCGATGATCAGCAGGCACAATAACCGGTGCGGCTTGATACAATCACATCCCTACTTTTTCGTATAAATCAGCACAGCGGCGCGCGTATCGCCGACCGCGGGCAAATATTCGACCGTCGCTCCCAACTCTTCCGCCGCGGCGCGAAGCATGACCGACCCTTTCCCAGCAAATCCGGCGTCGAGATGGCGGACGACAAATGAAGCGTCCGTATAAGTAACGCCGTCCACGATCCGAACTCCTTTCGCTTCGACGAGTTGGCCGTCTACATACAGATACGGAACCGGATCAGGCTCGCCGGGAGGGACGGATATGATGCCGTTTTGGACCGCAAAAGTCAATGTGGCTTTATATTTCACGCTCGACTCGCCCGGTTGGCCGTCCGTGGACCCGGGCACCTCCGCGCGCAGCAAATAATAATCGGCCGGCCCCGCCGGGAAAGCGATCATTCCGTGCGCGTCCGTTTTCAGCGACCGCTTTTCCGAATTGCTGCGACGAACCATCGTCACGTCGGTATTCGCGACCGGTTGCCCTTCCAGGATCAGTTGGACGGATACCGGTTCGTCCGGGCAAACGGCGGCCGGGTTGAACATCGGCACAAACTCGGCCCGATCGGGGGAAACCGGCCTGGAGAAGCCTTGCAGCGTCCTGACGCGCGCGGCAACGGGCAGATCGCCGACGGCGACGAACGATTTGGCGCTGCTCATCGAGCGGATGCCCGAGGTGGAATTGAAGCTCTCATCCTCGGCGGTGACGATGTACGCGCCCGGCGACGCAGCGGAAAAAGTCGCGATGTAGCCGTTATTGACCGCGGGTTCCGTTTCCGTTGCCGCCTCTCCGGTGTAGAACATCGTGCCGGTAATGTCCGTTTTTTTGCCTGACGGCGCCGTCACATAGACCTTCATCGAATCTTGGTTCCATTGACCCGAGATGCGGTAGCTTCCATGCTCGTTGGAGTGGTTCCCAAACTGCAAGTCCACGTAAGAAACCTGACCCCGCGCAACGATCGGCGCGTTCGTTTGGGACCAGCCGTCATGCGCGAGGGCGGGCGCGGAAAACCCGATTCCCCATGCCAGCACGGCGGCCGTCCAGACCGCTACGATTTTCTTTTTCAGCATTTTGTGCATTACCTCCCGTGAAAAAATTGCAAACCGCTTCTTCGCCGGCATCATTCCGCGTGGTCGTCGTCCGGCCGCCGTTGCCGCGGCTTGCCAAAAAAGCTGGCTCCGAGTATGGCCAGGCTGGATACGACAACCAGAACAAAAACGATGCTCATGGATTTTGGAGCATGCATCATGGAAGCCATCGGTGTCCCGTCCGATGCCGGATGATGGCTGTGATCGGCCTCGGCGCCGACCGCCGTTGCGGCCCCCGACAGCAGGATGAACAGGAACGCGCATCCGAGCGATAGCTTTTTCAAGTCGGCGTAACCTCCTTCGGCGGCCACCTTTTGGAGCAACTGCATACGGGCGCCGAATGATGAACCGCGAACATATGGTAAGCCATGCCGATGACCATCGGCACAAATACAACCGTATTGTAGAACAGATGCAGTTCCACTCTCGGAGCAATCAACTGGATGATGCTGGTGGGTACGGATGCGCCGAAGAAGTTGGTGTGCGACAGACTTTGCACCAACAGCAGGGCATGTTCGAAATGATGCCAAAATTGAATCAGCAGCGCGATATCCCACCACACGAGGGAGGTTTCTTTAAACCCGCGGCGCAACACCATAAGAAAGACGAGCATCACAATCGCATATCCGTAATGCAGCCACTCCGATCGAACAAGCCAGGGATAGTAATAGCCGAGAAATCCCAAAGCTTGCGGCCTGGGCCAATGCAAAACCCAGATTTGATAAGCTTGCACCAGATGTTCCACCCAATGCATCAGGACAATGACCATGAACCACCTTAGCGCGTTCTCGTGCCATCGGGTATTGAGGAGATGCAGCAATCCGACGTTCCGAACGTTTTTTTGTTTTGAATCCGTCGTTGTCATATTCAGGCTCCCTTCCTGGAATTAAGTCCATCCTATCCGTTTGGGAGGCAAGATGCTCGGTTTTTTGAGCCGTAGGCAGGATCGCGATGCGTGTATGTAGAATATTATTTGTATTGTAAATAATAGGGTGGTCCGCTGGAAGCGTAGCGAAAAGTAGCTAGAAGTGTAGTGGAAAAATGGTTAGAAGTATAGTGGAAAAATAGCTAGAAGTGTAGTGGAAAATAGCTAGAAGTGTAGTGGGAAAATAGCTAGAAGTGTAGTGGGAAAATGACTAGAAGTGTAGTGGAAAAGCGGCCGGAAGCATAGCGGAAAGTAGTCGGAAGTGCGGCGAAAACGGCGCAGGGGCGGACATGGTTGGAAAGGCGGCAGCGGTCGTCTTTGTCCGCAGGTTTCTTTCGAAATGGGTTGCTCCATCAGGAAAGGG
>CAYYCV010000151.1:10503-11467 GCA_964470405.1 uncultured Caryophanales bacterium
CGGATGTCCGGGCGCGAAGCCGTGACGGAAATCGATGCCCGGCCGCGGAGTTGCTTGCTTTTTCCACGCTTTGAAGCCTGTCTTCTTTTTTTCCGGACCGCTAAAGGGTGGGGAACGGGGAGGCCGCTGACATTTCGGAATTACTGCAAAAGTGCAGCTTTTCGGAGACTTCAACCGGCATTTTGGGAAAATAACTGCGTTTATGCAGGTATTTCAAAGCAACTGCCTTCATTTCGACGTGGGCGCATAAAATAGATGTATTTTTGCAGGTATTTTATATTTTGATCATTCGAGTGAGCATAAAAACTGTATTTTTGCAGCTATTTCAATCCAAAGCGGTCGATCAGTCTCCAAATCATTGGGAAATATTTGATATTGCCCGACAGAATGGGGATTTTTGAAGAATTTTTGCCCGGAAAGGGCTGTACGATCTGTAATTGTGCACATCGAAGTCGGGTTTTGAAAATGTGGCGAAAAAGGACGCACAAGGGTTGAGCAAAAGGCTGAGCAAAGGCCAGTCAGAGGCTGAGCAGGGGTTGAGCAAGACTGGACAAAGGTCGGCCAGAGGTGAACAAGGGTTGGGCGGGGGCTGAGCAAAAGTTGGTCAGCGGTTGGACATGCCCGGGGCCGAAGCCGCCGGTTTTTCACCGCATTTTAAATTTTGACTTGAAATGGAGGGGAGTTCATGCGCGAGCATATGCCGAGTCAGCAAAGCGGAAAATCGCCTTCGCAGGCTGCGCCGAAAACGAACGCTTTTGCCGCGGCGGATGAAGGGAAGATCGCATCGCCAAAGCTGGCGGCCGGGCGTATTTTGCAACTGCAGAAAACGATAGGCAATCAGGCCGTGTTGCAGCTATTGAAAGCGCAAGCGCATGCAAACCCAAATCAAATGCATGCGGAAGCGGAACAAGCACGTGCGGGAGCGGGACAAATACGTGCAGGCTCGAAGCCAGCACGTGCGGGA
>CAYYCV010000152.1:0-11464 GCA_964470405.1 uncultured Caryophanales bacterium
ACAACGCATGATCCTGCGGCATATAACTGATCAATACCCTCCGTCCGGTGACATCGCTGCCGTCCAGAAACACACTCCCCGAAGTCGGCGCGACCAACCCGCCGATGATGTGAAACATCGTGCTCTTCCCGCTGCCCGAAGGCCCGATTACCGAAACAAACTCCCCGTTCCACACCGTGAGGGAAAGATCGCGCAGCACATCGGTTTGCCGCCTGCCCTTGCCAAACGATTGATACAAGTGCTCCACCCGCAGTTTTTCTTTCAATTATCGCACCTCCTTCGCATTCCAGCGAATCAGCAGCTTTTCCAGCAACGAAACGACACCAAACAGCGCCAGGCTCAACAGGACAATGACGAAAATGGCAACAAACACCCGAACCGTCATGAAATTTTTAAAAGAGATGATCAAAAACTGTCCGATGCCTTTCTCCGCCCCGATCCATTCCGCCACAACGGCGCCCATCACGCAATACACCGCGGAAATTTTCAAACCTGAAAAAAAGTACGGCAGCGCGTTCGGAAACTCCAATTTCATAAAAATTTGAGAGCGGCCGGCCCCGATCATTTGCAAATATTGCATCATCGTCCGGTCCGCCTGCACGAATCCGCTAAGCAGCGCGACGGCCACCGGAAAAAAGCAAACCAGCACAATGACAATCATCTTCGGCAGCAAGCCGTACCCGAACCAAATAAACAGGAGCGGAGCCATCACGATGATCGGAACATTCTGGGACAATACCAGCAAAGGCGAAAGGGCCGCCCTGAAACCGGGGATCAGATGCAGCGCGACAGCGATCGCCAGGCCGAACATGACCCCGCAAAAAAAGCCGAGCAAGGCAATTTGCAGCGTCGCCCATGTATGCTCCCATACTCTGGGAAAAATATGAATGCCTTCTTGAAAAATTTGCGACGGGCTTGGCAAAATCCACGTCTCGATATGCCCCCAAGCGACTGCCGCCTGCCAGGCCAGCAGCAGCAAGACCGTCGCCGCAACGGGCGGCCAGCCTCTATTCCACCACCGCTTTCCCATCTCAACGATACTTTTCCGTCAATTTGTCCATCGAGGCGCCGGACGGATTGTACAGCACTTTAATTTGCGAAATCACGTACGGGCTGCCGAACGCGATCATCGCCTGGTTCATTTGCTTCACGACGTCCAGAAGCTGGTCCAATTCGCCCTCCATCGTAGTTTCCAACGGATGAACCTGATACTTCACGCCCGACTTGCGGATCACTTCAATCGCATGATCGACATAAGGGATCACATCTTCGTTGTTTTTCGTTTTCGGAAGAATTTGAATGCTGAGCAGTGCATTGGCCATTTCCCATCTCTCCTTTCAAATCAAACGCGCGATCGACAAACTATGGTTTAGGCAAAAAATCGTTGGTAAACGCCTCCGTCGGATCGAATGCCCGATCCATTAACTCGTGCTCTTGCAGCCAATGGGTGTAATTGTTCCATACCTTGCTTTTTTGGATCCCCCATTGGTCGGCATCGTCCTGGTAACGCGGGCTCAGCCATTGCTGGCTCGCTTTGACCAGCTTTTTGTTCAGATCGGGCTCGGCTTCAATCAGCACGTTCGCCGCGTCTTCGGGATGGTCGATGGCAAATTGATAGCCCTTCGCCGTCGCAGCCATGAATGCCCGGACCAGATCGGGCTTGTCCCGAATCATTTTCTCGCTGGTGGCCAATACCGGTGTGTAATAATCCAACTCATCGGAATAGTCGGTAAGGTAGATCATGTTCAGCGACTCGTTCCTCAACTGCGCTTCCACTCCGGTCCAGGCGTTGTAGATCCAGGCGAAATCGATATCCCGCTTGACCGCCGTAAAATAATCGGTTTCGCCGATGTTGATGATTTTCAATTTGCTGAAATCGGCCTGTTCTTTCTCCATCAAAAACTGGAGCACCGCCGGTTCCTCCGGAGAGCCCCACCCCCCGTAGGTTTTGCCTTCGAAATCCTTCGGCGACCGGATGTTTTTATCGACAGGCGAAGCGAAGCCGGACGTATTGTGTTGAATCACCGCCGCGATCGACACCAACGGCACCCCTTCTATTCTTGCCCGGGACACGGCCTCCT
This sequence comes from uncultured Caryophanales bacterium, assembly GCA_964470405.1. Taxonomy (GTDB): domain Bacteria; phylum Bacillota; class Bacilli; order Paenibacillales; family CAYYCV01; genus CAYYCV01. The sequence continues at coordinate 2,082 of CAYYCV010000152.1, forward strand.
GATAGCTGACGCCAAAATCGGCGGCGCCGGAAGCGACCATCTGCTCTCCCCCGGTTCCCGAAGGCTGAATAATTTCCACATGCAGGCCTTGCTCCTCATAATACCCTTTATCCCTGGCCACATACAGTCCGGTGTGATTCGTGTTCGGTGTCCAATCCAACACCACTTTCACATCCGTCCATTTTTGTTCTTTTTCCGCGTTCGTTTTCCCGTTCGACGCCGGGTCCTGCGAATTTCCGTTTCCCCCGCATCCCGCGACGGCGAACACCATCGCTCCGATCAACAATAAGCCCAAGCCTTTCCATGCCTTCATCTCGCTTTTTCCCCACCTATCCATTCTATTTGCAAAGCATGCTAAAAAACGCTCCCTGAACAGGAAGCGCATCGAAAAAACAAAAATCGTTTCCTACGCTGGCATTACCCAGATCAGGTTTAAGGGTCAGTATCTTTCAGGGATACAATCTCAGCCGGCCAATTCCAGCACTCCATTATCCGTATTCAGTTCGCGTTCGATACCCATTATAGCAGAAAAAAACGGCAAGTCAAAGAAGAAAGGTTGACGCTAGCCGCGAATGTCCCCCGAACGGCCTTCCCACCGCCGCGCCAGCTTCTCGATCAGCAGAATTCTCAGATCCAGCAGCACATGAAGCAAGATCGGCAAAAATAAATTCCCGGTAAACATCAGCAAATAGCTGAACAGCAGGCCCGTCACGGCCGCCTTCGCCATAGCGGTCCACCCCTGAGGGAAATGAACCAGGGCAAAGGCAAAATTGGCCGCAACCACCGCGGACAGCCAGGAAAATTCAAACGGCTCCCCCAACAGATAACCCGTCAGAAAAGAGCGAAAAAACAATTCCTCCCCGATGCCGACGCTCACGGCCATGAAGGCATAATAAGCTCGTTCCCGGCCGTTCTGTGGATGGATCATGCTTCGCTGCTCCACCGCCTCCTTCAATTTCAGGCGAAACCCGGAGCTTCCGAGCAGGAACAGGGGCAGCGACAAACTGACGGCAAAATAAACGCATACCGGAATAAAAAACAGGTCCAGGCTCCACGGCGGGCGGAGGTTCGCCGGAACGTGCGGGAAGAACACCGCGTCAAGCGGGTACACCCATACCACGCCACCGATCATCAGCCACATCCAGATGATGCCGGAAACAAAAAGCCAAATTCTTTGATTCGCCCGCTGTCCCGATCTCAAAGCCCGCATTTGAAACACGGAACAGATCGGCATCGCCAGCAAACCCAAGCCGGCCAAAATATGCTGGTCTGTCATGCTCCCACCTCGTCAGGGCAGCAGATAACCGCTGCGCACGGCGTCCTCGATCAGCCGCTTGGCGTACGCCCACAGCGTCTCCGAGCCCTCGGCGATATGCCGATTGCGGCTTTCCACCTGCCCGCGGGAAATGCCGTGCTTGCGCCATGACTCCCCTTCCGTGTAATAGTTCAGCAACATCGGCTGGAGCCGGTCGAGCGCGGCGGCAAACCGGGCTTCCGCCGAACGCCGCTCCTCAAATTCTTGCCAAAGCCGCATGACCTGCCGTCCCTGATCTCCCGGCAGCAGCGAAAACAGACGGTCCGCGGCTTTTTGCTCGCGTTCGGATTTATCTTCGTGCCCTTTCTCGTCATAAGCGAACGTATCCCCGGCGTCAATCTCGACCAAATCATGAACGAGCACCATCTGCACCACGCGCACGAGATCGAGCTCAGGCTCGTTGGCGTATTCGGCCAATACGATCGCCATCATGGCCAAATGCCACGAATGCTCGGCGTCGTTCTCCCTTCTCCTGCCGCCGGTAACCAGGGATTGCCGCAAAATATTTTTCAGCTTGTCGATCTCGATAATAAATGCGATTTGCCGCTGCAACCGTTCCTCCGCCACGCGCCTTCACTCCAGCCTGTATTTTAATGGTCCGTCAACGAAACATATTCCACAGCTTAATCAAATGGAACGAATTGTTCGGGTCGATTTTCTGGTCGATGATAAAATCGGTTAACGCCTCCGCCTGTCCCGCCGTTATTTTTTCGCCGACCGCCCTGGAAACCAACGCCATCCGCTTCTTGATCTCGTTTCGATTTTGAAGGTCCTTGCGATCGATCCCTTCCAGAATCGCCTTGACCCGTTCCTTGATCAGCGGGTTTTTCATCTTCAATTTCACCCGTTTCACCAGTTCCGGACTGATTCCGTACCGTTGATAGTTCAAATGAACACCTCCCGATCCTATCGTGGTTTATGTATATGATCGGCATCGTTCATTTCTTCCATCAATCCAGAACCTCTCCTTCAAGCACGTTCTCCCGCTGCAAAAATTGCCGCAACGGCAAGTATTCGGCGGCGGTCCAAAAATCGGCCTTGGCGGTCAAGTCCGCGGCATCGTCCCTGGCGGCTTCCAGGGTGCGGAAATCGCCGGCCATATCGGCCAACTTGAAATCGGGCACGCCGCTCTGCTTCGTGCCGAAAAAATCCCCCGGCCCTCTCAGTTCCAAATCCTTTCTGGCGATTTCAAACCCGTCGTACGTCGAAGTCATCGCCTTCATTCTCTCCACGCCCATCTCCGACTTCGGATCGGCGATCAGGATGCAGTAAGATTGATGGCGGCCCCGGCCCACCCGGCCGCGCAACTGATGCAACTGCGACAAACCGAACCGGTCGGCGTCATAAATCAGCATCACCGACGCATTCGGCACATCGACCCCGACTTCAATGACCGTCGTCGAAACCAGCACATCCAGTTGATGCCGGATGAAATCGTGCATGACCCGCTCTTTTTCCGCGAACGGCAGGCGGCCGTGCAGCAGGCCCGTGCGGCGCCGGGGCAAGCTGGCCCGCATCTGCTCGAAAACCTCGATCGCATTCTGCACGTCCAGCTTCTCCGATTCTTCGATCAGCGGGCATATGACATAGGCTTGGCGGCCTAAAGACAGCTCTTTTTCCGTAAATGCGATAATCCGCTCCAACATCTGACGCTTGACCCAATACGTTTTCACCGGGATCCGCCCGGCGGGAAGCTCGTTCAGCGTGGAGACGTCCATATCGCCAAAAGCCGTAATGGCCAGCGTCCGCGGAATCGGCGTCGCCGTCATGGTCAGCACATCCGGGCGCATCCCTTTGCGGCGCAAAACACTGCGCTGGTTCACCCCGAAACGATGCTGCTCATCGGTGACCACCAAAGCCAGCTTGCGAAAATATACGTCATCCTGGATCAGGGCGTGCGTTCCGACCAACACATCGATCAGCCCCATTTGCAAAGCATCCAGCGCTTCCCTTCGCTGCCGGTCGCCCACGCTGCCGGTCAGCAAAGCCACTTCAATGCCGGTTCCGGCGAACAGCCCCTGCAACGAGCGGACATGCTGCTCGGCGAGAATTTCCGTCGGAACCATGAGCGCCCCCTGACCGCCCGCTTTCACCGCGGCGAATAACGCGACGGCGGCGACCACCGTTTTCCACGATCCGACATCGCCCTGCAGCAAGCGGTTCATCGCGCAGGGCTGGCGAAGATCGTGCAAAATTTCCGCAATCACGTTCTTTTGCGACCGGGTCAATCTGAACGGCAAGCCCCGGACAAAAGCGCGAACCTGCTCCAAATCAACGTTCTGCGCCTCCCCGTCCGCCTTGCGGCGCGTCATGGCCCGATAAGCCTGCAGCTTCAACTGAAACAGGAACAACTCCTCGTAAACCATGCGCTGTCTGGCCTTTTGCGCCAGATCGACCGGCTCGGGGCGATGCATCAGGCGCACGGCCTGTTTCCGCGGAAGCATATCATGCTTGTCCAGCACATCGCGCGGAAGAATCTCCTCCACCCTGTCACCAAACTGCTCCAACGCCTGGCTGATCGCCTTCCGCAGCCATTTCTGGGCCACTTCCCCGCTCACGGAATAAACCGGCTGGAGCATGCCGCTTTGCGCCTGCGAAGATCCGGGAAATTCCGACTCGGAAACCGTCAAACGGCGCATGCGTTGATCCCATTTCCCCGTCAGGACAATCTCCCTCCCGGGCGTCAGCTTCGCCTTGAGAAAATGCCGGTTAAACCAGACCGCCGTGAAGAGAAAACGGTCCACCATGATCCTGCAGGATAACCGCGACTTCGTTCTCCCGTACATTTGAAGCAGCGGGTCGCTTTGAATCACCCCCTGCAGCGTGACTCTTTCCCCGTCTTGAACCGAAGCCATGTCGCGCAAGCGATAATCCTCGTACCGAAAAGGAAAATAGAAAATCAAATCCTGGACCGAAGCGATGCCCAACTGCTGCAGTTGCTCCGCTTTCTGTTTTCCGATCCCCTGGACCCGGTCTGCGGGAATGCGTTCCAGATCAGTCATCATCGAACGGGCTCACGAATACGGCCGCCGCGCCCGGGCCCACATGGGCGCCAATCACAGGCCCGAGAGCCGTCTGCACCTCTTCTTTCACATGAAATTGTTCCTTTACCATCGCCGACAGTTCCAACGCAACCGCGTCGGATTGTGCGTAGGCGATCGCCACGACGATGTCCCGGCCGTCGAAATCCCGCTTGAACAGCTCAACCATCCGCTGCTGGGCCTTCTTTTGCCCTCTCATCTTGTCCACGGGCGAAACCTCGCCGTCATCGTCGATCGTCAGGATCGGCTTGATATTCAGCAGCGAGCCGAACAGGGCCGAAGCTTTGCCGATTCTTCCGCCTTTATATAAATAATCCAACGTATCCAGTATAAAATAAAGCCGCATATTTTTCCGCTTCCGCTCCATCAACCGCACAATATCTTCCCGGCATTCGCCTTGTTCCGCCGCCTGCGCTCCGGCCACGACCAGAGAACCCAACCCGTAGGAGGTCGTTCTGGAATCAACCACCGAAATTCGCTCCTGATTTTCCTCCAGCAACGATTTCGCCAGCATGGCGGACTGATAAGTGCCGCTCAACGCGGAAGCCAGATGCACCGAGACGATTTCCGCTTCCGGATTTTTCAAAATTCGCCGGTACACATCGACAAAATCCACAGGGGAAGGTTGGGAAGTCGTGGGAAATTCCGAAGAACGAACCAGTTTCTCATAAAACTCGTCGGACTGGATCGTCACGCCATCCTGATAGGTTCGATCGCCAAAATGAACCTTCAACGGGACGATTTCAATTCCGAGACTCTCCCTGACGGATGCGGGAATATCCGACGTGCTGTCGGTAACCAAATGAATTTTGCCCAATGCAACCACCTCGCTATCGTTCTATTCCGCAGAAAAAATATAATAATATAAAGGTTGACCGCCCGCACGGATTTCCAATTCGGCGTCAGGGTATTTCTCCCTGATGTATTCGCTCAACCGATCGGTCGATTCCTCCGCGGCTTCCCGACCGCTCAGCACGGTCACGACCTCCTCGCCGCCGTCCATCATCTCATCCAGCAACCGCTTGCAAACGGTCAGCAAGTCCGAATCCGCGGCCGCGACGCGCTGTTCCGCCAATCCCAGATAATCCCCCTGCCGAATATCCAATCCCTCAATTTGGGAATCTCTTACGGCAAACGTCACCTGCCCCGACTTCACCTGGCCCATGGCCCGGCGCATCGCTTCCAGATTGCGCTCGACGCCGTCCTGTTCCCGGAATGCCAGCACCGCGGCCATCCCCTGGGGGATCGTGTTTGAAGCCACCACTTCAACCGGCTTGTTCGCCATCGTCTTTGCCTGCTGTGCGGCCAGAACGATGTTGGGATTGTTCGGCAAAACGATCACGCATTCCGCTCCGATCGAATCCACGGCCCGCAAAATATCCTCCGTGCTCGGGTTCATCGTCTGCCCGCCGGAAAGCACGACATCCACGCCCAAACTGGAGAAAATTTCATGAATCCCTTCGCCCGCCGCCACCGCGATCAAACCGAACGGCTTGGACGCGGCCTGAACGGCCGCAACCTGGCCGAGCTCCCCGCTCTCGGCGGCGGCCGGCTGTTCCTCCGCCTTCCGGCCCACGATTTGGCTGTGCTGCTCGCGCATATTTTCAATTTTAATGCGATCCAGATCTCCGTAATTCATCGCATGGTTCATGACGCTGCCCGGATATTCGGCATGAATATGAACCTTCACCAAATGATCGTCAACCACAACCATCAATGAATCGCCGAAATGGGTCAGCTCGGAACGAAAACGCTTTTCATCGAACCCTTTCCCCGGTTGAAGCCGCAGCAAAAATTCCGTGCAGTACCCGTGCTTTATCTCCTCGATCGACAATTGGGCTTGCGCGCTTGCGGAGCCGTGGCCGGGACGGCCTTCGTCCGTCAAAACCGGCGCTTCGTCCGGTCGTTCCTCCCGGCGAAACGACTGGACAAATCCCTCATACAAATACACCAATCCCTGGCCGCCGGCATCGACCACGCCCGCCTGTTTTAAAATCGGCAACTGATCCGGCGTCTGCTCCAAGGCGCGCTTGGCCTTTGCCAACACCTCACGCAGGATCTCCTCGATATCGCTCGTCTTGCGCGACATCGCCAACGCATGCTTGGCCGCTTCTCTGGCCACCGTGAGAATCGTGCCTTCCACCGGCTTGACCACCGCCTGATAAGCCGTGTCGACGCTCTGCCGCAAGGCGGCGGCAAACTGCTCCGCGTTCATTTTTTCCAGCCCGGCCGCCGATTTGGCGAATCCCCTGAACAACTGCGACAAAATGACGCCCGAATTGCCTCTGGCCCCCATCAACAAGCCTTTGGACAAGGCGTCCGCACCATGTCCGATCAGGGAGGACGGCTTCCTCCTTAACGCCTCCATGCCGGAAGCCATCGTCAAATTCATATTGGTTCCGGTATCGCCATCCGGCACCGGGAACACGTTCAGGGCGTTCACCCGCTGCACCTGTTGCTGCAACAAACGCCCCCCGGAAAACACCATTTCGGCAAAATCGGAACCGTTTATAAAACGCATGCTCAAGTTGATTTCTCCTTCCTAACGTGTAACACGCACACCTTGCACAATGATGTTGACGCGGTCTACCTGGAGCCCGACAACCTCATTCAAAACATATTTAACCTTCTGCCGAATATTATGAGCCACTTCCGATATTTTGGTGCCATAACTCACTATAACGTATAAATCAATCGTCATTCGATCATTTTCCCGGCGCACCTCGACCCCTCTGCCCGGGTTTTCCCGGCCAAGCAGTTCGGCTATGCCGTCTTTGAACTGCTTCCGTGAAGCCATGCCCGCCAATCCGTAGCAATCCAAAGCCGAATGGCCCGCCAATACGGCAATCGCTTCATCGGAAATCAGAATTTTTCCGTTTCCATTCTCCAACTGTATCGGCATATCCCATAACCCCCTATAATGATATTGTGGGTTAATACACATTGTACTATAACAATATCGGGAAAGAAACGCGAAAATGCCATCAAATGAAGAAAAAAAGCCGGCAGAACCTGTCTTCACTGCACGTTATCATCATGAAATTGAACCAAGCCGGCGGCTGAAGCAGCCCACTCCGTCGCTTCAACGACCATTCGTTTCTCTTTGTTTGTCGAATTCTTTCAAATATTTATCCGGCAATATTCATCAATGATCTTCAGATTTTCGATCACAGACTTTTCGTCGTTATTAAGGATAATTTTTCTCCTAAAATAGAGGCTAAACCAACATATCCGTTCCCCATGGCCATGCCGGCGCCAAACTCTCCATATCTTTCGCCCAAGGTGAATTTTAATTCAAATGAACCGTAGCAGAAATAAAACAGTGACTTTCTATCAACATCAATTAAAGTGTTTTTTGCTTTATAACCCCAATAATCATCTATAATTTGCATTAATCTCTTTAGATCATCCGGTATTCCTTTAAACTCCTCTTCACTTTGGTGTGGCACGCCACCGTCTCCTTCGTCGATAAATTTAAAACTATATTTCGCTCCATTTCTCCAGTTGATTGCGCGCACGATTCATCATTTTTTCTTCATTTAGAATATCGCTTAAGTATTCCAAACCTTTGTAATATGGATCAATGGTAATCGGATTTTTTATCACGTTTTTCAAAATCTCAATTGCAAGCTTTTTAGCGTCAAACCATATTGATGATTTATGCAGTCCGTCACTTTCTGCGATGTGAAGAAGTTCCTCGGAAAATCTTATTTTAGTAAATGAATCGTACTGCTTATACGTTTGAGAAACCACTTCCAATAGCGTCTTCAACGAATCTGTATTTTTGAATTCACTGATTGTTCTGCACAGGGTGGAGAAACATGAGTCTACTGTTGTTGCATCCTGTTTTTCTATCAGAAGTTTGATGTTTTCTTGTTGATATTCTTTTATCCATACGTTCTCTTGTTCTTTTGAAATATTCCATTTTCTGTAAAAATATAGCTCCCCCTCTCGTTCCATGTGGAAATAACTTCCTCCATATTTCAAAAACAATTCTTTAGCTACTTTATTGCCAGTGTCGCTCATAAGGCTGCCCTCTCATCCAAACAATTCCAAAAATTTATCGGGTAAACGAAGCCGAGTTTCAATATCAAGTAATTGCAGATTCTCAATTATTGCGTGTTTGTCTATATTTTTATTATCAAATTTCTGCTGGTTCTCTTTGCTAAAATGAATGCATATACCCGATTTATCCGGATGAGTTGAAAAAATCGAATAGCAGCCCTTTTCATAATCGTAAGTGAATTGATACGTTCTGTATAGAACAAAGCTTACACTAAACCAAGGGTAATTATTTTTTGTATCGATTTTTGGTGTGACAAGAGATACTTTATTACCAAAATATTCTTCAATTATATCAGCGAGATAAACAGCATCATCTAATGGGCTATTGTGCAATCCAAACATCTCCATCCATTCCTTTTTGGAACTCACTTCGTGGATAGCAGCCGAGGACGTATTCTCTCCGAACTAGACGTCTAATATATCCTTGTGTCGAATTCTTCCAAATATTTATCCGGCAACCTTAATCGGCAATATTCATCAATGATCCTCAGATTTTCGATCACAGACTTTTCGTCACTATTTAAGGATAATCTCTTCCCTAAAATGGAAGCTAGACCAACATATCCGTTCCCCATAGCCATGCTGGCGCCAAACTCTCCATATCTTTCGCCCAGGCTGAATTTTAATTCAAATGAATCGTAACAGAAATAAAACAGCGACTTTCTATCAACATCAATTGCAGTGTTTTTTACTTTATAACCCAAATAGTTTTCAATAATTCGCTTTAAATTTCTTAAATCTTCAGGTATTTCTACAGACTCATTTTCAAATTGGTATGGCAATCCAACCATCTCCTTTAACAAAGAATTCATAGCCATTTTCAATTAAATACTCATACTCCATACTCAAAAATCCAGTGTCAATACGGGGATCATGAGAAAATATAAAAGTCTTGCCTTGATTTATTCCGTTATCCAGGAACGGCTCGTTAAATAATTTAAACATTTCATCATCTATTAGAT
>CAYYCV010000153.1:0-11457 GCA_964470405.1 uncultured Caryophanales bacterium
CTTTGCCCAGTTACATCAAGGCTTATTTGCCGTTTTCAAGCTGCGAAAGTTGAGTCACTAACTATAGTTTTACTTTTTATTCTCCTTAGTCCCTTTTTTTTAACCATAGTTCACTTTTTTCACTATAGTTCCCTTTTCTTCACCATAGCTTCACTTTCATTAATTATAGTTTCATCTTTTGTTTACCATAATTTCATCTTTTGTTTACCGTATCTTCACTTTCATTCACCACAGTTTCACCTTTCATTCACTATAGTTTACTTTTATTCACCATAAATTCGTTAGAAATGTGCCGTGGAAATTTTAAAAAACCCGAAAAATCGGGATGTCTGGAGGGAAAAAGCCGGTGTTCGTGTTAAAACAGTTAAAGCGATATTTCTGGGCGGATCGGCGAATGCTGTACATATCCATCCTGTGCCTGGCCTGCGCCACGGGAATCGGGGTCGTTTATCCGCTGCTGCTGCGATACCTGATCGATCGCGTGATCAAGGAAGGCCAGTATCAACTGGTGCCCCGGCTGTCGCTGCTGGTGATCCTGGCGGTGTCCACCAAGGGCATGTTCCAGTTTTTTCACGGATTCATGGGGGGACGGCTCGGCAACCGGTTCGCCTATCATCTGCGCAACGCGCTCTACCGCAAGCTGCAATATTTGTCTTTTCCCTATTACGATCGGGCGAAAACCGGCGATTTAATGTCGCGCCTGACCGCGGACCTGGAAGCTACCCGCCTGTTCGTGGGGTTCGGATTCGCGCAAATTCTAAACTTATTTCTGATGGTTTTTTTCGGGACGCTTACGATGGTGTTCATCAGTTGGAAGCTGGCGCTGGTCACCTTTGCCGCCATGCCGTTTCTGGCCTTCACCGCCATTCGCTTCGAAGGCAAGATCCACCCGGTTTTCCGCACCATGCGCCAGGCCATGAGCAACCTGACCACCTCCGCCCAGGAAAATATCACCGGGGTTCGCACCGTCAAGTCGTTTGCGCGCGAGCCGTACGAGGTGGAGAAATTCTCGCTGCGCAGCGAGCAATACAAATCGAATCAGATTGAGGTTTCGACGATCTGGTCGAAGTATTTTCCGTTCATGGAGTTTTTCGCGAACTTGTCGATTGTGATTTTGCTCGCGGCCGGCGGCTACCTTGTGCTGCACGAAACCTTGTCGCTGGGCGATCTGGTCGCCTTTTTCAGCTTGATCTGGTACATCATCGCACCGATGTGGATGCTCGGCTTCCACATCAACAATTACACGCAATCGAAAGCCTCCGGCGAACGAATGCTGGAAGTGCTGAACCATCACGTTCACGTCAAAGACAACGAGCACGCGGTTCGACTTGAGCAGGAAAAAGTGCGGGGCCACGTTCAATTCGACAACGTCACGTTCGCTTACCCGGACAAACCGCCGGCGATTTGCGGCCTTTCCTTCGATGCCCCTCCCGGAACGGTCATCGGTTTTCTGGGCGCGACCGGCTCCGGCAAATCGACGGTGCTCCAGCTACTGCTCCGCGCCTACAACGTGAACCAGGGCCGGATTTTATTGGACGGCAAAGACATCGGGGACATTCAATTGGCCAGCCTGCGCCGGCAAATCGCCATCGTGTTTCAGGAAACGTTCCTGTTCTCCTCTTCCATCGAAAACAATATCGCCTATGGCGAAAAAAACGCGTCCTTCGAGAAAATCGTTGAGGCCGCCAAGCTGGCCCAGGCTCACGACTTCATCATGGAGCTTCCCGAAGGATACCGCACAATCGTCGGCGAAAGGGGCATGGGCTTGTCGGGCGGGCAAAAGCAAAGAATCGCCATCGCCCGGGCTTTGCTGAAGGACCCTAAAATTTTGCTGCTCGACGACGCGACCAGCGCGGTGGACATGGAAACGGAGCACGCCATTCAGGCGGGCTTGAAGCAGGTCATGAAGGGAAGAACGACCTTCATTATCGCCCACCGGATTTCGTCCTTGAAGCATGCCGACGAAATTATCGTTCTGGACGAAGGAAAGGCGATTCAGCGCGGAACCCATCGCCAATTGCTGCGGGAGGCGGGGCCTTATCTGGAAATCTACAAAACGCAATACGCGGATCACCCGGGGCTGCGCGGCCTTGCGGAAGACGGGAAGGTGACGGAATGAGCGCGAGGTTTGTTTATCAGGACGATGAAGCGATCGAAAAACCGTTCGACTGGGGGCAATTGAAGCGCCTGGCCAGCTATATGAAGCCCTATCGCAGGCAAATGCTTCCCGCCGTCTTCGCCGTGATGATCGGGGCCGTCACCAAGCTGACCATTCCGCTGCTGATCAGCCTGGCGATCGACCGCGTGTTGAACCCGGCCACCGGAAACGGCAGCTTCAGTCTGCTGTACACCTACGTCGGCGTGATGCTGGCCCTGTACATCGCGCAGTTGGCCGCCGGCCGCTACCGCATCCGGCTGACGAACGAGATCGGCCAACGGGTCATTTACGATTTGCGCCACGATTTGTTCAGCCACATCCAGCAGCTTTCGTTCCGCTTCTTCGACAAGCGGCCGGCGGGATCGGTGCTGGTCCGGGTCACCAACGACGTCAATTCGCTGCAGGAGCTGTTCACCAACGGGGTGGTTAATCTGCTGGTGGACTGCGTTCAGTTGCTGGGCATCATCGTCATTTTGCTGTGTCTGAATTGGCAGCTTGCCCTGGCCGTCATGATCACGGTTCCGCTGATGTTTCTCATCTCCACCTCCCTGCGCCAAAGAATCCGCCGCGCCTGGCAAAGCGTCCGAATCCGGCAATCCCGAATCAACGCCCATTTAAATGAAAGCATTCAGGGCATCAAGGTCACCCAGGCGTATGTGCAGGAAAAAGAGAACATGGATTTCTTCGACGATATGAATCTGGACAACCGCAAAGCCTGGGACTGGGCTTCCGCGCTCAACCAGGGCTTCGGGCCCGTGGTGGAAGTGACCGGTGCGATCGGGTACTGCATTTTATTTTTGTTCGGAGCGTACTTGATCCAGCACGGGCATTTGACCATCGGCTTGTTCGTCGCCTTCGCCACGTATATCGGCCATTTCTGGGATCCGATCAACCGGCTGGGCCAAATGTATTCCCAACTGCTGATCGCCATGGCCTCCTCGGAACGCATTTTCGAGTTCATCGACGAACGGCCGACCGTGGCGGAGAATCAAACGGCAGAAAAAATGGGTAAAATAAAAGGGCGCATCGATTTTGAGCACATCGTGTTCGAATACGAGCCGGGAAGACCGGCTTTGAAAGGGATCGATCTGCACGTGGAAGCCGGCCAGTCGATCGCGTTGGTCGGGCACACGGGATCGGGGAAAAGCACGATCATCAACCTGCTGTGCCGGTTTTACGACCCGGTGGCGGGAAGGGTGCGGATGGACGGCAAGGACATACGCGAGGTGACGCTGCAAAGCCTGCGTTCGCAAATCGGCATCGTGCTGCAGGACACGTTTATCTTCTCCGGCACGATCCGCGACAACCTGCGCTTCGGAAAACTGGACGCGACGGACCGGGAAATCGAGCAGGCGGCCAAGGCGATCGGCGCGCACGACTTCATCTCCCGCTTGCCGGACGGATATGAGACCGAAGTGGAGGAAAGGGGAAGCGTGCTTTCGATGGGACAAAGGCAATTGCTTTCGTTCGCCCGGGCGCTGCTTGCCGATCCCCGCATCCTGATTCTCGACGAGGCGACCGCCAGCATCGACACGGAGACGGAAATCAAAATTCAGGCCGCGCTGAAAACGCTGCTGACAGGGAGAACTTCCTTTATTGTCGCGCATCGGCTGTCCACGATCCGCCACGCCGACAAGATCGTCGTACTGGATCACGGAACGATCCGGGAGACGGGAAATCATGCCGACCTGATGCGGGAAAACGGCATTTATCGCGGATTGATCGAGGCGCAATACCGCTTCCTCGAAGACGTCGGATAAATCCGGGTGTGATGCCCGTCACATTAAAGCAAACCGTTCTTCTCTATAATGGGTTTTGTCAATGAAAATCATTCTCAGGGAGGAATAAAACCATGGATTCTTTTGCAGCTACGGTCAACGCGACGGAGTATCCGCCGCATTTGAAACACAAAGTTATTTTCGAAACGTTCGACGGCTTGAAGCCTTCGGAGGCGATGCTGTTGATCAACGACCATGATCCTCGCCCGCTGCGCTACCAATTCGAATCGACCCGCGCGGGCATCTTCGAATGGGAGTATCTGGAGCAAGGCCCCGAAACGTTCCGAGTCAAAATCAGCCGCATCGGCTAGATTGGAGTGGATGGACTTGCCGAACATTGAAATCGTGGATGAGAAAACGATCAAGATCGGCGTGCAGTTGGAAGACGCCATGGCGATGGTCCGCGAAGCCGCGCGCGACGTAGCCGGCTACGCCAACGATATCACCGTCATTTACGAGAAAATGCCGGAGTTCGACTATACGTATTTTTGCTTCTATGCCTATAACAGCGCAGCTTTATTCGAATGGATGCTCAAGATCGATCCGAAGCAATACACTTCGTTTTCGCTGGATGCACCCGATTCCTTCTTCTACGCGCTGTACGGAGGAATGGCCGCACTGTACGAAGAAGCCAAAAAGGCCCTGCCTGCGGGCGTCGCCGAATAGAAAGGAGACACCCCGATGCCGACCAAACCGAATATTGTGGAATTGGATGTTCGCCCTCAGTTGAAACAAAAGATGGAGCCGTTTCAAATCATCATGGATGCCGTCAAAGGATTGACGCCGGAGGACACCTTTGTGCTGCACGCCACGTTCAAACCGACGCCGCTGCTCGGCGTGATGAAAACCAAAGGGTATACCTCCAAATCGGAACAACTGGAAAAAGATCATTGGGTCGTTACGTTTGTGCATGAAAGCCGGGAGGATGCGTTCACCGAGGAAGAGGTCTTCCCGGGCAGCAGAAAAGCTTCGCAGAACAGCGACGCCGCGCCGCGGGTGTACGAATTGGACAACCGCGGTCTGGAGCCGCCGCAGCCGATGATCCGGACGCTGAACAAACTGGAAGCGAGCCGCGCCGGGGACAAGGTGGTTATCCATAACGACCGGGTTCCCGTATTTCTGATCGAAGAATTGAACAATCTGGGATATCCCTACACGGTGGAAGAACAGCCGGACGGTTCCGCTCGGGTAACGATCAGCAAAGTGTGACCAACGGGAGGTAGTCCTATGCTTCGGCTTCCATTCACTTTTATCTTCACCGGAATTGCCGGGTTTGTTGTATTCCATCTGTTGTCACTCCTTTCCTTCGCCGGTTGGATCGGCGATGCGCCGAGAACCCCCGACGGCTGGTTCCGCGTCCATTTGCTGATCCTGGGCTGGGCCACGATGACGGCCATGGGCGCGGTGTACCAGTTGATCAGCGTGGTGCTGCAAGCCAAAATATACAGCGAACGCCTCGGATTTGCCCACTACGGCTTGTTTCTGGCCGGTCTGCTCGGCTTGCTCTACGGCTTTCAGGGCGGACGCGTCGGGTGGATCGCCGGATTTGCGACGCTGGCCTTCGCGGGCATTCTGCTCTTCGTCTGGAATTTGATCCGCACGCTGATTCAGGCGGCCCAATGGACCCCGATCACAGCCAGCGTGGCTTGCTCCCTCGCCGGTCTGACTTTAACCGGCCTGCTCGGGATGGCGATGGGGCTGAACTTCGCTTTCGGCGGATGGAACGAATGGCATGACCGCCTGTTCGGGGCCCACATTTGGCTCGGATCGGTCGGATGGTTCGGATTTTTGATCATCGGATTCAGCTTTAAGCTGCTGCCCATGTTCAACCTCGCCCATGGATTTCCGATTCGCCTGCAGCGCGTCACGCTTTGGTTGTGGGGCGCCGGTACGCTTGTCGGCATGGCGGCCTTCCTCTGCGGAAGCCCGTTGATATGGAAGCAGATCGGCTTCCTGCTGATCACGCTGGCCGCGATCGTCTACAATCTGCACATTGTTCAAATCCGCCAACGCCGCCACAAGAAGAAGCCGGGAGCCGGCATCGCGTGGGCGACGATCGGCGCTGGCTGGCTGGCCCTGCTCGGCATTGCCGTGTGCGCGGTGTCCGTCTTTTTCCCGCAGGCCGTCTTTGAAGCGAAAACGATCGTTCTCGTCGGTTGGGGCTATTTGTGGGGATGGGTGGCGATGACGATCCTCGGCTATTTGTCGAAGATCGCCCCCTTTCTCTGGTGGACGCACAAATACGGGCCGAAGGTCGGCAAGCAGCCCGTCCCGTCCATGGCCGACCTGATCGACGAGCGGCAGGCCAGCCTCGGGCTGGCTCTGATCACGCTGGCTTTATTCGTTCTGCTGGCGGGAATCGGCTTCGATCAAATCGCAGTCATCCGCATCGGCGGCAGCGCGCTATCATTGTTTTCGCTTGCGTATATCGCCTTGATCATCCGCGTTTTCACCCGTTAGAAGCGCGGCGAAACACGCGGCGCAGGGGTTGGGCATCGGCGGGAGAAGCGGAAATGAAATGGCCGCCTTTGTCCAAAGGAATCGAAAGGAGCATGCCCAATGAATTCGATCCCGGAAGAAAAAGATATTCTCGAACTGTTAAGAACGGTGTACGATCCCGAATTGAACGTCAACATCGTCGACCTCGGGCTGATTTACAACATCGGCATCCAGGACGGCCACGTGGAGGTTCAAATGACGATGACCACGCCGGGCTGTCCGATGCACAACGCGATCGTCGGCGGCGTCGAACGCACCCTCTACGCGGAGGAGTCGATTCAGTCCGTTCACGTCGATGTCGTCTGGGACCCGCCGTGGGCGCCCAATAAAATGTCCGAGGCCGCGAAAGAACAGCTCGGTTTTTTCTGATCCAATACAAGTGAACATTCCGGTTGACGAACTTCCGTATGATGACGGAGGTTCGTTTTTTTTCGCAAACGCATAGAAAAAAATTTAACGATCGGCATAAAAATCCACCTAATATTATTGACCAACACCGCCGAATGTGGTAGTTTGATTACGTAACTAATTAATTCTATAAGAATACTATGATTTAAAACCATAGTGTTCCCAGGTGAGGTGGAAATTGGTGCAACTTCAAGTCATGAACAGCCCTTTTAACGAGGAGCAAGTCGAACTACTCAATCGCCTCCTGCCTACTTTAGCGGAGGCCCAGCAGATTTGGCTGAGCGGATATTTAACCGCCCTGCCGAGAGCGGCCTTTTCGGCAACGTCCGACGCTGCCCTGCAAGCGGCTCCCGCAGCCGCCGCCGTCCTTTCCCCCAAAATCGATCTGGCAACCTCCCAGGAGGTGACGATACTCTTCGGCTCCCAAACCGGCAACGCCCAAAATCTGTCCAAGAAACTGTCGCAAAAGCTGGAGGAACGGGGCTTGCAGGTCACGCTCTCCTCCATGAGCGACTTTAAGCCCAACGGATTAAAGAAAGTCCAAAACCTGCTCATCCTGGTGAGCACCCACGGAGAAGGAGACCCGCCGGACAACGCGCTGCCCTTCTATGAGTTTCTACATAGCAAAAGAGCGCCGCAATTGGAAGGCTTGCGGTTTTCCGTGCTTTCCCTGGGCGACAGCTCCTACGAATTTTTTTGCCAGACCGGCAAGCATTTCGACCAGCGTCTGGAGGAGCTGGGCGGCCAGCGGCTCTGCCCGCGCACGGATTGCGATGTGGATTACGACGAATCCGCGGCGGAGTGGTTCGAGAGCGTCCTAAACAGCCTGGGCGCGCCGGCGATGGCCCCCGTCGCTTCGACGGTGGTTTCCATCGAAGACCGAAGCGGCCTGCTGACGGAGCAATCCCCCTTTTCCAGGACACATCCTTTCACGGCCGAGGTTCTCGAAAATTTAAACCTGAACGGACGCGGATCGGATCGGGAAACCCGCCATCTGGAGCTGTCCCTGGAAGGGTCCAACCTCCAATACGAGCCGGGCGATTGCCTGGGCATCTACCCGGAAAACCACCCCGCCCTGGTGGATGAACTGATCGGCGAAATGGGCTGGAAGCCCGACGAGCCTGTCGCGGTGAACAAGCAAGGCGCGCAGCGTCCTTTGCGGGAAGCGCTGCTCCGCAACTACGAGCTGACCGTGCTGACCAAGCCGGTGCTCGAGCAAGCGGCGCGGCTTTCCTCCAACAAAGGGCTTGCCGCGCTGCTGGAGCCCGGACATGAGCAGGCGCTTCGAGACTATATCCAGAACCGCGACGTGCTGGATTTGGTGCGGGATTACTCCCCTTGGGGGGCGTCCGCCGGCCAATTCGTATCGATCCTGCGCAAAATGCCCGCCCGGCTCTACTCGATTGCCAGCAGCCAAAAGGCCAATCCGGAGGAGGTCCACCTCACGATCCGGACCGTGCGCTACAACGCGCATGGACGCGACCGGTACGGCGTATGCTCCGTGCAATGCGCGGAACGGCTCCAGCAGGGCGATGCTTTGCCGGTCTATATTCATCACAACCCGAATTTCAAGCTTCCTTCCGATCCGGCCGCGCCCATTATCATGATCGGTCCGGGCACGGGCGTCGCCCCGTTTCGGTCCTTTCTGGAGGAGCGGGAGGAAACGGGCGCCGAAGGGAAAGCGTGGCTGTTTTACGGGGACCAGCATTTTCTGACGGATTTCCTGTACCAGACCGATTGGCAAAGGTGGCTGAAGGAAGGGGTGCTGACCCGCATGGATGTCGCCTTTTCCCGCGACACCGACAAGAAGGTGTACGTGCAGCACCGCATGCTGGAACGGAGCCGGGAGCTTTTCGAGTGGCTGGAGCAAGGGGCCTGCGTCTACGTATGCGGCGACGAGAAGCACATGGCGCACGACGTCCACGCCGCCCTCGCGGCCATCATCGAACGGGAAGGCGGCATGAGCGCAGAAGCGGCCGCGGCCTATTTGACCGGATTGCAGCAGCAAAAGCGATACCAGCGCGACGTCTATTAAAACGCGAATGAACCTGAACGTGCGGTGAAAAGCGGCGCAGGGGTTGGGCATCGGTTGGAGAAACGCCAGTGGTCGCCTTTGTCCGCCGATTTCTTCCTCATCAGGTTATGAAATCGGGAAATCGGCGGACAACTGCGATCGGAAACCGACGCCCAAGCGCGGAGCCACCTTTGTTCACCACACTTCCATACGTGTGGTGAAAAGCGGCGCAGGGGTTATAAACGATAGAAATTCCGGGAGAAAGCGAGAGGAGACACACAATGGCACAAGATCAATTTCGGCCGTCGGACGCCCCGCCCAGCGAGGTGGAGCATATCAAGGTGGAGAGCAACTATCTGAGGGGCACGCTGGTGGAGAGCCTGGCCAATCCGATCACCGGCGCTTTGTCCAAGTTCGACAATCGGCTGATGAAATTTCATGGAAGCTACGAGCAGGACGACCGGGAACTGCGCAATGAGCGCAAGCGGCAAAAGCTGGAGCCCGCTTACCAGTTCATGGTGCGCGTGCGCGCGCCGGGCGGCGTCGTCACGCCGAAGCAATGGCTGGTCCTGGACGATCTTGCCCACAAATACGGCAATCAAACGATGCACCTGACCACTCGCCAATCCTTCCAGTTTCACGGCATCCTCAAATGGAACCTGAAGCGGACCATCCGGGAAGTGAACGATGCGCTGCTGAGCACGCTCGCCGCTTGCGGCGACGTGAACCGCAACGTCATGTGCAACCCCAACCCCTATCAGTCGGACGTGCATGCGGAGGTCTACGAGTGGGCCCAGCGGCTGAGCGATTATTTTTCGCCGAGAACGAACGCTTATCACGAGATCTGGCTTGACGGCGAGAAAGTGGTGGACAGCCAGGAGGAACAAGAGCCCATTTACGGGCCTACCTATTTGCCGCGCAAATTTAAAATCGGCATCACGGTGCCGCCCACCAACGATATCGACGTGTACGCCCAGGATTTGGGCCTCATCGCCATCTACGAAGAAGGCAAACTGCGAGGCTTCAACATCGCGGTCGGCGGGGGCATGGGCATGACCTATGGCGATCCGAAAACGTACCCGCAACTGGCCCGTCTGGTCGGATTTTGCACGACGGACCAACTTATCGAGGTCGCGGAGAAGACGGTGACGATTCAGCGGGACTTCGGCGACCGTTCGGTCCGCAAGCATGCCCGCTTCAAATATACGATCGACGATCGCGGCATCGAATGGTTCATGGACGAGTTGACCCGCCGGCTCGGATGGCGGCTTGAGGAAGCGCGCCCGTTCCATTTCGAACGAAACGGCGACCGCTACGGTTGGGTGAAAGGGACCAACGGCAAGTGGCATCTGACCCTTTTTATCCAGAGCGGACGGGTCAATGACATCGACGGTCCTCTCCTGATGACGGGCCTGCGGGAAATCGCCAAAATTCACACGGGGGATTTCCGGCTTACGCCCAACCAGAACCTGATCATCGGCAACGTAACGACCCGGAAGAAACGCAAAATTGAGGAATTGGCCCAACAGTACGGCCTTACCGACGGCACGCACTTATCCGCGCTGCGAAGAAACTCCATGGCCTGCGTGGCCTTGCCCACCTGCGGGCTGGCTATGGCCGACGCGGAGCGCTACCTCCCCACCCTGCTGGCCAGAATCGAGCCGATCCTGGAGGAGGCCGGCCTGCGCGAAGAGGAGATCATCATTCGCATGACCGGTTGCCCCAACGGATGCGCCCGGCCGGCTTTGGGCGAAATCGCCTTTACCGGCAAAGCTCCCGGCAAGTACAACGTGTACTTGGGCGCCAGTTTCAACGGCGACCGCATGAACAAGCTTTACCGGGAAAACATCGGCGAAGAGGAAATTGTGGAGACGCTCCGGCCGATTATTCACCGATACGCGCAGGAGCGGCAGGAGGGCGAGCATTTCGGCGATTTCACCATTCGCGCGGGCTACGTCAAAGCCGTTACCTCGGGAACGAATTTTCACGATTGAAAGCTGGGCGAATAGCCCATTCCAGCCATCCGCTATACGAAATATGGACCGGCGCAGACCTCCGAAGCTTTCCGGCTTAAGGGAGGTCTGCTTTTTTGAAGGCAGGAAAGCAAGACCTAGAGAACATACCTTATCATCCATGATGAAAAAGCTTTTGGAGACCTTTAAATACAAGATGAAGCGCTTCATCAATAAACGGGGTGTTAAATAGTTGCAAATTTTCTTCTCCCGTTAAACCGTTGTTTAATTTCAAATCCAGAATGGACTCTGCCATTCGATTATAGTCCATCATACCCGGATTTCTTTCAGTATATAAGTCCAATCGTTCCTTATACCCTGCATTGTGCGCAACCTGCCAATCTTTGCTGAGTTCTTCCGGTATTGATTTGCTTCGAATCGCCTCACAAACACTTGCCGTAACCCCGCCAAAACCGCCCAAAAGAAACAGAGGTCGGTTCATCCGGCCCGCAAGCAAAATCTCTTCCAGTACTCCGGGCATCATTCCTTTAAATCCCGTAAGTCGCCCCCCGGCACAGATTCTGACATCACATCGATTCGCCATTATTTTTCGCATTTCAGTTAAGTTCCGGCCCCAAATATATAGAT
>CAYYCV010000154.1:0-11427 GCA_964470405.1 uncultured Caryophanales bacterium
CGTAAAGGGAGGGGGGTTACCCTTTCCCTTTTCGTTCATCAGGAAGCGGAGGTGGCATTATAAAACGAATACGAAGCGTCGTTTCCTCTTTATCTTTGCGATCCAAGCTTGTCCTGTCATCCGTGTTGTTTCTCATTCTTCCCGTTTTGATTACCGTTGCGGTTTCCAGTTATGTGACCAAGGATGTGATCAAAGAGCAAGCCGTGATGAATGCAACCAAAAGATTGGAAATGATCGATTCGCATATCTCCAATCTCCTGAACAGCATGATTTATACGGCGAACTATGTTCAGTTTGACAGCGAAATTAACATCCTTCTTCGCAACCAGAAGTATGAAATGCAAAATAGCCGGCAAACGGACCCGGAATTCAACGCGTTGGATTACAAAAAAATCACGGCCAAATTGGAGAATATATCGATCTCAAGGGATGAAATGTATATCAGTATTTTAGTATCGGAAAACTTGTATTTTTCCAATTATTCTTTTTATGATTACAAGCCTGCACAGTTTTA
The DNA here is from genome assembly GCA_964470405.1 of uncultured Caryophanales bacterium. Lineage (GTDB taxonomy): Bacteria > Bacillota > Bacilli > Paenibacillales > CAYYCV01 > CAYYCV01. The sequence goes on from CAYYCV010000154.1 coordinate 515, forward strand.
TCACGAGCCTTGGTTTCAATCCGTGCAACAATTGCCGGAAGGCTCAACCAACTGGTTTGGGGCCAACCCGAACTATATTCAAAGCAAAAGGAAAGAAAGCCCTTACATGATGACGTTGGTTCGCGTCGTTAAAGGGCTCTCGTCCCAACCGTTTGGATATATTGTCGTCAGCATCAATGAAAACCAGTTTAAGAGCATCATGAATAACCGGGAGACCGATGAAAGGATCATGCTGATCAACTCGCAAGAAGTGGTCCTTTCCTATCAAAACAATGAAAAAATGGCGGCATCCGCAGCGTATATAGATCGGATCGTGTCCGGCAAAAATGCGGATATCGTTGAAATGGATGGAACGAAGTATTTGCTGGTCAAGCGCTCGCTGACCTCGTTGGGCTGGCAACTGTTGATTTTAACCCCTTATAAAGAAGCGGTCAGCAAAATTAACGTCATCTATGGCTCCAATTTGATCATTCAAATCGCTCTTTTCTCCGCTTTTTTGTTGATCCTGGTTTACTTGGTCATACAATTCACAAAGCCTGTCATCAAGCGCGGCAACGTCGCCTTGGCCGTAGAGAGAGGGAAAATGGAAAGCCGGTCGAACATTCGGGGCAATGACGAGGTTGGGCGGCTGGGGTATCTTTTTGACAAGATGCTGGACCGCGTTCAGGAAATGATTAAGCAAATCCGTACAGAGCAAGCCAAAAAGCGGGAAGTGGAATTGAAAATGCTGCAAGCGCAGGTGAACCCGCACTTTCTGTTTAATTTGTTAAATTCCATCCGGTTGAGGATCATGTTGATGGGAGATGAAGAAAACGCTTCGCTGATCAGCTCGTTGTCCTTGTTGTTGCGCATGACCATCAGCCGCAATAATGAATTTATTCCCCTGCGGGAAGAGTTCAATATTGTCGTTCAATATGTGAAGTTAATGAATGTGCGGCGGGAAGAAAGCATTGATATTGACGTGAGGCTGCCCCCTGATTGCATGTTTGACGAGGTGCCCCGATTTCTGATTCAGCCTTTGGTTGAAAACGTATTTAATCACGGCATCAGGCAGGGAAAAGGCAAGATCGTTCTCATTGCGCGGAAGAGCGATGATGACCTGATGATCAGTGTGGAAGACAATGGCGCAGGCATGAGTGAAGAGCTGCTGCATCATTTGAGAAATCAATTGGTCGCCGATTCGGATCGCCGTTTGGAGCGGACAGAGGCCCACCAAGAGTCGGAGCGCTTCTCGGGCATAGGGATTCAAAATATTTACGAAAGGATGGAGCTGATCTATGGCGGCCGTTTCCAAATGACGATCGATAGCCAACTGGGAGCGGGTTCAAAGTTTTCGTTGTATATTCCGATTTCCAAATAGCGGGGATAGCTTATCGAATCCGGGAGGAATAGACATGTACAAGGTAATCGTGGTGGATGATGATTTTCCTGTTCTGGATTTCCTGACAAAAAAAATTCCGTGGGAGCAGCTTGGATTTCATGTGCAAGGCAGCTTTGAAAGCGGACTTGCGGCCTTGGAGCACGCGAGAATAGAGGCTCCCGACCTTCTCATCACCGATATCGGGATGCCCCAAATGAACGGTTTGGAGTTGATTCGGTCCGCCAAAATCGTGAATCCCAAATTGCAAGCGGTGGTTTTATCTTGCCATGACGATTTCAAGTATGCCCAGCAAGCTGTGAAATTAAATGTATTTGACTATTTGTTGAAAGAAACGTTGGAGCCTGAAAGCGTAGTGGAGCTGTTGAAAAAATTAAAAGAAAAAATGGATGAAGAAGCGCAGATGGACCGATTCAGCAAGCAATTCAGACAATTTACGAATGAGAATCAATCGATGTTGAAAAAGAAATTTTTGCGTTCGTTTTTGGATCATTCGTTTGCGAGCCCCGCCGAATGGTCGGCGCAAGGAAGCGAGTTCGGGCTTGATCTTCGCCGTTCTCCCTCTATTCCGGTGCTTTGCCTGATCAACCGTTACCGCATGGCAAAACAAAAGTTTTCGTCGGAAGATATTTTGATGTTCGCGGTAGAAAATATAATCGATGAGATCCTGTCCAATCAAAGGAGCGGCATCCGGTTCGGATATCATGCCAAGGCGTTTTTTCTTTTTTTTGATTTTGAAGAAACGATCAAGGTCAACTCCTATGAAAACATGTATCGCGTCATTGAGAAAATCAATTATTTTTTAAATCGATACCTGCAAATCGGCCTCACCTTCATCGTGGGCTGCGTCAGCCGCGATATGAAGGAAATGAAGAAAAACGCGGCAGGGCTGCTGGATTGCTGCGGCGATCTGCAATTCTATAAGGAAGAGGGCGCTGTCATCCGGTTCGAGATTCCTTCATTTACCCCGCAAGATTTATTTTTTTACTATTCACAGGCGGTGGATGAATTTAGAACGGCGATTGTGAACGAAAGCGCGGAGAGCGTGAATCAATGCATCGATCAATGGTTTGCCTTTATTCGTGAAGGGCGCTACAAGCCCGAGATGGTGAAAGAATGGGTATTAAAAGTGTTATTGGAAATCAAAATCAAGTTTAAGTCGTTGCAGGATTTTCAAACGAGTTATTCGATGGAAATTTTGCACCACGCCGTGATCGATACGGATACTTTGAATCAGCTCCGCGAGTTGATGTTTGAATTTCTGAATGACATTGTCTCCGTCATGCAAACGATGCACAAAAATTCGAGTCGGTCTGAAATCCTCGAGGCGCAGCGGTATGTTCTGATGAATATCCATAAAAAGATTTTGCTGGATGAAGTGTCGGAGCATATTCATTTGAATCCGAGTTATTTCAGCCGCATGTACAAGAAGGAAACGGGCGAGAATTTCATAGAATATGTGACCAAAGTAAAAATTGAGAGAGCGAAGGAGCTTTTGAACCAGTCCAGCAAAACGGTTGAGGAAGTATCGGAAATGCTCGGATTCGACAACAAAAGTTATTTCATAAAAACATTCAAAAATTACGTTCATACCACGCCGTCGAAATACCGGGGGGTCAATCGATTTTAATTTTCGGTACAAACGTAAAGATAATTGGAAAGAGGTAAATATATTTGATTATGCGTGCCGTTCCCGCATCCTACAATAAAAGTACAGCAAGTCTTGCTTAGAAAGGATGGGTACCGGTGGAGAAAATGAGAATTGGCATTATCGGGCTGGGCAACATGGGGACGAAGCACGCAAATTATATCCTCGAGGGCAAAGTTCAAGGCGCGGAATTGGCGGCGGTGTCCGATCTGGCGGAGGATCGCCTGGAGAGGGCCAAGGCGCAATGGGGCGAGCGGGTGCGGTTTTTTCGCGGTAAGGAAGAGCTGTTGAATTCCGGCATGGTGGATGGCGTGATGATTTGCACGCCGCATTTCGATCATCCCTCGCTTGCCACGGAGGCGTTTGGCAAAGGATTGCATGTATTGATAGAAAAACCGGCCGGCGTGTACACCCGGCAAGTTCGGGAAATGAATGAAGCCGCGGCGCGGAGCGGCAAGGTGTTCGGCATCATGTACAATCAGCGGACCCATCCGATTTATTTGAAGCTGAAGGATTTGATTTCATCCGGAGAATTGGGGGAAGTCCGCCGGACGCACTGGATTATCACGGATTGGTATCGATCTCAAAGTTATTACAACTCCGGGGGATGGAGGGCGACCTGGGCCGGTGAAGGAGGAGGGGTGCTCCTTAATCAGTGCCCGCATCAACTCGATCTGTGGCAGTGGACAACCGGAATGATGCCGCGGCGAATTCGCGCCTTTTGTGCTTTCGGCAAGCATCGGGATATCGAGGTGGAGAACGAAGTGACCGCATTTGCGGAATATGAGAACGGCGCGACCGGCGTCTTTGTCACATCGACAAGCGAAATGCCGGGAACGAATCGCTTCGAAATCACGGGAGAACGAGGAAAAATCGTCATCGAGGAGAACAAGTTGACCTTTTGGCGATTGCGCGTTCCCGAGCCTGAATTCAATCGAACAAACGAGAAGCTGTTCGGCAAACCGGAATGCTGGAAATTGGACATTCCCGTCAAAGCGGGCGGGGATGGGCACATCGGCATGACGCAGGATTGGGTGAATGCGGTTCTGAAAGGCACGCCGCTGCTTGCCCCGGGAGAAGAGGGGATCCGGGGATTGATGCTTTCCAACGCCATGCTGCTTTCCACATGGACGGATGATTGGGTGGAGCTGCCGATGGATGAAACGCTCTTTTACGACAAGCTCCAGGATAAAATTCGCTTCTCCCGAGCGAAGAAGACAGAAGGGCCGGATCAAATCGCTGTGATAGGAACGAAAAATGGAGGGGACCTTGAATGAAACTATCGATATTTACCGTTTCGACGCCGGACATGACGCCGGATGAGATGGCGGAGGCCGCCAAGCAGGCGGGAATCCACGCCATTGAGTGGAGGTATAAGGAAGTTCCGAAGGAATTGGAGGTCGAGGAGCCGTCGTTTTGGAGGAATAACCGATGCACCATTTCTCCTTCCGGCGACAAGGCGTATTTGCAGCGTTTTATCGACGCTGCGGAGAAATACGGGCTGGAAACGCTGAGCGTGACGCCGTATTTGACCTCCGGAGATTTGGAAGGAACCGAAAAAGTGCTGCAAACGGCTCAATATCTCGGCGCTCCTTTCATTCGGCTCGGGGTCCATTTGTACAACCGTTCGCGCCATTTTTCCGAGTTGTTCGAGCTTCAACGCCAATATTTGCGGCAGGCCGAGGCGCTGTGCAGGCAATACAAAATCAAAGGTTTGGTGGAAACGCATCACAAGACGATTGCGTGCAGCGCTTCGGCCGCCTATCGATTGTGCGAAGGGCTGGACCCCGATTGCATCGGGGTGCTGTACGACCCGGGCAACCTGGTGCATGAAGGCTACGAGAATTATCGGATGGGGCTGGAATTGCTTGGACCGTATCTTTCCCATGTTCACGTTAAAAATACGGGCTGGAGAGCGATAGAACCGGCTGCCGACGGCGTGTGGGAATGGAAGACCGAGTGGGCGGGTTTAACGCGGGGAGTGGTCCCGTGGAAATTGGTGATCGACGATCTGATAGCCATTGGATATGAGGGATATCTGGGCTTGGAGGACTTTAGCAAACAGTTCGATTCCCGTCAAATGCTGCGGCATTTCGCGGATTATATGAACCGTTTGATCGGAGACCATGCGCCCGCATAAAGCCTGGATTCGGCATGATATGGGAGGAGGATCAAGATGAATGCGATCATTGACACGCATGCGCATCTCGGGACGGGCTCTGCCTATCAAGCGGCGGGCAGTGCGGAGAGAGTGCTGAAAATTATGGACGACAATGGCATAGGACAATCGATCATTTCGCCGATGCCGGACTATCCAACACCGGATGGGATCAAGGATTCCATGGTGCAGAACGATCATATTGCGCAGGCGATAAAGAAATATCCCGACAGATTTCCAAGGGGGTTGGGGGTCGTGCAGCCCAGGCACGGGGACCGGGCGCTGCCGGAAGTGGATCGAATCATGGAACAATTGGGGCTGTCGGGCCTCGCGTTTGATAATAATTACAGCGGATTGGCCATCGATAATCCCGCGATGTTCAACATTTTTGAAAGGGCGGCGAAATACAAGAACGTCATTGTCATGGTTCACACAAACCAGTATTCGATTCTTGAAGTGCCGTTTCAACTGGGCAAGGTCGTTGGGGCATTCCCCGACATCACCTTTATCGCCGCGCATCCGATGATGAGCAGCACGCACAGGTCCGCCTCGATCGAATTGGCCAAAACCTATCCGAACCTGTATTTCGATATTTGCGCCTCCTCTTATCACCAGCGCGCGATGGAAAAAGCCGTTGCCGCCATCGGCGAGGACCGGTTGTTGTTTGGCAGCGACAACCCTTACTACAGCTATTGTATGGATAAGGCGATTCTCCTGAAGTCCAACGTATCCGAGGAAGCGAAAAACAAAATATTTTATAAGAATGCCAAAAAATTGTTCGGTTTGTAATGGGCTGAAAGGAGGGTGTCTCGATGTCTTATAAAATCATTGATGTTCACGCGCATATTGGAGTCAGTGCCAGCCTTCAGGTTGCGGGAGGGGCCAGGGATGTCATGCGGATTATGGATGAGAATGGCATCGATCAATCGGTCGTTTTGCCGATCCCGGGGTATCAGGACCCGGATGGAATCAAGGACACGATGATGCAAAACGATCATATCGCGCAGGCGGTCAAGGAGTTTCCCGATCGATTTCCGAGAGGTCTTGGCGCGGTGGAGCCCAGGCATGGGGAAAGGGCATTGCCCGAGGTGGATCGAATCATGGGAGAATTGGGGCTGTCGGGCCTCGTGTTTCATAACGACTTCTGCGGGCTGCCCATCGACCATCCGATGATGTACGACATTCTGAAGAAGGCGGCGGAGCATAAAGACATCATTGTCATGATGCATACGGCGCAGCATTCCATGCTTGAAAATCCGTTCCAATTGGGCAAGGTTGTTGAGGCCTTTCCCGAAATAACGTTCATTGACGCGCATCCGATGATGAGCGAAACCCACTTGTCCGCCACCATCGAATTGGCCAAAAGATATCCGAATCTGTATTTTGACATGTGCTCCGCCATTTATCACTTTGACGCCATAGAAAAGGCGGTGGCGGACATAGGCGAGGATCGACTGCTTTTTGGCAGCGACAACCCCTATTACGATTATTGCGTTGAAAAAGATATCCTCGCGGTATCCGCGGTGCCCGAACCGGCAAAGAAAAAAATATTTTATGAAAACGCCAGGAAGCTTTATCGCTTGCAAGGATGATCCGTTCGGTTGCCAGGATGATTCATCCAGATTCCATGCTTTCAAAGGAGCCACCGTTGCAGCGGCCGTCGGCGAAGCGCGAGAACATGACGGAGGGTGGAGGAGATCATCATGAAAATTACAGAGGTCAAACCGTTTTATACCGGAAACATGATGCTCGTCAAAATCGAAACGGATGAAGGGGTTTCCGGTTGGGGTGAAGCGACCTTCAACTCCAGGCAATATGCTGTCGAAGGAATGCTCCAACATTTTTAACCGTTATTGGTCGGTCGGGACCCCTCCGAAATAGAGTTCATCTGGCATGATCTTCTGCGCGGGACCGCGCGGCGCGGCGGCGTCATCGTCATGACCGCCATCTCGGCCATCGACGAGGCGTTGTGGGACATCAAAGGAAAAATGCTGAACACGCCGGTATATAATCTGTTGGGCGGCCCTTCCCGGGATAAAATTCTGCTTTACATCCAGGTCAACGGCCGGACTCTGTATGATCTGCTTCAGGATGCCGAAGCGAAGCTGAAAGAAGGATACAAAGTCCTGCGTATCACTACCGCGGATGCGGAAAACAACGTGTTTGAACCCGGGCCGATGGTGAGGGATAGCATTCAAAGATTCAAGGCATTAAGGGATTTGGCAGGCGAGGATATTGAAATTTTATTCGATGGCCATTGCAGGTTGAATCCGGCCCGGTCCGTGGAGCTTTGCAACGGGCTGGCGGAATACAGGCCGCTATTTGTCGAAGATCCCCTCATGGAGGATGATTTCGAGAATTATCGCATGCTGCGGGCCCATACGAACGTGCCTTTGGCTACAGGGGAAAAGTTCGGTCCGATCTGGGACTATACCGCGATCATCGGGTCCCATTTGATCGATTATGTACGCACCGACGTCTGCAACTGCGGCGGAATCTCCTCCATGCGAAAGATTGCGAATTACGCGGAGACGCATCATATGGATATGGTTCCGCACGGTCTTCGCAGCAAGGTGGGGATGATGAGCGCGTTTCATGTGGACATGGCGATACCGAATTTCTTTGTGCAAGAATGCGGTTTATTCGATGTGCGTCATGATGGCATCGAATGGGATATCGAAATCAAAGAGGGATATGGCTATCTCGGGAATTCTCCCGGGCTCGGGGTCACGATCCACGAGGATCGTGCGGCCCCGTTCGTGGGCTTCGAGCATCCCCATTGGAGAAGAGCCGACGGCAGCGTCCAGCCATGGTAGCGGGTCGGGGCGGATTCGGCATGTGCCCGCCATCCATGGCAGCGATACCGGATGGGCTCGGCCTATCGCCGGGTACAACCCATGGCGGTGATACCGGTCGGGCTCGGCCCACCGCCGGGCCCAGCCCAAGGCGGTGATATCGGTCGGGCTCGGCCCAACGCCGGGTACAACCCATAGCGGTGATACCGGTCGGGCTCGGCTCAACGCCGGGCACCATCTATCAGAGTTGGATCGGAGGGGAACGCGTGATGCAAACTTCGGACGGCATGAACTATGCGCCGCAAGGCAAACCGGCTCCGGTAGTGAAGCCGGGGGAATTCCATTTTGCCGCCGTGTCTCTGGACCACGGCCACATTTACGGAATGTGCAACGGGCTTCTTGAAGCGGGAGCGGAGCTGAAATGGGTTTACGATCCCGATCCCAACAAGGTGGCGGCGTTCGTGCAAAGATTTCCTCAGGCGAAGCCGGCTTCCTCGTTGGCGGAAATTTTGCAGGACCCGGAAGTCCGGCTCATCGCCGCGGCCGCCGTGCCTTCCGAACGCTGCGCGCTCGGGCTGCGGGCAATGGAGCATGGGAAGGATTATTTTACCGACAAGTGCCCGCTCACCACGCACGATCAACTTGAAGAAGCGAGAAAGATGGCGCGAAAAACCGGCCGGAAGTATTACGCTTATTACAGTGAACGGCTTCATGTCGAAAGCGCCGTTTATGCCGGGCAATTGATTAAGGAAGGGGCGATCGGGCGCGTCATCCAAGTGATTGGAATGGGGCCGCATCGACTGAGCGCCCCCTCGCGTCCGCCGTGGTTTTTTGAATTGGCGAAATACGGCGGCATCCTGTGCGATATTGGAAGTCATCAAATTGAACAGTTTCTTTATTTTTCCGATAATCAGGGAGCCAAAGTGCTTCACAGCAAGATAGCCAACTATAACCACAAGCAGTATCCCGAATTGCAGGATTTTGGAGATGCGGCGCTTGTCGGAGATAACGGAGCCACTCATTATTTTCGGGTGGATTGGTTCACGCCGGATGGCCTTGGAACTTGGGGAGACGGGCGAACCTTCATCCTTGGAACCAAAGGGTATATCGAGCTGCGCAAATATACCGATCTGGCCCGTTCCGCAGATCCGGATCATGTCTATTTGGTTGACGGCCAAGGCGAATACCATATTCCCGTTAAAGGGAAAGTGGGGTATCCCTTTTTCGGGCAGTTTATTCTCGATTGCCTCCATCGCACGGAAAATGCAATGACCCAGGAGCACGCCTTCCTCGCCGCGGAATTGTGCCTCATCGCTCAACGACAGGCGCTGCGTGTTGAATGAGCTGGTTGAATGGGCTGGTTCAATAAGCTGCGTGTTGAATGAGCATGAAAATGGCTTTGGGATTCAACCGTTTTGAATGGAAAAGCTCGTCCAACAGCCCCGTCCCACTTGGTTGTTCCGCGCCGGCACACTTCGACCATGGGGAATCAATGCATTCCGACGGTGGGAAGAGTTGGCACACTCCGAGCGTGAGCAGTGGGAGACGGTCGTTATCGTGTCTGAAGCTTTCGTTCCAGTTCGCCCTTTTCGTCAGCCGAAAGGATATGCTCCGCCAACGGAAACAGCATTTTTTCTTCCTTGGCGAAGTGTTGGGTTAAGATAGCGTGAGCTTGCACGGCGTATACTGTAATCGATCGCGCGTCGTCTTCGTCCATGACAGGACCCGCCTGGTCCGCTTCGGTTAGAAAATCCCGCAGATGCTGCTCCGCCTTCTCATGCTCGTATTCCATCACTTCGATGGTTCGGTCGTCTTCTCCGAGGCGGCGGGCCATCATGGGGAATAACCCTTCCTCCTCCCGTTTGGAATGTGCTTTCAGCGCATCGGTGAAGCTCGATATTCGTTCGTGCAATTTTGCAAACTGTCGGCTCACGGCGGGGCCCGAATCGAATTCGATCTCTTCTGTGATCTCATAGAAAATATCCATGTCCGCCCGCAGCGACGCATGCTCGTCTATTAGTTGTTGCAGCGGGGGGCTTAACTTCACGCTCGAATCCTCCATCGTCCAATCCTCCTCTTACTTTATTCTTTCTCTTTTCTCCTTTTTTCCTTTCGGTTTCGCCTTTTTTCGCGATGCGTCTGACATTCCCGTCATACGTGCCGGCTTCGACTGCATCTTGTGCATTTCCTTAAAAGTGCGGTGAAAAATGGGCGGTTTCGCATTTGAGCATGGGCTTTCCGATCATTTTTGTCCACCGGCTTCCCGATTGGAAGTCGGTTTGGGGGGGGGACCTACGCGCGGACAAAGGCGAGCGCTGTCGTTTCTCCATCCCGTGCCCAATTCCTGCGCTGTTTTTTCCGGCACACTTTTAAGCATACAATAAAAATGCCGATCCTTTCGTGATCATAGTCACAAAATGCCGATCGTTTCCTGATGGCAACCGCAAAATTCCAATTTTTTCATGGCCAAACCTTTCGTGATGGTAGTCGCATACAAAACCACGCTGCCGATTTTTGCGAAATAAGCTCCGGTGAGGTTGTTATTGAGCTTATGGTTTCACTGTAAAATGGTAATTATGCCCGGCTTGAAATGGAAAGAACTCTTCGCCGTGCTGGTTGTTCGGCTCCCGATATTCGGGGGCTTTTGTTTTTACATTTATAAAATACCTGCGATTTTACATTTGTTGTACCATCGGATTTTACGGTGAGGCCGAATTCCTGCAAAAATACATTTATTTCGCGCCAAATTTCCCAATTGAGCAGAATGCTCTTGAAATACCTGCATAAACGCAGGTATTTTCCCAAAATGCTGGTTGCGGCCTATGAATAGATGCACTTTTGCAGGTATTTCCGGCGATCGACCATAAATCTGCCAGACCGCCCGCCCTTGCCGGAACCGTGGAACCGCGGCTTGGCGTCCGCACCGTTGCGGTT
>CAYYCV010000155.1:0-11374 GCA_964470405.1 uncultured Caryophanales bacterium
TTTCTCCCCATCCGGCTATAAAATCAAGAAATCCGCGGACAACTGCGATCGGAAACCGATGCCCCACCCCTGCGCCGCCTATTTTCACCGGACTTCCAAAAGGACAGTCAAAAACAGGCATGAAAAAACAACCCTGTCGATGGAACCGGGTTGTTCGATTTCTCTGTCTATCTGATTAGACGCCGCTGACGCCAAAAAGTTTCCACTACGCCTCGTCCTGCTGCTCCTGGACCAGCGATACGTTGCGCTGCGGGGTGAAGGTCGAGATCGCATGCTTGTAAACCATTTGATTTCTGCCTTCCGTGTCAATGATGATGGTGAAATTATCGAATGCCCGGATCATGCCCCGAATTTGAAAGCCATTGGTCAAATAAACCGTGACCGGAATGCTCTCCTTGCGAAGCTGATTCAAAAAAGTGTCCTGAATATTGATTGGTTTGTTCATTAAAAGGAACCCCCCGTGTGGATTAGTAAAACTTTCCTGCTATTATATCATTAATTGGTCCCGAATGGGCATAAAAAATTTCATCTTTGCTCAGATCGATCCAATGAATATCCCGCATATGGCGGAACCAGGACAACTGCCGTTTGGCGAACCGTCTCGTATCCCGTTTCAGAAGCGCGACCGCCTGTTCCAGAGTCGTCTCCCCTTCCAGATAGGCCGCTATTTCCTTGTAACCGAGACCCTGCATGGAAGTCATGCCGCGATGGAATCCCCGATCCAGCAATTGCCTGACTTCATCGATCAACCCCTGCTCCATCATCCGGTCCACCCGCTGTTCAATCCGCTCATACAACGACCCGCGATCCATGGTCAGCCCGATCAGGCACAAATCGTATGGAGAAACCCCGGACTGGGCGCTTAGATGATCGGACATGCGGGTTCCGCTGAGATGAACCATTTCCAGAGCCCGGATGATCCGCTTGCGATCGTTCGGATGAAGCCGCTCCGCCGTGATCGGATCGACCTGCTTCAGCTTGTCATGCAGCGCCTCCGCTCCGTATTGTTCGGCGTACTCCGCCTGCTCTCGACGAAAATCAAGGTCGATTCCCCCTTCATCGAACCGAAAATCATAGCAAACCGATTCGACGTACAGGCCCGTTCCCCCTACAATAAAAGGCAGCTTCCCCCGGGAATGAATGTCCTCGATCGCCCGTTCGGCCAACCGTTTAAAATCGGATACGGAAAACGGCTGGTCCGGCTCCAGGATGTCGATCAAATGGTGCGGCACCCTCGCCCGCTCCGCCGCGCTCGCTTTGGCTGTTCCGATATCCATGCCCCGGTACACCTGGATCGAGTCGCCCGAGATGATTTCGCAGTCGAACCGCTCGGCGATCCGCAGGCTGTATTCGGTTTTCCCCACGGCCGTCGGGCCGACGAGCGCAAGCAATTTCTTCGCGCCGGCAACACTCATAAGCGAATCACTCCGTAAGCGATTTTGGAAGAGGTTTCGATCACCTGATCAAAACCAAGCCGGGCGAACTCTTTGCTCCAACAAAGCTCTTTCAAAACGACCGTTTTCCTCGCCACCCTGCGCGCTTCCCGGATCGCCTCCGGGGCGACGGGGACCGCGTTGGCCGTCTCGCGCATCGGCAGCATGGACGGGCAATCCTTCACCGGATAGCGAAACATCGGATCGAAATACACAATATCCACACTGGAATCGGGCTGGCCGCGCAAATAGGACAAATGCTCCTCATGCTTGATTTCAATCCGGCGCAGCGCTTCGTTCAAGGGGGCCAGATCGGATTCGTAACGCCGAATCCCCCATTGCAACAGCACCGCGATCACTTCCTCGCTGTCCAGCGCAACCACTTTCCCGCGCGCGCCCACGGCATAGGAAAAAACAATCGCGTCCGACGCCAACCCGGCCGTGCAGTCCAGCACCGTGTCCCCCGGCGCGGCGGCAGACGCCTCCAGCAGCGGATCTTTCTCCCGCTTCAACAGCCTTCCCAGGCGCAGATAGGCCATGCTGGGATGAAAAAACAGCGGTTTATTTTGCCCCTGATAGTACTTGAGCTGGGAGCCGCTTACCACAAGTATTTCCGAATCGTTATGTTTTAGCCCTAATTTTCCCAAAGAAAGGTTTTCCCTGCCGACATAACGGCAACCCAGTTCGGCAGCCAGCCGCTTCGATGCCCGCACCGTTTCCGCGGACGGACGATAGGATGTGCTGACCAGCACCGGGCTTCACCTCTTTCGTTATTTATCGTTCCACGTGCTCCTCGTGATTCAATATCGCCGACGCCTGCTCCCAGGTAGGCAGACCTTCCCAATCGCCGTCGGTCTGAACCACGATCGAGCCGACCAAATTTCCCAGTTTGACCGATTCCGTCAATGCGAAGCCTTTCAGCAAACCGCTCAGAAACCCGGCGCAAAACCCATCGCCCGCGCCCACGGTATCCACCACCCGATCCACTTTGAAGTAAGGCACCCGATGAAGAACGCCGTCCGCCAGCAGCAACGTTTCGTTCTCGCAGCCCTTGATGACGGAAACCGCCGGAAGCTGTTTCAAACGTTCGATAATCGCATCGAATTCGTCGGTGGCATACAATAGCTTCAGTTCGTCCAATCCCGGCAAAAAATAGTCGCACATCTCCGCCAGGGGAAGCAGCGTCTTGCGAGCTTCTTCCAGGCTCCACAGCTTCAATCGCAAATTCGGGTCATAGCTGATCTTCACGCCGTGTTTGCGGGCCAGCCGCATCGCTTCCTCGACGGCCGCCCGGCCCGACTCGCTCAAAGCCGCCGTAATGCCGGTCACGTGAAGAATTTTCGCTTGCCGGATGTAATCCTCGTCCAGATCCTCCGGACGCACCAGGCTGGCCGCCGAATGCTTGCGATAATAATATACGGACGTTTTCTCCATCAGCGACTCTTTGAACATCAAGCCGGTCGGGGCGCCGTTCACCAGCGAGGCGCGGGACACATCCACGCCCTCCCCGCGAATGTGCTTGAAGATATATCTCCCGTGGGGATCGTTGCCCAATTGGCCAAACCATCCGACCCGGCGTCCCAGACGGGAAGCTCCGATGGCCAAATTGCTCTCGGCCCCGCCGAACGATTTGACCAGTTGCGGACTGAATTCCAATCCGTTTGCGCCCGCGGGCTTCAACAATACCATCGTTTCACCGAAGGTGACCAATTCCGGCGCTCCGGCCGAAGGATACTTTTCAGCTAACATACCGCACCATCCGTTTCCGTCACTTTATTTTCTTTTCAGTACGCCCGAACCTTGCCTCCATCGACGATCACCGATTGTCCGGTCACGTACGTATTGGCGAAGGATCCGAGGAATACGATCATTTTGGCGAATTCCCCCGGTTCGCCGTACCTTTGCAATGGAATCTTCGCCGCGTTGGCCGCATACACCTGTTCCACCGAAACCTGATTTCTTTCCGCCGCAATGCGGTTCAGCTCCATGATCCGATCCGTGGCGATATTGCCCGGTCCCGCCGAATTGACCAAAATTTGATCCTTGGCCAGCTCGACGGAAAGGCTCTTGGACAATCCGTTCACCCCGGCGCGAATCGTATTGGACAAAATCATGTGATCCATCGGTTCCTTGACCGAGGTCGAGGTGAGATTCACGATCCGCCCGCCGTTTCCGGACCGCAAATACGGCAGGGCGGCGCGAATGACCCGCACCACGCTGAGCAGATTTTGCCCGTAAGCGAGATCCCACGCCTGATCGTCGAAATCGTCGAAACATCCCCCCGGCGGCCCGCCGGCGTTGGTCACAACCACATCGATTCCACCGTGCCGCTTGGCTATGAGATCCACCCCGGCGGAAATGTCCTCCCCGTTTCGGACGTCCATGACCTGCGTCAAAACCGTTGCGCCCGTGGCTTTCCTGATGTCCTCCGCAGCCTGCTCCAGATGTTCGATATTTCTGCTGGTGATCGCCACCTGCGCCCCTTCCGCGGCATATTCCAGAGCGATCGCTTTGCCCAAGCCCTTGCTCGCCGCCATGACCAACACGGATTTTCCCCGCAATCCCAAATCCATTTGCGTATCCCCCTTGTGCTATGCCCTTTTAAACATTTTCTCCAGCTCATAATTTGAAAAACTGACGACAATCGGACGGCCGTGCGGACAAGTGTAAGGGTTTCGCGCCCTGGACAGCTTGTCCAGCAAAGCTTCCATTTCGGAACGGGTCAAATTGTCGTTTGCTTTGATGGAAGCTTTGCAGGAGCACAAAATCGCCGATTTCTCGCGAATTTTGGCAATATCCGGCTGCTTTGCCTCACTCAACACCCATTCTACCATTTCTTCGATAATTTCGCGTTCCGACCCTTCGGGAATCCAATGCGGATAAGAGCGAACGATGAAGGAACTGCCGCCGAAATGCTCCAAAATCACTCCCGCCTGTTGCAGCAAAACGAGCTTTCCCTTCAACGCCTCCGCTTCCGAAGGGGTGACCTCCAGCGATATGGGAAGCAGCAGTTCCTGGCTCGCCTCCGCCGGACGCCCGAACAATTCGTAGTAATATTCGTAGTTGATCCGCTCATGGGCGGCATGCTGATCAATCAAAAACAGCCCGTCTTCATTTTGCGCCACAATGTAGGTCCCGCGCACTTGACCGACCGGGTAAAGCTGCGGAAAAGTCGGCCGCGTCCCGTCCGACGGTCTGCCGGGCACCTCGCCCATGGCTTCGTTCAGCGCTTCGTGGAAGGCCCGGTTCCACGATTTGCCGGACGCTTCGCTCCCGCTCGAAGCCCCGCCGCTTCGCAAGCCGCCGCGCGTCTCGCCCCGCGTTTCATCGCGCGCCGCACCCGGCGCTTCGCCGCGCGTTTCACCGCTCGCCGCACCTCGCGCTTCGCCTCGCATGTCGCCGCGCCCCCCGCGGTCCGGCTCGGCGGAAGAAAGCTCGCGTTCGGAGGGATAGTCCGCGCGCCGCTCGAACACAGCCGGAGCGGAAGCGGGAGGGGCGTACGCTCTCTCCTCATTCCGGCGAAATTCAAGCTGCTCCTGTATCGGCCCATTTCTCGCCGGTTTTTTCACCGCCTCCGGGATGAGCGTCTGCCCCCCGAGCGTCTTCTTCAATTCCCCGCGGATCAACTGCACCAATTCCGGCTCCTTGCTGAAGCGAACCTCCAGCTTCGACGGATGGACATTCACATCCAGCAGCGTGGGGTCCATCGTGATTTGCAGCACGGCCAGCGGAAAGCGATGCAGCGGAAGCAGCGTATGATACGCATCCAGAATCGCCTGGGCCAAAGCGTAATTGCGAATATAGCGGCCGTTGATGACGATCGTCATGCCCGATCGATTGGCGCGCGTGATTTCCGGTTTGGAGATGTAGCCGCTCAATTGATAATCCAGGCTCGTGGAGGAGACCGGAACCATGCCCCGCGCCAGCGCGGCGCCATAAATCGCGGCGATCACCTGCCGCAGCTCGCCGTTGCCCAACGTCTGCAACAGCAAATTGTCGTTGTGCTTCAAAGTGAAGGCGATGTCGGGATGGGCCAAAGCGATGCGGTACATGAAATCCGATATATGATGAAACTCGGTTTGCGTGGTCTTCATGTATTTCAGCCTGGCCGGCGTATTATAGAACAAGTCGCGCACCTGAATATCCGTCCCTCGCGGGAAAGCGGCCGATTCGACGCGCTTGATCGTCCCGCCTTCAATAACGATTCTGCGGCCCAACCCCTCGTTGCTCGCGGAGGAGAGGCACTCCATTCTGGCCACGGCGGCTATGCTCGGCAGCGCTTCGCCGCGAAAGCCGAGGCTGCAAATGCGGAACAAATCGCGGTCGGAAGCAATTTTGCTCGTCGCATGGCGCAGAAAGGCGGTTTCCAGATCATCGGCATCGATGCCCGTTCCGTTATCCGTGACCCGAATGCCCTGCAATCCGCCTTCCATAATTTCCACGTCGATGGCGGCGCTCCCGGCGTCAATCGCATTTTCCACCAATTCCTTCACGACGGAAGCCGGGCGTTCCACCACTTCGCCCGCCGCGATCTG
Source organism: uncultured Caryophanales bacterium (assembly GCA_964470405.1). Classification (GTDB taxonomy): domain Bacteria; phylum Bacillota; class Bacilli; order Paenibacillales; family CAYYCV01; genus CAYYCV01. The sequence continues at coordinate 5,969 of CAYYCV010000155.1, forward strand.
ATTGGCAATATGTTCGTCAAGCAGATGAATTTTTCCCATGGCTTTTACTCTCCCGCGTCATATCGAAGATCCAGCGCATCCCCGGCCCATTTCCATTGAAATCCCGGGTTTTGCCGCGCAAAGCGATCCAGATCGATGTAACTCGTACCTGCCTTCCATTTCGTCCATGCGTCCGTCGGCTGATAAACCGCCCTGATCGCGCCCCGGGTCAGGTACACCTTCTGCGCCGCTTCATCCCAGCCCACCTGCGCGCCGACCAGCGCCGCCAAAATCCGCGAAGGCGCGTAAACCTTGCCATTTTCCCGGATGAGCGGGAATGCCCGATACAGCTCCTGCCCGTTGATCGTCAGCGATTGGGCGTCCATTTGCATGGACATCGGCAAGCTTCCGGCCATCCTCAACGCGGTGATCATTTGCGGCAAAGAATCGGGTACGGCGACGTCCGGCTTCAATCCCACGCCGTTAACCCGCCGTTTCAACGGCGTCAAATACTCCTCCACCGTGAGCTTTAAATACCCGCCGTCCTTGAGCGGAAAAATGTTTTGCACGCTGCCCTTCCCGAAGGTCCGCGCGCCGATTACGGTGGCTTTCCCATAGTCCTGCAACGCCCCCGTCAGCACCTCCGACGCGCTGGCGCTGTTTTCATTCACCAGCACAAACACCGGAATACCCTGCGTCTCTCCGTCGGAAATGGAGGCCGGGTGGTCGGCGTCGTTGCGGTCGCGGGTATGAATCAACACGCCGTCCTCAATAAAATTCGAAGCGATGTTCAGCGCCGAAAGCAGCAACCCGCCGGGGTTGTCGCGAAGATCGACGATCAGCGACCGGATTCCCTTGTCCTTCAAGTCTTTCAGACCGGCCGCAAACTTTTCGTCGGCATCGCTGGAGAAATCCGTCAGCTTCAAATAGCCCACCTTGCCGTCGAACATCAGGCTCTCCACGACGGGGAGCTGAATCTGCGCGCGAATCAGCTTCACTTCCAGCGATGTCTGGCCACGGCTGATCGTCAGACGCACGGTCGTGCCCGGCGGCCCCTTGATCGCGGTGACAAGCTCCTCCAGGCTCTTCCCCTCGGTTGGGACGCCTTCCACCTGGACGAAGTAATCTCCGGGCTGCAATTCCGCCTTCTGTGCGGGGGAATCTTCAAAAACCTGATCGACGAAAAAGCCGCTGTCATCCTGCCCCACCCTGACGCCGATGCCCACATACTGATTTTCCAAACTATTCTCAAACTGCTTCCAGTCTTCTTTGGAAAAATAACTCGTGTACGGATCGTTCAACGCTTCCAGCATCTGCTCCACGCTCCGGCCCGAAAGCTCGTCCGCGCTCACGCCGCTGACATGATACGTCCCGATGAGTTGAGAGATTTCATCGCGCGTGGATTGCGACACGGACGAATCGGCGGCAAGCGCCATTCCGGGGAGCAGCAAAAGCAGTGCCATAACCAAATGGAGCGAAACCCCGCATTTCCGGACAAACCGGCGAAAATACGAATTCAAGCAAGCCACCCGCCTTTTTATATTCAATAACCTGCGCCGCTTTTTTACCGCATTTTTAAAGCTTTTGCTTCAATTCCTGCAGGAATCCCATGACCTGCAACGGAGTCATATTCATCAAATCGACGCTTCGGATGCGCTCGATTATCTCCTGCTCCTTCTTGCCCGCCGGATGCCGCTCTTTCTTGCGCTCGCTCGAAACGGCGATCTGCGGCTCCGGAAACAGGCTTAGCTGCTCCGCCTCAAAGGGCGTTTCGCCGGACGAAGCCCGCCCTTCGGTCCTCTCCTCAAACGCGTTCAGCAAAACGTAGGCCCTGTCGATGATCTCTTCCGGCAGGCCGGCGATCCGGGCGCAGTAAATCCCGTAGCTGGTGCTGGCCGCTCCCTCGACCAGCTTTCTTAAAAACGTCACCTGTTCGCCGCTTTCGCGAACCGCCATGCAGTAATTTTTCAAATGGGCCAGCGACTTTTCCAGATGGGCCAATTCGTGAAAATGGGTCGACACCAGCGTTTTGCAACCGACGCGAAGATGCAAATATTCGATCACAGCCTGGGCGATCGACATGCCTTCCCCGGTGGAGGTTCCCCTGCCCAATTCGTCGATAATGACAAGGCTTCGCTCGTTCGCCTGCTCCGCAATCACCTGTATATCGGTCATTTCCACCATAAACGTGCTTTGTCCGCCGATCAGATCGTCGGCCGCCCCGATTCGGGTGAACACCCGATCGATCAGCGGGATTTTCGCATGGCGCGCCGGCACGAAGCACCCGCACTGCGCCATGACGCAAATCAGCGCCACCTGGCGCATGTATGTACTTTTGCCCGCCATATTCGGCCCGGTGATCAGCAAAATTCTGCCGCCGTCTTCATACAACCGAGTATCGTTGGCGATGAATTTGCTTGTGGACATCGCAACCTCGACCACGGGATGCCTCCCGTCGGCAATTTGCAGATCGTATTGCTCGCTGATCTCGGGCTTAACGTAGCGGTTCGTCGCGCTGACCGTGGCCAGCGACTGGTACACGTCGATCTCCGCCAACCTTTCCGCCAACTGCTGCAACCGGCCGGTTTGTTGGGCAACCCGGTCGCGCAGCTTGACGAACAGGTCGTACTCGATATCGACGATCTGCTCCTCCGCGCCAAGAATGAGCGCTTCCTTCTCCTTCAATTCGGGGGTGACGTACCGCTCCGCGTTGGACAGCGTTTGCTTTCGCTCGTACCGCCCCTCGGGAAGCGAGTCGATGTTCGATTTGGTCACTTCGATATAGTAACCGAATACTTTGTTGAACCCGACCTTCAGCGATTTAATGCCGGTCAATTCCCGCTCCGCCTTCTCCAATTCGGCGATCCAGCGCTTGCCGTGAACGCTCGCTTCCCGCAGTTCGTCCAGGCGGGGATGGCAGCCCTTCCGGATCATCCCGCCCTCCTTGATCGAAAGCGGAGGATCGTCCACAATGGCCGCCTCGATCCAACCCAGCACATCCGCGCAGGGATCCGCCCCTTCCGCCAGCCGCCGCAGCGTCGCGGACTGCGACTGCGCGCACGTCTGCAAAACGGTCGGGACCTGGCGCAGCGACATTTTCAACGCGTTCAAATCGCGTGCGTTCGCGTTCCCGTAGGAAACGCGCCCGGCCAGCCGCTCCAAATCGTAAACCTGATCCAGTTGCCTCCGCAGCTCATCCCTTTCGATCAGGTGATGATACAGAAAATCGACCGCTTCCAAACGCTCCTCGATCCTCTGCTTGTTGAGCAGCGGTTTGTCCAGCCAGCGGCGCAGCATTCTGCCGCCCATCGCGGTCACCGTTTTGTCCAACAGCCACAGCAGCGATCCTTTTCTCGTTCTTTCCCTCACCGTCTCCGTCAGCTCCAGATTTCTGCGGGTAAAGGGGTCCAACGTCATATATTGCTCGGTTTCATAGGCGCGAATTTGCGTAATGTGCGTCAGCGCCCGCTTTTGCGTATCGCCCAGGTAGGACAGCAGCAGCCCGACGCTGCGCCGGCCCGCCTCGTTCAACCGCGACCAATCATCCGACGGAAAATGCTGCTTGACCGCCTCCGGGTCGTCCCGGGTCCATTCCGTGCACAGCGCGGAACGCAAGCTTTGCTGCGTCGCCTGCTTCACCGCCTGCAGCGGTGCGGCGTCGCCGATCAGCTCGGACGGAGCATACACGCTCGTTTCGTCCGTCAGCAACTCGCGCGAACCGTCGATGACGGTGACATACAATTCCCCCGTCGTCAAATCGCAGGCAGCCAGGCCGTATCGCCCGCCGCAGTCGGATAAGCTGACGATGAAATTGTTCGCCGCTTCGCCGAGCGTCTTGCCGTCCATCACCGTGCCCGGGGTCACGATGCGCACGACTTCCCGCTTCAGGACGCCTTTGGCTTCGCCGGGGTTTTCCACCTGCTCGCAGATCGCCACTTTATATCCTTTTTCAATCAATTTCGAAATATAGCTCTCAGCGGAATGATAAGGCACGCCGCACATCGGAATGCGTTCTTCAACGCCTCCTTCGCGTCCGGTCAAAGTAATTTCCAGCTCCTTCGCGGCGAGAATCGCATCCTCGAAAAACATTTCATAAAAATCGCCAAGGCGAAAAAACAGCAGGGCCTCCCCCACGCTCGCCTTGATTGCCAAATATTGCTCTACCATGGGCGTATAATTCGCCATCTCCAACCTCCAGAAAAACGCATATTGCGGGCTGCCGGGAAAGCCGGGAAGCAGCCAAACCCCAAATAAAGAAACGGGCGTCTGCCGAAAGGCGTAACGAGCAGCCGTTGAAAGGGGCAACGATCCCCGTCGAAAGGGGCAACGAACCTGTGCCAAAAGGGACAACGGACCTCCACCGAAAGGGACAACGAACTGTGCTGAAAGCCACAACGGACCGCCGCCGAAGAGGACAACGAACCTTTGCCGAAGGGAGGAACGAGCATCCACTGAAGGGGCTTGCCGATTGCCCGGAATTCGGAAACATGCCGCCTGTTAATCCCTAACCCGCTCGCAAGTTTCGGTTTCATTTCGGATGAACTCTTTCCACAGCCTGATGATGAACTCTTTCCACAGCCTGATATCGTCTGACATTTTTCTATTATAGCATGAAACGGACCTGTCCATCGAATGACTTCGCATCGACGTCATTCCCCTGCCGAGAATGCAAAAAAACAGCGGTGAGGCGGATGGGCGGAAAATTCGAGGCATCCAAACGGACGATGGAGGCGAACGGGCCGAAAATTTAAGGCGTCCAGACGGGCGGTGAAGGTGAAAGGACAGACGATTCAAGGCATTCAAACAAGCGGTGAAGGCGAAAGGACAGACGATTCAAGGCATCCAGACGAACAGTGAAGGCGACAGGACGGAAGATTCAAAGCGTCCAGACGGGCGGTGAAGGTGAAAGGACAGACGATTCAAGGTGTCCAGACGAGCGGTGAAGGCAAATGGTGAAGAAATCGGGCGGAAACCCGCTGCCCATGACCGGTTCTCCGAACTAACCGCGAAAGCGGGAAATCGGATAGCGGCGCAGAGCGGATAAAAAAGGCGACATCGCAAAGACGGGGCATAGGCTGCCATGAATGCGTTAGTGGGCATGCATCTCAGTAGGGCTGAAGTGTTTTCGACAGCCCGCATCGGGAGACGTTCCCGCCGCTTATCATCTTCTTCCGGCGCCATAATCATCGGACCGGACGATGGTGCGCCCGTCAATGCAGCGCGTTCGCGGGACGCATGGTGAAAGTTCCAGTTTGGGCGAAAGTTCTCTTTTTATACGATAAAACATACAAGAGGCTCTGAATATACGTGGGTAGAAACCGCTTTGTGCAATTTTTCATTCAAATCTCCCATGGCCTGTCGGCCATTGCAGGCATGAAAATGGACTTGCATCCGCACACCACTTTAAAGTGACATCGTTATTTTCGT
>CAYYCV010000156.1:0-11199 GCA_964470405.1 uncultured Caryophanales bacterium
TGGTTTTTTGTTTCGCGCGTTTCACGCACTCAACTGGCTAAAGCCTAAAACAAAATGCCGTCCGCCCAAACAGGGGCGGCGGCACTTTCATTGAAACGATCTTCCTTCCATCGGCGTTCCGACTGTTTCATAGCCCTCTTTATTTTCGGTGCAACAGGCGGCTCGAAGCTTCGCGTTCACGCCGTTTTCCTTCGGGCGGCCCGCATCCTCTTAGCTTTCCTTCGCATCGCTTTCGCCCGCTCGCTCACCGCTCGCCGCTTCGCGATCCGCACGGCTTTCGCCCGCACGCTCACCGCTCGCCGCTTCGCGATCCGCGCGGCTTTCGCCCGCACGCTCACCGCTCGCTGATTCGCGATCCGGCCGACTCTCGCCCGCACGCTCACCGCTCGCCGCTTCGCGATCCGGCCGACTCTCGCCCGCTCGCTCCCCGCTCACCGCTTCGCGATCCGCGCGGTTCTCGTTCGCACGCTCCCCGCTCACCGCTTCGCGGCCTCGCTTCGCTTTTCGGGAGGCAGGCGCTCTCTTTTTCAAATACCAGTAAAGGAGCGGAACGCAGATCAGCGCCAGCACCGCCAACACCGGCAACAGCGCCGCGACGACAATCACCAGCCCTTGCAGAAACCGGGATACGAATTCGGCGCTGGATTTCATCGCGTCAAGTATCTGCTCCCCGAAAGGCGCATCCGTCTTCGACCCCACTGCGTTTTTGTTCAGCCGCTGGTACACTCTCAGCTCGATGGTGGAATAATCGACATTTTGATCGATGTAGCGTATTCTTCCCTCGATTCGCTCAATCTCTTCCTGCACCGTGGCAAGCTGGTTGGAGAATTGAAGCAGATCGTCGGCCCGGGTCGCTTTCTGCATAAAGGAAGACAGCCGCTCCTCCACCAATCGCTTCGCCTTCAATCGCGAGGACAAATCGACATATTCTTCAGTGAAATCCTGACCCTTCACGCTTTGCTGCAATTGCGGCTGGATGACGCGCAGTTGATCGATGAAGGAAAAGAAGCCCTGCGCCGGCACGCGGATGACAAAATTGCCCGTTTGCTCGTAAGCGGTCTTGCTGTCGGAAAACTCCAGAATGTAGCCGTCGGACAGCGCAACCATATCCCGGATTCGGGACTGCACGGCGGCGTAATCCTCCACTTCCATCGTCAAATTGGCGCGATAGATCAGCTTGCGGTCGAACGCCGCGAAGCTGCCGTCATCGGAGTTGCCGGATGCATCCATGGCCGGTTCGGCCGCATTGGCCGCACCCGAGCTGCCGTAGAAGCCCGCCGCTTGATCCGCAACCGTCAAGTTCTCCGCATACTTCGCATCGGACGATGTGGACTGGGCCGCTTCCGGCGCAGCCGTGTCCATGTTGCCGGCCTCGTTGCTGTTCGAACCGGAACAGCCAAACAGCGCCGCCGGTACGAGGAACGCCAGCAGCACAACAACCGGCGCCCATTTTTTCTTTTTTACCATTGACAACGTTATCCCCCCCTTGGACATGCGAACCAATGCCAAATATCGCATCGTTCCATTTCCTGAAAGGGTGGTGAAAAACAGACGGATCCGTGTCCGGACATCGATTTCCAACCGCAGTGGCTCGCAGCTTTTCCTGCTCCGCAGCCTTCACACGAAGAAGTCCGCGGACAAAGGCGGCCGCTTCCGTTTCTCCAATCCATGCCCAGCCCGTGCGCCGCTTTTTTCATCACCCTGCTAATCTAACGGGGGAAACGTGGAAAATGTTGCACTTGCTAACCGCCGATATACGATTCCATCCGGGCGATGTTGGAGCGGATCTCGGGGATCCCCATGTTCTTGAGCAAGGCCAGCATTCCTTTGATCAATACGGACGGGTATTCCGGCTTCTCAAACTCCTCCTCCAGCACCAGCAGCGACGATTCGATTTCTTCCAGCTTCCCGGGCTCGGGACGGATTCGCCCCACGATCTCGCGAATAGCCTGGAGTTCCGCCAATAGCTCCACTTTCCGCCGCTCGTTCTGCTGGCCGGAAACGATCAGGTCCCTGAACGCTTCGGTGCGAAGCATCGCCTTGGCCTTGCCGGTCATCATCCCCTTCACGACATCATCCAATCGGTCAACCAGAAACAGCGAAACCGCTTGAACGTCCAAATCCATTTGATCCATCAGCATCAAGCCCAGGTAGCCGTCGGACATGGCGTTGAAAATGGCCGCCGCGTCATAGGCGTAAGGCCGGGCCGCCTCTCCGTAAAGCTCGACGACGCAGCTCTGCGTGGAAAACAATATCCGGGCCCGGAGCATCTGCACCATGTTGTGGATTTCCTCGTTCACCTCGAAGCTTTCCTTGATAAACATGGCGATAAAATCGCGATTGGCCGAAAACTGCCTGCTTTTCATCACAATTTGCCCGGACAGCCTGGCGCGGGGATCCTGACCCGTATCTCCCATCAAGGCCAGAAATTGCTTGAGAAACAGATCCAAATAATATTTGCATATATGAACAAGGAGGTCTTCCTTCGATTTAAAGTAAAAATACATGGAGCCTTTGGCAATCCCCAGCGAATCGGCGATATCCTGAATCGAAGTGGCATGATAGCCCTTCTCCGCGAACAGCTTGGCCGCCGCCTCCATAATCGTGTGCTTTTTCTCCATACCGTCCCTTCACTCCTGGCCGTTCAATTGTTCCTGCAAAGGCGCTCGGCGAAATTTGGCAAACCACTCGTAGACCAGCGGCACAATGATCAATGTCAGCAAAGTCGAGCTTAACAGTCCGCCGATGACCGTGACGCCCAACCCTTTGGAGATCAGACTTCCCTCCGTACCCTCAAAGCCCAGGGCCAGAGGCAGCAAGGCAAAAATTGTCGCCAGCGCGGTCATCAGGATGGGGCGCAGCCGGGTTCCGGCCGCCTCCAGCAAAGCCTCCCTCGTCGGCAATCCTTCCTTTTCCTTGTTGATCACGCGGTCGATCAGCACAATCGCGTTGGTGACCACAATGCCGATCAGCATCAAGGCGCCCATCATGGCCGGAGCGCTGATCGTCTCGCCGGAAACATACAGCCCGGCGATGGCGCCGATCGCGATGAACGGCAAGGAAAACAAAATCACGAAGGGAGTTAACGCCCCGCCGAAGGTGAGCACCAGCAGGAAGTACACAATCCCGATGGCCGCCGCCATCGCCAAGCCAAGCTGGGTAAAGGTTTCGTTGATCTGCTCGGTGACCCCGCCGAAATCGACTTTAACGGAAGGCGGAAGCTTGAGCTGATCGATCTGCTCTTGTATATTCGAGGAAGCCTTGCCGACATCCTTCACCACCACGTCGGCCGATACTTCCGCATACAGTTGTCCGTTCTTCCGCGTGACGGAACCCGCCGTTTTCCCTTCCTCCACCCGGACGACATCCTTGACCGCGACTTCCGCCCCGTAAGGGGACATCAGCGTGGAGCGGCCGATCTCGTCCAGGCTGCGATACGGCTGCTGATCCGTATGGACATAGACCGGATACGAGCGGTCTTCCACCCGCACTTCCGCCACAGCGGAGCGTTCCCGCACCGGGCTTAAACGCATCGCGATCTGCCCCGCCGTCAAGCCCCATTGGCTCAACTTGCGCTGATCGGCGACCAGCGTATACTGGTCGTAGGTTTCGGAGATGCTCGACTTGACTTTATCGAACGAATCGTCCGCTTGCAGCAATGCCTGAATTTGCTCCACGGCCGGCTGAATCTCGTCCATATCGCTGCCATAGACGAACAGGGAAAGCTTGCTGCCGCCGAGCCCGCCGCTGAAATCCATCGTTCCCCACGCCCCCGGCGCGCCCAGGCCTTCCAGATCCGCGATCAGCTTCTTTTTCTCCGATTCGAAATCGGCGGTGTCTTTATCGTACTGCACATAAAATAATCCCGCCTTGGAAGGCCCCGGGCTGAACGGCGTTTCGGCGCCCACGGAATACTGCAAATTCGTCACGCCCTTGCGCTGGAGAATCATCGTTTCCGCCTGCAAGGCGGTCTGCTCCACGTCGGAAAGCAGCTCGCCCGCTCCCGGGCTGTAGGTGACCATCGCGTATTTCTGCTCTTCCTCCGGCAAAAAGCTGACGCCGACCACGCTGGCGAGCAGCAGGCTGCCGACCAGAACGGCGACGGCAAAGCCGGCCGTCCACAGCTTGTGGTTTAAGGTCCATTGGAGCAACCGGCGGTAACCGGCCGCCAGCGATCCCGTTTTTTCCCTTCGTCTGGAGCGGCTTTTCATCCCTTTGCGAAACATCATGTGCGTCAAAATAGGCACCACCGTCACCGCGACAAGCAGGGAAGCCAACAGCGCAAAGACCATCGTCAGCGCGAAGGGCGTGAACAGTTGGCCGATCGGTCCGCTGACCGTCCCGAGCGGGACAAACACGGCGATGCACACCAAAGTGGACGACATGATGGGCAGAAACATTTCGCGGGTCGCATCGATCACCAGCGCCTTGCCCTTCAACGATTCGGTATGGAGCCGCAGCCGCCGGTAATTATTCTCGATCACCACGATCGAATCGTCGACGACCCGGCCGATCGCCACCGTCATCGCCCCCAATGACATCATGTTCAAAGAAATATCCATTTCCTTCAAAATGAAAAGGGTGATCAACAAGGAGAGCGGGATGGAAACGATCGAAATGATCGTCGTGCGCACGTTGCGCAGAAACAGCAAAATGATCATCATCGCGAACAAAGCGCCGTACAGCGCCTTATCGACCATCGTGCTTACGGATTGCTCGATCGGCTCCCCCTGATCCAGCATCGTGACGATCTCGACGCCCGGGTGGCTTTGCTCAAATTGCTTCGCTTGCTCCTTGACGGCATTGACGACATCCACCGTGTTGGCGGCGCCGGATTTGGTCACATTGATGCCGATCGACGCTTTCCCATTCGTTCGGGAAACGGATTCCGCCTTTTCCAGCACTTCCAATTTCGCAATATCCTTCAATTGAACCGAGGCCATCCCCTGTGCCATTCCGGCGCTCCCGGGAGGCAAGGGAATCGTCAGTTGGTTCAAATTCTCTATCGTCGCCATATTCCCATCGACCACAATCGCTTTCTCCGCCTGGTCCAACTCGAACAGACCGAGCGGAACCTTGATCGCCGAGCCTTGGATGATGCCTTTGACCATCTCCTCGCCAATGCCGAGCGAAGCCATTTTCCCCCGATCGAAAACAAGCTCCACTTCCTTCTGCAATTGCCCCGAGATCGTGACCGTTCCAATGCCGTCTATGCCCCCCCGGTGGGGCTTGAACGCCGTCTACACCCATTCGGTCATCTCCGCGGCCGGGGCGATGCCGCTGCCGGCCGACAAGCTGAGGGACAGGACGGGAAAATCGTTCAAATTGATTTTGGACACGCGGACATCCTGCACGCCCTGAGGCCGCTGGAAGCCGGAAACGGCTTTCTGCAGCTCGTTTTCCGCCTGGTCCATATCCTTGTCATAGTCGTATTCCACAACGATGGAGGACACATTTTCCGCGGACGTGGAATTGACCACATCCACACCGCCGAGATTTTTGATCCTTTGCTCCAGCGGAATCGTTACTTTCTGCGCCACTTCTTCCGACGCCGCGCCCGGATAGACGGCGATCACCGTCAAGATGGGCACCTCGATATCGGGTATCGTTTCCTGCTTCATGTTCAACCCCGCATACAGACCGGCAATCGTCACAATCACCGTTAAAAGCAGCACGGCAAACTTGTTGTTCAAAGAAAATTGAATGATTCTCCCCATCTTTCCTGCTCCCGCCCCTTTCGATTTTGAACGATGTTCAACTATAACCGATAGTATTTGAATCTTGGTCAAAAGTCAACGAATTCACAGAAAAGACTTATTTCCATTTCTCGGCGCAGCAGGCGCGTTCCAACCAAAAGGCCGCCGGAAAGCAAAGGGGGACGCCCCCTGCTCTCCGGCGGCCGTGTTAAGCCGTCGCCTTCCAATCGTATTCAGAAATTCCGCAGCCGTTGTTTAATGCCCGGTCCAACTGTTCAGATACACCCGCTGCTCCTCGGTCAATCGGTCGATCGAGATGCCGAGCGATTGCAGCTTGATCCGCGCCACCCGCTCATCCAGCTCATACGGGACGTTCAGCACCTTGCTTCCCAACCGCGTGTACTGTTCATTCACGTAATGGATGGCCATGGCCTGGAGCGCGAAGGTCATGTCCATGATCTCCGCGGGATGGCCGTCGCCGGCCGCCAAATTGACCAGCCTGCCCTCGGCCAGAATGTAAAATTTACGGCCGTCCGGGAGCCGGTACTCCTCGATATTGCGGCGCACCGTGCGCTTCGAGACGGACAGCGCCTCCAGCTCGGGCTTGTTCACCTCGATATCGAAATGCCCGGCGTTGGACAGCACCGCCCCGTCCTTCATCACTTCGTAGTGTTCCCCGCGAATGACATCGCGGTTTCCCGTCACCGTCACGAAGAAATCCCCGACGCGGGCCGCCTCGACCATCGACATCACCGAAAAGCCGTCCATATACGCCTCCACGGCTTTAATGGCGTCCACCTCGGTGACCACCACGTTCGCCCCGAGCCCTTTGGCGCGCATGGCCACGCCCTTGCCGCACCATCCGTATCCGCACACGACGACCGTCTTGCCCGCGACCACCAGATTGGTGGTCCGATTGACGCCGTCCCAGACGGATTGCCCCGTCCCGTACCGGTTGTCGAACAAATATTTGCAGAACGCGTCATTGACCGCGATCATGGGGAATTTCAGCTTTCCTTCGCGTTCCATCGCCTTGAGGCGCACGATGCCCGTGGTCGTTTCCTCCGCGCCGCCCCGGACGTTTTTCAGCAAATCGGTTCGTTCCGAATGCAGGATGGAGACCAGATCGCCCCCGTCGTCGATAATCAGGTCCGGCTCCGTTTCCAGCGCCTTGATCATCAATTCCTTGTATTCCTTCGGATCGGGATTGTATTTGGCGAACACCGTCACCCCGTCCTCCACCAGCGCGGCGCACACATCGTCCTGCGTGGACAGCGGATTGCTCCCGGTAATCGCCACCTGCGCCCCGCCCGCCTGAACCACTTTGGCGAGATAGGCGGTTTTTGCTTCCAGATGCAAGGAAATCGCCACTTTCAACCCTTTAAAGGGAAGCTCCTGTTCGAATTGCTCGCGGATGCTGTTCAGCACCGGCATATGGGATTGGACCCAGTCGATTTTCAGATGCCCTTGCGGGGCCGCCGCCGGGTTGGCAATGATGCTGCGTTCCGTTGAATTCATCCATACATTCCTCCCTAAAAATAAACGATTTGATGCGCCAGGGGATCGCCGATCTCCGTCCCGATCAGCTCATGGAGCCATCGATCCCCATATCGGTTTAAATAAGCACAAACATTATACACTCTTTCCTGCGGTTTCTCCAAGGGCAGAATGGAAAGCCGTATCCGTTCGAGCTGCCGCAGCGCCGCTTCAAACTGGGATTCGAAGCCCGTTTTGGCGCGGTTTTCAAGAAATTCGATTTGCTCGATAATTTTCCGCATATTCACATCGCCCAGCTTGCGCAAGCCCGGATCGATTTCCGCCGCAAGCTCCAATACCGGCCCGTACAATTGTTGAAACTCCCGTTTTACCTGCTCGAAGCGCTCCGCCAGACGCATCTGATCCTGCCGCTCCAGCCAGGCTTTCTTCTGGTCCTCGAAACGGCGGACCACATCCTCAAAGGAAAGGTCGAATTTCCGCATATGTTTGCGCACCGTTCCTTCCACCAGCGTCAATTCAAGCCGTGGAACGAGCGGAGGCATCCGCATCTCCAGCAGGCGAAAAGCGCGGCCCGTCTGCGCCCAATAAGCGATTTCCCCCGGTCCGAGCACGGTTTGCAGCACGGGAAACAAGTACTCCTGCATGATCGGGCGGGTCAGCACGTTGTTGCTGAACCGCCGCGGACCGGTTCGGGCCATCTCCAGCAGTTCCTCCTTTCCGAACAGAAAGTCCCGGTTCCTGTTGGTGAAGCCCTTGTCGCCGATTTGCAGAAGCTGCCTTTCGCCGTCGAAATAAAAAAACACATTCGCGCTGTCCGGATTCAACTCGACCTGCGGCCGGTATCCGAGCGATTCCAGCAGATCGGTGCTTTCCCGGTAAGCTTCGTTCAACCGCTCGCAGGAATCCAGCAGCCGGCCGAACATCGGCGCTTCCAGCTCCCGGAGCCCGGGATCGTCGGAATCGACCAGCACCAGCCCGTAATCGGCGAACAGCCAAGCCATCATCGCGCCGAAAAAATCGGCCAGCGTGCGGGAACGCGCCGCGATGTCGCGCAGCTTGCCGATCAGGCCCGGCTTGAATTCCGTATCCGGCAGGGCGCGCTCCATTTGCCCGACGGCGTCTTCCCAGCATGCCGCGGAAAGAACCAATTGGCTGACGGAGGCGCGCTTCCCCGTCGGATGTTCAATCTTCACCTTCCCGATCGCCTGCTGCGCGGAAAGAAAATAAACATGGTTGACCTCGTCGAAATCATGGTCTTCCCCGGCCACCCAGAACACCGGCGTCACGGGGCGCTTCAGCCGCTTCGCCGCCTGCGCCGCGGTTTGAATGATCGTAATCGCCTTGTGTACAACATACAGCGGGCCTGTAAACAGGCCCGCCTGCTGGCCGCCGACGACCGCCAACGCGTCCGGCGATCGCAGCGACTCCGCCGCGGACAGCGCTTGCTCCGAATTGCCGATGCGGCGATTATACCGGACCAGCACATCGGCCAGTTTGTCCCGATCCGCCCGGTCGGCCCGATGATCGTCCAGCCATTCCGCTCTTGCGGTCAGGCTCTCCTCGCCGCGGGGATCGTATTCGAACAGCCGCCGAACGCTCCCGAAATCATGCCGGTAGTGCTCCGTCAGCGCATTTTCCCGCTTCCAGTCCAAACTGTCCAATTCCATTGATGCCGCCCCTCCAGATCCGCTCTTATACGCTGAGAATGCTTTTGGTAATGCCGATAATCAAAAAAACGATATACAGGAAGCTTAACATCAAGAAGCCGATTCTCCAAACCGCGCGGGCCAGCCTTTGAACATCGACCTCTCCCCTCATGCGGTTTTGCGCGTTGCCAAGCAGGCCCGCAATGATCAACAAAATCAGCACGATCAGCCAAAACCCGCCGATCCCGGAGGGGACCAGCCGATTGTACATGACGGAAACGGAGCCGATCAGAAAAAAAGTCGTGATATCCATCGAAATCTGAATCGATTTTTTCTGCTCCCGAAATATCCAGTAAAATAGAAGCCAACACAATAAAAAGGCCAGAAAAGGATACGCGGCCATCAAGGCGTAAAGCGATACAATCCACTGCCACACAGCGTTCATCCGCCATTCACCTGCTTTCCTCGGTATCGTCCACGGAAAGGTCAGTCGGAAGATATGATGCTTTGCGCCCCGCCGTCCTCCAGCCCTTTGATCATTTGATATACGACGGTGTGCCCGGGCACTTCTATTCCGTGATCGGAAGCGATCCGAACGATGCTTCCGTTAATCCAGTCCGCCTCGCTCCGGCTTCCCCGCAAAATATCCTGAAGCATGGACGACTGATTCTCCGCCGTCCGCTCGCAAACATCCAGAATATTCGCCCAGCTTTCCTCCGTCAGGCCGACGCCGGCCGCGCGGGCGACGGCCAACGCTTCCTCAAACAGCCGTCTCATCAGGCTTCTGCAGGAGGAAGACGAAAGCAGCTCCCCGTTGCGAAAACGAAGAATCGCGGTTAACGGGTTGATGACCGAATTTGCGACCAGCTTGTTCCATATGACGCTCTCCATATTTTTCGACGCCAAGGCCGTAAATCCTGCATTTTGCAACATTTTCAGCAAAGGCCCCAACCGCGCTCCCGCGCCCGAATCGCTGCGGCCGATCCAGATGCGGCCCCGGCCCGTATGGCTCACTTCGGCATGGGACCGTCTGCGGGCCGCCTCCGTCGTCACGGCGACGTAAATGCGGTCCTTGGGCAGCGCCCGGGACAACCTCTCCACGTGCCCGACGCCGTTCTGAAAGCAAACCACGTTCGATTCCGGCGATCTGTGTTCGGACAGTTGCGCCACCAATGTCTCGTCGATATGCGGCTGCTTGAGCATCAGAAAAATCCAGTCCGCCCGCCGCAATCCGGACAGCCCGCATACGGCCGCGGGGCGGCCGAGCATCGAGCGGCCCCGCTCTTCCACCGCCACGCCCCGGCTTTCGATCTCCTCCGCCTGCGCCGCAGTGCGGGTGATCACCGTCACATCCTCGCCCGCCAAGGATAATTTTCCCGAAAATAAAAGCCCCAACGACCCGGCGCCAACGACGGCCACATGCATTCGATCACCCGCTTCTCCAACGCGCTTCAGCTTTGCTTTTTCAACTATATCACGGTTTGGCGGCATGCGAAAGACCCGCCGGGTTCCATCTTCACCCGCGGGCCCATTCGAACGCAGCGTTATTCTATACGTTCCAGATTTCCATTCGCATCCATTTTGAAACGCGGCTTGTTCTCTTCGTCGTTTTCAACCAAAAAAGCCATTTTACGGGCTCGATCCATGATCTGGATAAGTGCCTTGTAATCGTCGTTGACGACCTGGTAATCCGACTGCACTTCTCCTGCCTGTTTAAGTATGGTTTCATTTTCTTTCTTTACTCTCGTTAATTCCTCTTCTCTCTCTTTCAGTTCTTTCTCCAAATTGCGAATTTGCCGATGCGTTTCCTGATACGTTCCTTTCCATTGCCGCAAAAAGCGAATCACCGCGTCGATCGACAGCGCCTCTTCGCCGGCTGCGTCGTGTTTCAACTGGCCGGAGGCCTCCTGCTCCATGTTCGCCACCATCACCACCGGCTGGGATGCGCCGGAATGCTTCTTGAACTGATTCCGCTTCTGCCGCTGCGACTTGGCAATTTGAATGGCCGCCTCATATTTTTTGCGCACGCAACTGTTCCAGCGAAATCCGCAGGCGGCCGCCGTCCTGCCGATTCTTTCACCCACCTCTTCGAAAGCGCTCAACTGCGTGCTTCCTTCCCGGATATGGCGCAACGTAACCTCCGCCAGGATCAAATCATCATCTGCGCTCCAAGCATCTTGCCTTATTGCTGACATACCGAACCTCCTAACCGTATTGAACTGCAGATTGCCTTATTAAACTCTATGCCGACCCTACTTTTCATAGAATCTATTTCATACTATTTTGTATTTCCATTTTGCTTCCGGCTCATACATAATTTAAACGAAAAGGGGCAAACCTACGTCTGATTCGGCCGTAGA
>CAYYCV010000157.1:0-405 GCA_964470405.1 uncultured Caryophanales bacterium
GCCCCCGGATCGCCTGTCGCTCCCGTCGGGCCTGTTGCGCCTGCGGCCCCCGGATCGCCTGTCGCTCCCGTCGGACCCGTCGCTCCCGTCGGACCCGTTGCACCGGCAGCTCCCGGATCGCCCGTCGCACCTGTCGGACCGGTTGCGCCGGCAGTTCCCGGATCACCCGTCGGACCCGTGGCGCCCGTCGCCCCAGTCTCACCTGTCGCTCCGGTCGCTCCGGTTGGACCGCCGCTCGGACCCGTTGCACCTGTCGCTCCGGTCGCTCCTGTCGGACCGACCGAAATAGGCGCGGACAAAATACTGCTCAGCTTGGCTTGCAAAAGCCACTCTTTCTGTGCCAAGCCATTAATCGTTTCCCGAACGCTTGAATTGACTAGTAAAATATCGCTTATCGTAGCTGGC
>CAYYCV010000157.1:415-10865 GCA_964470405.1 uncultured Caryophanales bacterium
CAAATTGAAGTTTTTCTCCTTCTGCATTAATAATGTGGCTTAATCCCAACTCTTCCAAAGCGATAGAAGATAGCAACAGATTGATCGCATCGTCGCGCGTAACCGAAATCATAGGTGTGATGTTAGGTATGTTGGCCTGCGACATTTTTGTATCCTCCTCCTTGTACTAAAAAATATATTGCTCTATAGTTATATGATTTCGGTACAAAAAATGCGCTGGGTGCGATAATCAATATAAAGCTCCTTTGCGGCCGATCCTGTCTTTCCCCTTGATTACGATCCAAACCTTTCCGCAAGTTCGAGCACGTTGTCAAACTTGATTTGCAGCAACACTTCTTTCAAAACGACATCCTGAAGCGTTTTGGCCACCGAGCGGTCTATTTCCAAAATATTCTGGAAGGTGACGGTGGGAGGAAAAGGCACGCTCGTGTTCAACGTTCCCAAAACGAATTGAATTTTTTCGGCCTCCGCATTCATGATATGGGCCAAAGATATTTCCTCCAGCGCGATGGAGGACAACAGCAGCGTAATCGTCTGACTCTCCGTAATGCTGATCAAGGGGGTAATATTCGGAATATTTGCTTGTGACATGGTCGTTCCCTCCTCTCTTGATGTTTTTGGAAGCGCGGGGGAAAAACGGGCGGTGCCGCACGCAGGTCCGAATTTCCGATCGCCGTTGGCCGCCGCTTTCCCACCACACTTTTAAGCCTTATTTTTGGAGCCAAGCAAGGTTTGAAAATAGTTGCGGTTGTAAAGCAGACTGGGGTGGGTCGGATTGTATTCCAACGCGCGCTCATTATGCTCGCACGCCTTTTCGTATTGCCCCATTCTGTCATAGCACAAGCACATTTGAAGATGTGGAAACCACGTGGAGGCATACCGGTTTACCATCCCCATCGCATCCGAAGGGGTCTCCACCCGGGTCGCCAGATCAAACCAGAAAATCGCCTTGGCATACTGCCGGTCTTCATAAAAAACATTTCCCAGCTTGCAGCAAAATTCAGGCCTGGGCGTGTCAAAAGCCAGCGCGCGGCAAAGCGACTGAAACGCTTTATCCTTCTTCGACAAGGCGGTGTAACATTCCGCGAGCCTCATACAGGCCTGGATGTTGTCTTCGATCCATCCTTGCCCTGTAGCCAGAAATTTCTCGTATTGCTCGGCGGCTTCCTCATCATGTTGATGATCCTTCAATTCATTGGCAAAATAGTACAAATCGCGCGGGCTGAATTCCTCCGCTTGCTCCTGCCGTTTGCGGTAAATGCGCAAATTGCGGTCCGTATACTGCCTTTCCTTCTTGTGCGTAACGGCGGCCGGACTGTGAAATATCGTCCCTCCCACAGCCAAATATTCATGCACCGGACCGATCCATTGAAAATGCCGATCCCTCCGGACGAGACGATGGCGGCGCAAGCTCGAGGTCACGTTTCCCGCCTGGTCAAACGCCAAATGATACGGCATCGTCACGCTGTCGACCTGGGGGGACAACGTCCGCTTCAACTCGATAAACAATTGGCGGTCCGGCTCCTCGATCACATCATCGGCATCCAGCCAACAAATATACTCCTGCGTCGCCTTGCCGAACGCAAAGTTGCGCGCTGCGGCAAAATGGTCGATCCATGCAAAGTCGTAAATTTTGGAAGTAAACTGTCCGGCCACCTCTTTGGTACGGTCCGTGGAGCCGGTGTCGACCACGATGATTTCATCGGCAATCCCCCCGACGGAAGACAGACAACGCGCCAAAACCTCCTCCTCGTTGCGAACGATAACACACAAGCTAATGGTAATCATCGCTCCGCAAGCTCCTTGTATTCGGGGTGTTCCAAAGTCAGTTGCGCCAACCTTTGTTTTGCTTCCTTATGATTGGGACACTGCCGCAGGGCATCGATGTATGCCTCCGCGGCCCCGTCGGCGTCGCCCGTCGCTTCCCGGCAGCGTCCGATCAGGTAAAGGGCATGGAAGCTGCCCATCCCTTTCATCGTCAGATGCCGAAGATGGGTTTCCCCCAGCGTCAGGCAATGTTTAAGCGCCGCCTCAGCTTCTTCATAGCGTTCTTTTGCGAATAAGATCACTCCTTTGTAATAGTGTAAATCCACGTAATCCGGATAAAGCTCAATCGCCTTGCCAATTCCCGCCCAGGCGCCGGAATAGCTCCCCAGAGCAAGCAGCGTATCGTATTTCATCTTGTAGATCAACGAGGGGGGAAGCTGCCCCTTTTCAATAAATCGCCGGATGGCCACGTTCAACTGCTCGAATGCCTCCGGGAAAGCCTGCGCCCGGTAATGCTCGCTTGCCATATGATAATCCACCCACGGGCTGTAGTCGGGGCTGTCTTTCTCCTTTTGCAGCATCGCCACATTGCGTTCATGCTTCCGTTTGGCCGTGACGATCGGTTCCAGATAGCCATAATGATGAATCACCGCGGGCAGCAGCTTATCCTCCGCCGAATAACCGGATTCCCCGGAACGGGGTTGAATATGAAGCTGTTCATGAATGGCGTTGACAAAACGGATGCCCCGGCCATGGCGAAACACCCGGCACTGGGCGAGCAAATAGGCCTGATTCGGGTCGGGCGGAAATTCGCCGTAATAGTTGATCACGGGGAGCCCCCATACCTGCTGCGTTTCATCCTCCAGCGCTTCCCTCCACGCCTGGGCATCCGCCGCTTCCAGTTCCTCATCCGCGTCCAGCCATAAAATCCAATCCCCCGTCGCCCGTTCGATTCCGAAATTGCGGGCATCCGCAAAGCTTCCGTTCCAGGGAAAATCATATATTTTCGCGTCAAATGTTTGACAGATTTCTTTCGTGCCATCCGTGGAACCCGTATCGACAATCACGATTTCATCGGCCAAGCGAGACGCGCTCCTCAGGCAATTTTCGATAAACACTTCCTCGTTGTTCAAGATCATGCAGAGGGAAAGTCGTTTTGTTGTGGCCAATACAGCCTCTCCTTTCATGTACGTTTATCCTTCGGGATACATTTGCAGTCGAACCGGAGGGACGAGCCAAGGCGGTGAAGGGCAAAAGGAATGCTGCTTCAAGGAGCGGGCCGACGGCGGGGGCGACAAATGCTTCGCATAAATGCCGACTCTTTGCTTCAAGCTTTCGATTTTTTCGGCAACGGCTTCCGCATGCATTTGAAGCAGGCTTGAAGCATCCGCCATCTCGCCTTTTTTCGCCAGGTCAGGCGCGCCGATCTGAATACGCCGCTCCAGTTTGCGTTGGAAAAAATCGAGCAAATCCAATATCGGGCGGGTTTGCATGAACAAAATCCCCTGATGCGCAAGCCCCTCCATCAACAGTTCGATGGCGTTCACGTACTTAGCGAATGCCTCATAAATGAAAATGTGGTCAGGCGCTTGCGATTCCCGACGGCGGGGACAGAAAGAACGTTCCCTTTCCATCATCGTCATTCCTCACATTCGTATTCGCCGCGGTCGTGGAACCCGCAATGCTCCAGCTCCATGACATTTTCCAATTTTCTTAGCAAGAGCCACTCTTTCATTACAATGACATCGATCACTTTGAAAATCTGCGCGTTGAAGCGAATAATGTCCTGATGGGACGGGCAACTCGGAAAATTGCGCTCTTTCCCCACGAAAGCCTGAATCTTCTCCGCCTCCGCGTTCAATATATGTGAAATCGCCGTTTCCTCCATAGCAATCGACTTCAGCAAATCAACGACTACCTCATCCTTGCTGGGCCTGAAGACCTCCTGCGGAATATTCGGCATGCTCATAAACGTCCTCCTTCCGATTCTTGATGCGGCACGCGGGGGGAAGCTTCACTCGGAATCAAACTGCACATATAACCGCATCGATAATCATTAATAGGTATATGCGGCAGGGCGGGATTGGTGACTTTCGCCGCGCGATATCGCCCGCCTTTTATGCCGGCCATGCCGCGGACGCAGGAAATTCCAAAAAAAAAAAGACCGTGCCCGAAACGAGCAAGGTCGATCTCCCGCAATGCCGGCGTTAGCGCCGGCGCAGGATCGTATTTCGGTTCTTCTCCGGCAAACCCGGGCCGCGGCCTATTCGGCAGGCTGGGGTTTCAACGGATAATAGAAGGAAGTGTAGGCCAACAGTTGCCCTTTGTCATCCTCCAGAAAAGTAAATGCAACGCCTCTCTTGGTCGGCTCGGCTTCCATGGTCGGGAAGGTCAGATCGACTTGCCACGGCATGATCTCCCCGTAGCGAAGGCCGGTCGAGCTTACTTTGCCTGTATTGTACAACAAATAGGAAATACGGGAGATGACGGGCATCTGCGCGTACATCTCCGGGGAATGCGCGCCCGCAAACACCCAGATTCCTACCCCGGATTGATGCGTGGCCGACCGGGCGACAAGCGGCAACGACGCTTCCTTGATCACATAGGCGGTTATCCATTCCGTTTTCTCGCTTCCATCCCGCAGGATCGTCCTGGACTCCCAACCGGTTGTCTCAACCGGCACAGCCGCTTGCGGCGCCGCTTCATTCGGATTGGCATAGGCATGAGTCAAATAGAGCGCGCCGTCGGCCAGCTTGCGGGCCTCCTCCAGGAGACGCCCGCTCTTAAGGCCGTAGGTGTCTTCGTCCGGGTAAACATACATCCGCCATTCCAGCTTGTCCATGTCCAGGTCGTCCAATGTCGTATAGGCGATGACGCGATCCTGATCGTCCATCACCGCATAGGCCCTGAACTGCTTGACAGGCGCTATGTCATCCGGCAAGATCATCGCAGACGCCTTATTCCCCAAATCGATATATTGATGAAAATCCGTGTTGACGATGGGGGAAGCGCTCAGCTTCTCCTTCAACAGCGCCAGCATCGCGACGCGTTCCCTTTCCTCGTCCGACCATTCCGTATCATAGGCAATCAGACTCGCCGTCATGATCTTCTTCCATTGCGGCAACCGGCGGGTCAACTCCTCGCGATCGACTTCAATCCACCCTTGGGTCGCGTTGTCCAGCGTCATCGCAACCGGAATGACAACATGCTCGCGCCCCAATTCATCCAGCGCGTTCGTTTCCCGAGCCTGCGGCGCTTCGTCTCCCGTTTTCTCCATTTGCGCATCCTCTTGCGCATCCTCGGAACCAATGATCCCGGCGCGCACGGCCGCTTGCGAATCTACGGCGCCTTCTCTCATCAACTTGAGCAGCAAAGTTTCATCCTCATTTTTCAAGCGCGTGCCTAATGCCGCATACGAAATATCCATCAGATCCGCGCGCACGAACGGCGCGTCGGCCGCTGCCGCATCGTCCGCATGCGCGCGATCGACGAACAGCCCGGCCGCCGCCGCTTGCTCGTCAGCTTTCTCCCATTGGAAGTCTCCCTGTCGATCGTCATATCCGAGCGCGCGCAAAACGAAGGTATAATACTGCGGGGCGGATACCGGATCATCGGCTCCCAGCCGTGTAGCCGACACCCCTGCCACAAGCTTGTTCCGCCATGCGTAGGAGACATAAGGCTGCGCCCAATTCGGAACGTCGACGAAGGGATGGGAAGGCTTGTCCGCCGAGACGGAAGCGTATTGCGCGACAGCCTCCTGTTCTTTTCCCAATAGCCGGACAAGCATGACTAGCGCTTCCGCTCTGGTCGGCGGCCGCTCCAGCTCAAAACCCCGATCGCTTCCCTGAAACAGGCCCATTTCCTTGAGCGCCTCCGCCTTCTGCAGACTGGACGCGGCATTCTCCGATGCCACCGCCCGATTCTCGGCGACCCCGAGCTCGGACAACAGCCAACCGGCCATCCACAACCCGGCCATGAGAATGCCGGCCCGCCGCACCACGACTTTAATGTTCACGAATATCTTTCCTCCCCACGGATTGTGCGGACTTTGCCCGCATCTTCGAACGCTTGTTTAACGTTTATTTAAGGTTGGTTCTCCCGACGCTCCCTTTGCTCTTCATCTTACCACAGGTCTTCCCCCAGCTCACTCCGTATTTGGACGCGATCCGAGACAAATTTGAAGGATTCCCGATTCATTTGACTGCAAAAAATGACCTCATTCTCCACTTGACTGTGGATTTTGAGGTCATTTTGGGTGATTTCCGTCAAAGGTTCGGAAAGCTGCGGACAACTGTGATCGGAAAGCTGGACTTCAATGCGGAGCAGCCCGTTTTTCACCACACTTCTAAATGCTATACTTTTGGGCAACTTCAACCCCATATCAGGCCAGATGCGGTTCAAGCTCCCGTCGGGGCTGCAGCGGCTCCGTCAGTTGCCCGGTCAACAGGCGCGCAAGCTCGCTGATCGGCAACCCGCTCAGCAAACCGCCGACCATCGGCGCTTGGCCGAACTCGTGGATGAGCCGGCTGCGCAGCTTGATCGCCATCATGGAGTCCAGCCCGATTTCCGGGAGCGACTTGGCCGTATCGAACGCGTCGCCGTCAAAATGGAGCAGTTCCGCTACAATCGCCGCAAACCGTTCCTCCACCATTCGCTCGCGCAGAGCTTGTTCAAGCGGCTGCAGCAGCGCCGGCCAGTCGGTTCCGCCGACGGCCGAATCCGCCGTTTGCGCGCCGTCCGGTTTATCGAGCAAGTTCAATAGCGCAATGTCCGGATACAGCCTGCGCACGGCGCGCCACTCCGCCGAAAGCACCGCAACCTGGGCGCAATCCTGGCCGATCAGATGCTCCAGCAAATGCCGGCCCTCGCCCGCTCCGATGCAATCGATGCCGTTTTCTCGAAAATGCGCGGTCAGGTTCAGCCTGTCAACCATCCCCTCGGCCCACGGTCCCCAATTGATGCTCAGCGCAGGCAGGCCGAGCGAACGCCGGTAAGCTGCCAGCGCGTCCATAAACGCATTGCCCGCGGCATAATTGCCTTGACCGGGCGGGGGCAGCAGCGCGGCAAGCGAGGAATACAGGACGAAAAATTCCAGCGGCTGACGGAGCAGCGCCCGGTGAAGTCCCCATGCGCCTTTGACCTTCGGATCGTACACCTCGTCGAATGCCGTTGCGCTCATTCGCTCCAGCAGAATATCCTTTAACGTTCCCGCGCTGTGGATCACGCCGCAAATCGGCGGCTGTCCGCTGCGGTCGTATTCGTCGATGAACGCATGCAACGCCTTCTCGTCGGTCACGTCCAAACCGACCGCTTGCACCTGCACGCCTGCGGCTTCCAGTTCACGGACGAACGCGACCCGCCTGGCCTCCACGCTTCCGGCCCGAAGCAACGGCCATTCGCTGCGTCCGGGCAATCCGCTGCGCCCGAGCAGCAGCAGCCGACGCGCGCCCCGCGCCGCCAGCAGGCGCGCGGCTTCCTGGCCAAGCGCGCCGAACGCGCCCGTGATCAAATAAGCGCCGTCCGCCCGGCAGCGCATCGGCAGCGCGCTCGCGGTAATGCCGGCCGCTTGATTCATGCGCAGCGCGTAACGCTGCGAGCCGCGATAGGCGATTTGATCCTCCGCGACGGCTTCATGGCGGCTCACCAGCTCATTCACAAGCTGCCGGGCCGACTCAAGCAAATCGGCGGCCGGGTCAAGATCGAGATTGGCGCCCCAATATGCGCGGTATTCCTGCTGGCCGATGGCGCGTCCCAGCCCCCACGCCGATGCCTGAAAGACAGCCTGCGTTTCGGCGGCGCGGCCGCCTGCAAGCTGCTTAGCGCCAACGCCCTGCTGCGCCCCGCGCGTCACGCACCACACGCGAACCGAAGCGCGTTGTCTCGCCACACTTTGCATCGTATAAAGCAGCGAGTGGCAGCCGAGCGTCCGCACTTGCTCCCATAGCGCGCTCTCCGGCTCGGCCATTTGATCGGCGGAAGGCAGATCCAGATTCCAAGCGTGCACAATGCCGCGCAGCCTGACGCCGAACGCGCGCAGCGCATCGTCGATCAACCTGTCATAATGAGCCGGCTGCCGCGGATCAAGCCGCGTGCCGGACAAAGCCGGCGTAAAGCGATAGTCGGCCCCGAATGCCGGGGTTGCAAGGAACGCCTCGAAATCCCGTTCGCGCAGCAGCGCGGCCGATGCCGCGGCCATGCCGTCCGCATCGCCGAGAAACAGCCAGACGTCGCTTTTCGTCATCCGCCGCTCCTCTTCCGGCATCGGCGCAAGCTGCCACTGCGCTTCGTAAAACCAGCGTTTGAGCTGGTTTCCGGCAATTTTACCCGCGCCCGCATCGACGGTTTGCTTCACAAAATCGAGAAATTCCGCGACGAGCCGGCCCGTTGCGTCATAGACGCGCAAGTCGCCTTGCGTGATGCGCGCATTGCGCTCGCTGACCCGGCTATGCGCCCACAACGTGCCGGAAGGGCGCCGATAATACCGGACTTGGCCGATGCGCACCGGAATTCGAAACTCCTCCTGCAATTCCTTCGGAATTTCGCCTTCATGCGGAAATTCCGCTGCCAGCAGCGCCTGGAAGCATGCGTCCATCCAGCGCGGATGGAACGTGTAGCCCGCGGATTCGTTCTCCGCAAGCTCCATCTTGATCTCCGCCCACGCCTCGTCATCGCCGAGATAAACTTCGGCAATGCCCTGAAAGCCCGGTCCGTAGTCAAACCCCATATGGCGCAAAATCCGATACGCTTTGTCGCGTTCGACGCGCAGCGGCATGCGCTGCCGAGCCGTCTCCAGATCGACCGCGCCGTGCGCAAGGCCGGGCTGCAACTGGCGCGCCTGCCCGGAAGCATGCAAAGTATACGAACTGCCCGGCGCATCCGCGGCGGCGAAAATTTGAAACGTTCCGTTCTCCACATCCAAATAGTGCTGCGTCAATACGACCGAGGTCGGCTGAGGCAGCGTCAAGCTGCGGTGCAACTCGATGTGCTCCAGCACGTAGCTGCCCGGTCCGAGCGCGGCCTCGAGCGCCCCCATCGTCGCCTCGACATAACCTGCCGCCGGAAACACCGTCTGCCCCAGCACGCGATGATCCTGCAAATACGGGAAGCGAATCAGGCTCAACTCCCCTTCCCAGGCAGGCATCGCTCCCAGCAGCGGACGGCCGAGCAACGGATGATCGCGGTGACCGAGACGAATATGGCGGATGAAATCCGGCTCGTGCCAAAACGTCGTCTGCTGCCAAGGATAAGGCGGCAGCTTTCGCCATTGGGCAGCCGGGTACAGCGCCCGCCAATCGGGGGTAAAACCCGAAACGTACAGCTCGGCCAGCGAACGAAGCATGGCCTCATGCTCGTCCTCCTTGCGGCGGATCGACGCTGCAGCCAGCGCGGTGCGCTCACCGAAGCATTCCAGCAGCGCACCCGTCAATACGGGATGCGCCCCGATTTCCAAAAACGCCGCATGGCCCGCCTCCAGCAACTCTTCGATCACCGGAGCAAAACGCACCGTTCCCCGCACATTGCCCCACCAGTAAGCGGCGTCCGTGTTTGCCCCGCAAACCCGCTCCCCCGTAACTGTCGAATACAGGGGCAGCTTCGGCTCGCGTGCGGGAATCGCATCCAGGCTTTCCAGCAGCTCGGCTCGAATAGCCTCCATGTAGTGGCTATGGAAAGGCGCTTGCACCCTTAACTTGCGGCAAAAATAAGATTGCGCCGCGGCCCTTTGCAGCACGCGCTCCAGCGCGTCGGCCGAGCCGGCCAGCGTGACCGAGGCCGGGCTGTTGATCGCGGCAATGCATACCGCGTCCCGTTCCCCCTCAAGCAGCGCCGCAGCCTCCGCCTCGCCGGCGCCGACGGCGGCCATGCCGCCCATGCCGCTCAGCCGCTGCAGCAGCCGGGCGCGATGATAGACGACGCCAAGCGCATCGTCCAGCGAATACACGCCCGCTTCATAAAATGCGGCAACTTCGCCGGCGCTGTGGCCGACGATGGCGTCGGGGACGATGCCCCACGAGCGCCAGAGCGCCGCCAGCGCCACCTGCAGCGCGAAGCTGATCGGCATGGACACCTCCGTTTCGTCCATGCGGCTGTCCGCTTCGCCGCGATGCAGCTCGTCCAGCATCGACCAGCCGGCCATCCCGGCAAACAAGCGGTCGCAGCGCGCCATCTCGGCGGCAAACACCGGCTCCAATTGCAGAAGCTGCCGCCCCATGCCGTACCATTGCGGGCCCATGCCCGAGAATACCCACACGAGCTTGGCCGCGCCGCTTGTCGGCGCCTTGCCGCTCGCGATGCTTTTATCGCCATGTCCCTGCTGCGATAAATCGATCAACCGCGCAAGCTCGGAGCGGTCATGACCGACGAAAGCTTGGCGAACTCGGTGTTGCTCGCGGCGGCCGCCGGCGCTCCAGCACAGATCCGCAAGCGCATCGCCGCTTCCGGCGGGCCTGCCGGCGACGCCCTCGTCTTGCAGCTCGCGCTTGTAAGCCGCCGCCAGCCGCGGCAGCCCTTCCGCTTTGCGCGCCGACACCGGCAGCAAATAGGAGCGCACCGGCGCGGCGATCAAAGCCGCGGCTAACGCGTCGCGGTCAAGCTCGGCCGCGCCGGCCGACTGCGCTGCCAGCTCCGCAGCCCCACCAAGCGGGCTGCCGGCAGCGCACGCCCCCGAGCCACCGGCCTCGACGCG
>CAYYCV010000158.1:0-10844 GCA_964470405.1 uncultured Caryophanales bacterium
TCCACGGCCCATGCGCCGCCGCGCCCACGCGGGCCACACTCCACGGCCGCAGCGGCCGATGCGTTCGCCCCCCCTTCCGCCTACTCCCACCGGAACGTCAGGCTGGCGACGATGAAAGCGGCGATCATCCAGCCGCCGAGAAGCGACGCTTCCTGCCACAACGTGGACAGGTCCGCGCCCACGTTCATCACTTGCCGCAAAGCTGTCGTCAAGTGGGAGATGGGAATCGCCCGGACAATCGGCTGCAAAAACTCCGGCATGTTGTTAATCGGAAAAAACACGCCGCCCAAAAACAGCATCGGAAAAGAAACAAACCCGGCGATCGGACCGGCGCTTTCCGGCGTTCTGGCCAAGCCCGCGATAATAAAACCGATCGCCATGAAAGCAAGCGTTCCGAGAACGACGAACATCAGCAGCAGCAGCCACGAGCCGTTGACCTGCGTGCCGAAAGCAAAAAACCCGACCAGCAGCACAATGAGCGCCTGCCCCCCGTTCAACAACAGACGGGCCGTAATTTGAGCCGCGATAAAAGTGGAGGCGCGCAGCGTGGTGCTCTGCATCCGCCGCAATATGCCCCGTTCGCGCCAGGACGAGATTTGACCCGCAACGCCGTTCAAGTTGTTCGACATGATCATCATCGCCACAATGCCGGGCACAAGGAAATCAATGTATTCGAGATGCAGCGACTGAACGCCTTCCGCATCCACCGTCAGCACCGGTTCGTAATGAACCTGCTCCTTGCTGACGCCGTCGGTGATTTGCCCCACGACCAGCAGCCCTTGCTGCGACCGGAGCGCGTCGGTCTCGTCGTAGTACGTTTTGATTTGCAAAACGTCCCGCCCGTTCCCGCGATCGGCCAATTTTTGACCGTATCCTTCCGGAATCACGACCACAAGCTGCTTGTCGCCCTGCTTCAATTCCTTCAACGACGCGTCCAGGCGATCCGCCGTTTTGAAACGAACCACCTGCTGCCCCATCATCGTTTGGACCAGTTGCTGCGAAGCCGCGCTGCCATCCTGGTCAATCACATACCCCTCCAGCGTCATCCCGGTTCCGCCGCCCAGAAACGAGCCGAGCATCACCATGAAGAAGATGGGGAAAAACAACGTCCAGAACAAATATTGCCGATTGCGCCCGAAGATCCGCAGTTGGCTCAACGTTAATTGCAAATATGCGCTCATTCTTCCCTCAAGCTCCTTCCTGTCATGGAAATAAAGACATCTTCCAAGGTGGCCATGCGGGTGCTGAGATCGGTAAATTCGACGGATTCACCGGAGGCCCAGTTGATCAGGTCAATCAGCGCCGCTTGCAGACGGTTGGTATACAATATGTAGCTGTCTTTTCGCAAATCGACCTGCTTGACGGACTCGATCGACTCCAGCATGCCCCGCATTCTGCGCTGCTCCTCCTCGTTCAGCCCGGGCAGCCGAAATTCGACCGCGCTGTCCGAATCGAGGCTTTTGATCAGCTCCTTCGGCGTATCGAGCGCAATCACCTCGCCCCGGTCCACCAGACAAATCCGATCGCACAAAATATGCGCTTCGTCCATGTAATGCGTGCTGAGCACGATCGTTTTGCCCTGTTCCTTCAAGTTTAAAATGATGTCCCACAGCGTGCGCCGGGCCTGCGGGTCCAACCCCGTCGTCGGCTCATCCAGAAAAACCACCAGCGGATCGTTGATCAGGGCCAGCGCGATCGCCAACCGCTGCTTCTGCCCGCCCGACAAGTTCTTCACCCTGGCGTTGATTTTTTCCCGTAAAATCACGCTTTCCAGCAGCGGCTCAATCGCCACCGAATGCGCGTAAAAACTCGCGTACATGCGCGTGATTTCCTTGACCTTCAACAAATCAAACAGCGAGGTCGACTGGAGTTGAACCCCGATCACCTCTTTGACCTTTTTCAAATCGCGCTGGGTATCGTACCCGCCCACGCGGGCGTGTCCCCCGTCCGGCCGGCGCAGCCCTTCGATCATTTCCATCGTGGTCGTCTTCCCCGCTCCGTTCGGTCCGAGCAGTCCGAAAATCTCGCCTTTTCGCACCTGGAAGCTGACTTTGTTCACAGCCGTAAAATCCCCGTAGCGCTTCACCAGGTTTTCCACTTCAATCACCGTATCCGAAGTTTCCCGCTGCGGCTGCGGCATCCGTTGTTCCCTTGCGGTCATAAATTCCCTCCTTTTCGTCCGACCATCACGATACCTTTCGATTATACCATTCCTTCGCGGCATTTTTGAATGGGCGGAGCCGACGTGATATAGTGGGGTAAAAGACGGCAGACCGGAAATCGGCACTTGGAGAGCTTTGAGGAACTTTGAACGAACGGAGCGACATCTCATGACGCAAGGGCAAAAAAGCGGCGGAGCGGCGGCGGAAGCGATTCGGCCGGGCGATCGCATCGTGATCACCATCAAGAGGATCGGCATCAACGGCGAGGGGATCGGATACTACAAGAAAAAGGCGGTTTTCATTCCGGGCGCCCTGCCCGGCGAGGTCATACGGGCCGATGTGGACAAGGTGGAGCCGACATGGATCCAGGCTTCGATCGCGGAGATTGAAAAAACGTCGCCCGATCGCATTCAGCCGCCCTGCCCCGTTTACGATGCGTGCGGCGGATGCCAGTTGCAGCACCTCCGCTACGAGGGACAGTTGAAGGCCAAGGAGGACATGGTGCGCGAGGCTTTCTCCCGATACGCGGGCCTGGCCGAACTGCCGCTGCGGCCGATCATGGGAGCGGATCATCCCTGGGCTTACCGCAACAAAGCCCAATTGCAGCTTGGATCGGCGAACGGCCGCATCATCGCCGGGCTGTATTCTCCCGCAAGCCGGCGGCTGGTGGATATTAGCGGCTGCCCGATCCAGCAGCCGCAAGTGAACCGGGCCGCCGATCTCGCCAAAGAAGCGCTGGAGCAATTGCGCATTCCGGTCTATGACGAGCGCCGAAAAAGCGGCGTCGTTCGCACCGTCGTCGTGCGCGTCGGCAGCGACTCGGGCCAAATTCAACTGACCTTCGTCACCGCGGGACGGCATATGCCGAAACGGGACGAGCTGGTGGCGCTTTTGCGCCGCCGGCTGCCGCAGGTCGTCACCATCGCGCAAAACATCAACGCCCAAAACACGCCGTTGATATTCGGCGAGGAAACGATTCGGTTATGGGGCAGCGAACGAATCGACGCCTCGCTGAGGGAGCTTCGCTTCTCCCTCTCCCCTCGCGCCTTTTTTCAACTCAACCCGGCGCAAACCGTCAAGCTGTACGACGCGGTCAAGGCAGCGGCGCAATTGAGCGGCGTCGAGCGGGTGATCGACGCCTACTGCGGGACGGGCGCCATCGCGCTCTGGCTCGCCCCGTTCGCCGCGGAGGTGCGCGGCATCGAAGCGCTGCCGGAGGCGGTCGGCGACGCCCGGCGCAACGCCGCCGCCAGCGGGATCGGCAACGCCCGCTTCTACGCCGGCCAGGCGGAGCGGCTTCTGCCGCAGTGGGCGGCGCAGGGGCTGCGCCCCGACGTCGTCGTCGTCGATCCGCCCCGCACCGGCTGCGACCGCCGCCTGTTGCAGGCAACGCTGCGAATCCGCCCGCGGCGATTCGTCTACGTCTCCTGCAACCCTTCCACCCTGGCCAAGGACTGCCAGGTTCTGCTAAGCGGCGGCTACGCCATCGAATCGGCGCAGCCGGTGGACATGTTCCCGCAGACGGCGCATGTGGAGTGCTGTGTGTCGCTTATCAAGAGATGAATTTGGGTGTGTCCAAGCTAGAGCTTAAAGGAGATGATCACGATTCAACTTGCTAGCTTGAAAAAAGATAAAATTGGTTCTATTTTCGAAATCGAAAAAAATATAATAGATGATTATCTAAAGCAACCTGGAGTTTGGGCAATGAAAGGAAAAGTCGCAGGAACAAATCAATTTGAATATTTAGAGATAGGTCAGTCTAATGATATTGGCAAAGAACTGAAAAGCGACCTTAATTTACTCATGTTGAATTATTCTGCTGAAAAGGTGGAAAAAAGATATACCGCGAGGCGCCTTTTCCCAGAGTTTCAAAACTTATTCGAGGTGTGCAAGTGTGATAAGGATCGTACAGCTGCAAAATATCGAACAATCTCCGTTCTATACAGTGAGATTATTATTGAGTTAATCGGTACAGATCCTTGTCGTAGTAATCGCGAGAAAATTGAGATGCAATTTGCAATAGATAATAAGGCTAAATATTGGAACGCTTGGGGGCTTCAAAGGCGAGAAGCAAGGAGTTATTATTTTAAGCATCAGCACCGAAATTTATTTGATACACTTACATCGGAATAATTTTTACCGTCTATACTGATCGGCGCTTCATTTCCCGCAGATGCCTAGTTCTTTCCATCCTTAATCGGATGGGTAAATATAGCTAACCCAAACCATATGGCAAATGCCGAATAAACTACAGCACCCACAACGATTTCAACACTCTGTTCAACCATTAATGCCTTCAACAGTACAAGTGCTACCATCGTAAAATGGAGAAAGTTTCCGAGAGCAACTGGACGATTGTATATCCCTCCAATGAGATTCGAACGCACCATCCAATTGAGAATCGCGAATCCCATATAGAGAGCACCGGTGATTTGAACGATCAGAAGCAAAAGCCCTTCAGGATGAGAATCGGAATAGTCCAATATTTCCTGAGGCAGGAAGGTGGCGAGAACACCAAGAATAGCCATAAGCAAGGCACTCAAGCTCATTAACATTTTTGTATTCAATTTTGATCATTCCTTTCGCATAATCAGTTTATCCATTTATAGTTATCTCGTTTTTGCAATTATAACAGTTTCGAAAACCGATAGACAGTCATTTAAACATATGTTCAGTCTCCAGCCATGTGGGGTGCTGTGTGTCACTCGTAAGGAAGTCGTAGTTAAGAGCCGCATTTACCCGTATGCTGTACATATCATTAATATACTGGTCTTTTAGTCATTCAAACAAGCGCCCGCTCATGGGCGGCTCGGACCGCTTCGGCCCGGTGCCGGACACCCAGCTTCGCGTATATCTCGGATACGTAGTTTTTGACTGTACCCTCGCTGAGCCGGAAGCCCGCAGCGATTTCCTTGTTCGTCGCGCCTTCGCACAGCTTGCGCAGGATCGCGAGTTCACGAGACGTTAGTGCATCGGTTTCTTCCGTCTGCAACGGAACGGATAGCCGCATTCGGAACTGAATTTCCGGAGCGAACTTTCGCCAATCCTCAGTCCAACTCGCGGGGTCCCAATCGCCGCGGACGAGTCGCCGTATCGCGCCGACCAATAGGTTGGGAGGAACTTCCTTGAGCAGACATATCCCGGCTCCCGCATCAATTGCGTCCATCAGCCATTCTTCATGCTGAAAGGTCGTCAACACGATAAATAGTGTCAGGGGCCGCCGTGAGCGAGTGCGCCGTATCGCGGACGAGCCGTCCAGCTCGGGCATTCGGAGATCCATGAGAACAACATCGGCCGAATCTTGCTCCATCAAAGAGACGGCTTCGAATCCCGTCGCGGCCGTCCAAACCACATGCAAGTCTGTCTCCAACCCCAAGACGATCGCCAGACTCTCCCGGATTAACGCTTGATCTTCCGCGATTCCGATCCGTATCATTCTGCAATCTCCTTCATTTCCGTATGATAAGGGAACCGGAGGGAAACAGTCGTTCCCCGCTCGAGTCCCGCTTCGATCGAGAAACTTCCCCCGAAAGTGTGCGCCTGCTCTATCATTGTTCTGATTCCCGTCCCCATAGCGGCAGCGGAAGTCGCATTCCCGTTCGCTCCGAAGCCCTCACCGTCGTCTTGCACAATAACGTGAATGCCTTCGATCCCGGCTTCTACCCGAACGACGATCGCTCCCGCTTTGCCATGACGTACGGCATTCGTCATCGATTCGATGGTCGTCCGCGCGATCGTCTCCGCAACCTCCGCGGAATGTTCCAAACGATGCCAAGGAATCGACGAAATGTTCAGGGCAATCGGAATGCCCGCGATTTCGCCAAACCGGCGTACAGATCGTTCCATTAATCGCATCCAATCTTCCGGCGTCTGCAAACCGTCGTTCCATCGCCCCACGGCCGTTCTCATCTCCTCCAATCCTTCGAGCGAAGCTTGCCGCGCTTTGTCGATGAATTGCAGCCTTTGCTCGCCTTCCACTCTCTTGGCGACATCCAGGGCACGGGTAATGGCCACCCAGTATTGACCTGTTCTGTCGTGAAGCTGTCCAGCGATGCGGACTCGTTCCTCGTCTTGCGCATACAGCTCCCTTTCGAATGCGGATACCGCAAGCAAACGGTGGGCTTGCTCCCTTCGCTTCAGTAAAGCCCCAACGACGAAAACGTAGCCTCCGGCGGCAGGAAGCACAACGAGCAGAACGGTCGGGTCGGCATGCAAATAGTCGCAAACAATCCCAACCCCGGCGATCTCCGCCAGCAAGATCAGGATATTGTCCCGCCAATTCAGATGAATGCACGAACGCGCCAGCGGCGAGAGCAACGCGAACAGTACGACGACGTCGCGGACAACGAATACCCACGTGAGTATAAGAGCCGCCTCTACTGCAATACCCAAACGTATGATGTTCACGGCTGCATCCGGCTTTTTCCAATGATCCCATATACACCACAAAGAGATGGCCGCGCTTACTGCGCTTTCCCATTCGATCCGAAGCCCGGCATGCAAATAAACGAAAGCAATGAGACACCCGTATCCCAGCAATCTCATTACGATAAAAACCGTTCGCAACGGACTCCCCTTCCCCCTCGGCAAGATGACGAAATCATGACCACGGTCAATGTTCGGATGACCATTGGATATTTTATCCTTAACATACCACATTGGATAAGAGATCCATACTAAAATTTGCATGGGGGCGATGGGATGTTAGGCGGGCATTATTCCGTTAGTTATATAGTGAAAAAGGTCGATCCGACGATCAAGCTATGGCATTTGTTCTTGGCGGCGCAATGGCTCGATCTCGTATGGAGTCCGCTTATCCTGCTCGGTATCGAAAAGGCGGATACGCATCATCCTTTGCCGGCAAGCCCGATCCACCTGACTTATATACCTTACTCGCACGGGCTTGTCGCCGCGCTATTATGGTCGATTGTTGCGTTATTCGCATACCGCCTGACCGTAGGCTGCCGCCAAAGTTATGCCTCCGCAGCGCTCGTGGCAACGACCGTATTCTCGCATTGGCTGCTCGATCTGATCGTCCATGATCGGGATTTGCCGCTGCTCGGCAACCGGTTTAAGGTCGGATTCGGCGTTTACCATAGCATCTTCTGGAGCTTCGCCATCGAAGCGACGTTATTGTTAATCGGTCTGATGTTGTATATGAGATCCACACGGCCCGTCGGCAACTTTGGAAGTCATTACGGTATGCCGCTCGTCTTTGCGGCGTTGCTGCTGTTTAATGCCAATTCCATCTGGGGACCGTTGCCGCCAAACGAGAAAGTTGTGGCTGTCTTTAATCTCGTCTACTACATTGGGTTTTCAGCTATGATCGCCAAGGTAGAGAGGGGCAGAAAATGAGCAAAAAATATCGCTTTTTGGTAAGCCGGAGAATGAAAGTGCGTTATTGCACTCCGATTCTTCGGCTTTTTTGTTTTCGGAAAGGACACGATTTGCCTGCTATGATTCGGAGAGCCATTGAATAATCCACCTATTGGGGTCTACGGAGCGTGGATTATTTTTTGAAGTATATTGGTTTATACTAGAGTCAAGGTGAAGAGGTGAAAATGATGGATATGAAAAGAAAAAAAGAACTTTTAGAAGCCTATAAAAACAGACGCCCGGAAATGGGCGTAATTTCTTACTGCTGTAAAGAAACCGGCGAAGTATTCTTGGGCATTTCCAAAGATACAAAAGCGGGCTTTAACAGCACTGATACAAAATTGTCAGCCAACTGGCACCCCAATAAACAGTTGCAGGAACTTTGGAATAAATATGGTCTGGAAGGATTTGAACGATCCGTTATCAAAGTGTTGAAGTATGACGACCCCAACGAAGATCATACAGCGAAGTTGGAAAGCTTAAGAGAACAGTGTCTTGCTTCCAATCCAAAGGCAAGGAGGATATGGCGATGAAATGCCTATCCATCCGACATTAAACGCTTAACATTAGGGGAGCCTCGAATATGAAACAGATTTGTGTTTTGTCACCTGCCAGACGGCTAACCGAAGAGGAGCAATCCCTTGTTTGGCAAAAACCGTCTTCGCATATTGAAAGTGAAGCGGAAAAACGTATATATCAAGAAGTAGCAGGACATTGGAATCGCGGTGAAATGAAAATCAGCACCATTTTACTGGAGGGCGATGCAGGTTCGGGGAAAACCCAGCTTGCCAAAGCCCTCTCTGCCGATTTCAACCTGCCTTATACGAAAGTAACTTGCTTTGCCGATATGGATAAATCCGATGTGCTTGGCTCTATTCTCCCGGTATTGTCGGGAAAAGATAAATCGGATACGGTTGAATACCGCTATTATCCGTCAGAAATTGTCCGTGCTTATGAAAATGGATGGCTTCTGGAAATTCAGGAACCCACGGTGATTAGGGATGCTGCTGTTTTAATGGCTTTAAATTCCGCATTGGAACCAGATGGGAGTCTAAATTTACCTGATCGTATCGTACATCGACATCCGGATTTTATTGCTGTCATTACAACAAACCGCGGCTATAATGGCTACCGGCCTTTAAATGAAGCTTTGAGAGATCGGGTACAGCATGCTGAAAAACTGGACTTACCACCCAAAGCGGTTATGATGGAACGGGCCAAAGCCAAGACCGGCTATCATTCTGAACATGTTCTTTCCCTTTTAGCCGAAACTATTATTTTGCTGGATGAAACGGCCCGGGCCAATGCCATTAAAGGCGTAGCCGGGATGCGATCCTATTTCTTTTGGGTTGATGCCGTTGCAGGTGGTGCATCAGTACGAAACGCTCTATATTTTAAGGTGCTCTACAAAATTACCACCGACCCACAGGAGCTTGCCATTTTAGAACAGGCATTGGCAAGCCATGGCTTGACAGATAAGCTTGAGGAATTAGATACGGTTTGTCATTCCCATTCAGATGGCGAGAATCCGAAAGTCATGGAACTTCATATTTCCGAAAACGGGGAATATTCCGCAGGGCCGGATCAAGCTGACAAAAATGCAATCCGTCTGAGGAAATCAGCGGAAAGTGAAGGGCATTCGGATGCGAGCAGCGATAAAAATACCGATGTTTCAAGCCATGATAATGGAGAAAACGGCACTCCATTTTACCATGAGCTTGATAAGTCCGATACAGACGAATTACAAAAAAAAGAATTTCGTAAACAGTTGAATATGGAAGCGCGGCAAAGTGTTCAAGGCAGCCTCCACGAGGCCATTAAGCTTATTGTCCACCGACCGGAAGCTACCGGGCAAAACCGGGGAGAATATAACAGCATGGCCGCAGCCTTGCTGCCGGTCATTCGAGAATTGATCCGCAAAACAAACCCGCTTTTAGAGCATGACGTTTCCGCTGAATTTGCCAAATCTCAGCTTTATGGCTCAAAATTTTGTGCGGATCAGACCGCCTCTTTGGATTTCCGCGTATTTGCCCGTAAGCGCCCCCCTGCGGAAGAACCCTCCCTTGCAGTTGCCCTCAGGATTGACGAATCAGCGTCTATGTCAGCCTTCGGCCGCTTAGATGCAGCAAAAGAGGCAGCCGTTGCTTTATATGAATTCTGCACTGGGTGCGGCATTCCGATCATGGTTTACGGGGATACGGCAGATCGCTCCAAACGGGAACAAATGTCTATTTATGCATATGTAGACTTTGAAAGCAAAAATGCGAATGAAAAATATGCTCTTATGAACATTCAGGCTCGCAGCAATAACCGGGATGGTATGGCGTTGCGTATTATTTCCGATAGATTGCTTCATGCACCGCAAAAAACCAAATTAATCATCAGCATCAGTGACGGTCAGCCGAAGGCTATGCCTGATTACACAGGTGAAAAAGCAGCTTATGATATGAAGGATACTTTACAGGAATTCAGGCGTAAAGGCATTCGGTTCCTTGCCGCGGCTATTGGGCAGGATAAAGAGGCTATCCGTGAACTTTACGGAGCTGAAAACACGTTGGATATAACCGATTTGAAGCAACTTCCATCAAGGTTGGTTCAAATCATTACAAGGTTTCTATAAGTTTGTTCTCCTAAAAGAAGAAATGGAGGTGGAGGCATGGATGGTGTGAAAATAGGTAAATTAATTGCCAAGCTGCGAAAGGAAAAAAATCTTACCCAGAGAAATGTTGCAGATGCGCTGGGCATTCAAAATAAAACGGTTTCCAAATGGGAATGCGGGTTGGGATGCCCTGATTTATCACTGTGGCCAGAGCTATCTGTTATTTTGGGCGTTGATATGAAACAGATGATGGAGGGGGAAATTACATCAAATAAGCCGGACAGCGGAAATATTGACAAGGTGCGTTTTTATGTATGTCCTTCATGTGGAAATATTTTGGTTAGCACAGGAGGCGCCTCCATATTCTGCTGTGGAAGAAAACTGGAACGTATATTGCCCATGGATGCAACTGTTAAACACAAAATCACAATAGAGGAAATGGATACGGATTACTTTGTCACCTTTGACCATCCAATGGATAAAGATCATTATCTTTCTTTTGCGGCCTATGTTAAAAGTGACAGGGTATTTCTGAATCGGTTGTACCCGGAACAAAGCCCAAGTTGCAGGTTTCCTGTCACTACCGGTGGTAAACTATACGTTTATTGTATCAAGCATGGTTTATCGATGTATTTAATAAAGTAAGGCACCTCCGTTGGTTCAAGGGCGCCCGGAATCGGGCCTTTAAATTTTCAATGTGAGATGGA
>CAYYCV010000159.1:0-10825 GCA_964470405.1 uncultured Caryophanales bacterium
ACTTCGGCGGCCTACGGACCCCTACACCCACCCCCCCACCCCGAAGCCCTCGTTTTTCACTGCACTTTTAAACATTCTGCATATTCCATAGTATTTCCTGCTTTTCTCTTTTCATAAAAACGCACGGAAAGAATAAGCAACAGCCCACTGATCATCCTCAGGCTCTATTTCGCCTAGAAAAGATGGCAGCAGGCTGCGTTCATTGGGATTTTCTACCTTCTTAAGCCGAGTTTTTCGATTAGCGCGCTGTACCGTTGAAGATTGTTTTTCTTCAAATAGCTCAGCAATTTCCTGCGCTGTCCTACCATTTTAAGCAGGCCGCGGCGGGAATGATGATCTTTCTTATGCTCCCGCAGATGCTCCGTTAAATTGATAATGTTCTCGGTAAGGATAGCAATTTGTACTTCGGGCGATCCGGTATCGGATTCATGCGTTTTGTGTTCTGCGATTAATTGCTGCTTGCGCTCTTGCGTCAATGCCATCCTGTTCACCTCCTTTTCGATTTCATCCCCGGCAGCCCAGAAATCGTCGGTGAGTCGATTTTCCATGCTGCGGTTCATCCGTCGCTCGAGCAAACGGCAATCCGCTCTCGCAACGAGGAATAGTATACCACATTCAGACGAAGGAAGTAAACTGTTTCCGCATCGCATCGGTTTCACCATCGTCCATGCGGCGGGGCTGAGCCTTGCACCGGGCCGTCATAATCGATCGGGCAGGCCCGAGTGCCGCTCGATCTGAAAGCGAGCCAATATTTTAACCTTTCGGGTTAAAATTCCTGCAAAAGTGCATCTATTTTCCCCGTGGATGAGATGCACAGGGGGGATACCTGCAAAAGTGCAGGTATTCTGCGCGCAGCGCCCCATTTGCGGCGGTCCGCCTTGAAATACCTGCATTATCGCAGGTATTTTCCCACGACGCCCGAAACATGCCCCGAATAGATGCACTTTTGCAGGTATTGGCGCCAAACGGGCACGAAGGGAAAAAGAATTCGAGCTCCTCTCGGGATCGCAGTAACGCTCGACTTCCGTCTGCCCATCGCGCTATTCGCGGCAAACGTCGGCTTCGCGGCAAAAGATGTTTTGAAACGCGGAACAATGTATAGTATAATGAAAGGCGTATTCTTGGAAACGGGTGACAAATATGAGGATAATCCGATGTTCAAATCCAATTCGAAACGAATAAAACCTTCAACCGCAACAGGTTGAAGGTTTTTGTTTCCTTGGGGCAATAAACATGGTTGGGGGAACGAATGATGTATTCGGGAAAGAGAAAATCGATGTTCGCCGTTTGGATCAGCCTGATCAGCAATGTGGCGCTGACCATTTTAAAAATCGCCGTCGGATTTCTGTTCAACAGCCAGGTGCTGGTCGCCGACGGAATTCATAACGCGGGGGATGTGATCGCCTCCACAGCGGCCTTCGGCGCCATGCGCATATCCAGCCAGCCGGCGGACGAAGATCATCCCTACGGACACGGGAAGGCGGAGGTGATCAGCGCGGGTATCGTCGCTGTGATCCTGGGTCTGGCGGCGCTTCTGCTCGCCTACAAGTCCATAGAAGCTTTTTTGGCCCCGTCAACCGAAGCCCATGTCATCGCCCTGATTGCCGCCTTCATTTCGCTCGTTTGGAAGCAAATTCTTTATGTATATACCATCCGGATCGGTCAACGCGTAAACAGCAAAAGCTTGATCGCGACGGCGTACGATCATCTGTCCGACGTGTATGCGTCCCTTGCCGCCGTCGCGGGAATCGGGCTGGCTCTGTTGGGCAAGTCGATGAATCTTCCGTTGTTGGCCTATGGAGATCCCGCCGCCGGAATCATCGTTTCGATCCTGGTCATGCGGCTGGCCATCCATATGGGACGGGAATCGATCGACGTCCTGATGGAGAAAAACATCAACCCGGCCCAATTGGAGCATTACCGCAAGCTTGTCCAAACGATTTCCCAAGTCAAGCGGATTGACCGATTGCGTGCGCGCGAACACGGACATTACATTCTGGTCGATGTGCGGGTCAGCGTCGCGGGCGATCTTTCCATCAGGGAAGGGCACGATATCGGCCGCAATATTAAAAAGTCCATCATAGACGCCCATCCGGACGTCGATGAAGTTTTGGTGCATTTAAACCCTTGGTACGGGGAAAATCAAGCAGAAACCGACCCTGTGGAGGCCAATCGGACAGAAGCCGATCGGATGGCCAACCGGACGGAAGTCCATCGGGTGGTCAACCCGACAGAAGGCAATCAGATGGAAGCCAGCCGGAAGGAAATCGGCCAAACAAAAATCGGTCAAACGAAAGAAAAATGAACGCAGCCCACAACCACTATTTTGGAAAAATTCGATACCTCAACGTGATCAAGCCACGTGATCATGCCGCACAATCAAACGGCATCAAGCCGTGAAATCAAATGCCTTACCTTAGGCCATGAACTCAGTCGTTCAACCATTTCCGGGCCTGCTCCACGTCACGGCCAATTTGCCCGACCAGTTCCTCCACGGAAGCAAACTTGGTCTCCGCGCGCAAAAACGCAATGAACTGCACTTCGATTTCCCGGCCGTAAAGATCCCCTTCATAATCCATAATATGCACTTCCAACGTGGGCGCTTCCCGCTTTTCCGAAAACGTGGGCTTCACGCCGATGTTCATCACGCCGCGACAGCGCGCGCCGTCCACCCGCACCCGAACGGCATAGACCCCTTTGCCCGGCACGTGGTACGGCCTTTCCAACTGCAGATTGGCCGTCGGGAAGCCGATCGTTCTCCCGCGCCCGTCCCCTTGCACGACCCGCCCTTTCAAGGCATAAGGCCGGCCCAACAGTTCAGCCACTTTCACGACATCCCCGGAAAACAGCTTCTCGCGGATCAGTGTGCTGCTCACCCGATGATCCCCGTGATGAAACGGCTGGACCACGGACAGCTTGAATTTGCCGGCGCTCCATTCCCTCAATTGCCGGACATCTCCCTTGCCCAGACGACCGAAGGTAAAGTTAAACCCGACCAGCACCGTATGCAGCTTCATACGCCCCAGCACCTCGTTGACAAAGGCTTCCGCAGACAGTTGCGAAAGCGCGCGATCAAACTTCAACACATAGGTCGTATCGATGCCAAAGTCGGCGAAAAGCGCCAGCTTGTCTTCCAGCGGCGTGATCAATTTGGGATCGCGCAGTTGGCCGAGCACTTCCCTTGGATGCGGCGAAAAGGTCAAAATCGACGCCGGAATATGCTCGTATTTGGCATGGTACAGCGCCCGTTGAATGACCTCTTGATGACCGAGATGCACACCATCGAAAAAGCCGATGGCCAAAACTTGCCCCGACGGCGGAAAAACCGATTCAGACTCACTCGGCGCCAAAGGGTGTGTCAAATGAACAGTTCTCAAAATTTCACCTACGTTTCCTTCTGCTAATTCTGCGAATCCAAAAAAATCTTGTGCGGAACTAGCTGCCGTTCGGCATGTTGAATTTTAAAAATACCTGTAAACTGCCCCTCTTCACTGTATACCCGGCACAATTCGTTCTCTTCGGAAAAAGAACATGACAATTCATCCAATGCAATCTTTCGTCCTTGCATCCCCCGTTTGGCAAGCTCCGCTGTCAGCGTGCAAGCCGGAAAATGATCCAGCGCCCGATCGGCGGGAATAACATAGCGTTCGACGGTTCCTTGATCGGCGCATTCTTTAATCTGATCCAGCGTCACGCACCCGTCGATCCGAACATTCCCGCTCATCGTGCGGACCAAATCGGACATGACCGCAGGAAGCTCCAACGCCCGTCCGATATCGACACACAGGGTGCGAATATAAGTGCCCTTCGAACATTCTACCTCAAACCGCACCTCGGGGAAAGGCTGATCCAACCGCCAACCGATGATTTCAATGCGATAGATTTCCACTTGCCTTGCGGGCCTTTCCACTTGCAGCCCCTGTCTGGCCAAATGATACAGCCTTTGGCCGTCGATTTTGACCGCCGAATACATCGGGGGGATCTGCCGAATCGTTCCGACAAACCGCGGCAACACTCGCCTGATCTGCGCTTCCGTGACGGCCGGATGCGCTTCTTCGATCAAAACGCGGCCCGCAAGATCATCCGTGTCGGTGCACATGCCAAATCGCAGCGTCGCCTCATAGCATTTCGGCCGGTCCTGTATATATTCCGCCAGTCGGGTGGATCGCCCGAGGCAGACGGGCAGCACGCCGGTTGCCAACGGATCGAGCGTCCCGGTATGCCCGATGCGCTTCATGTTCAACATTTTTCTCAGCCGACCCACCACATCGTGCGACGTCAAGCCGGAA
Source organism: uncultured Caryophanales bacterium (assembly GCA_964470405.1). Taxonomy (GTDB): domain Bacteria; phylum Bacillota; class Bacilli; order Paenibacillales; family CAYYCV01; genus CAYYCV01. The sequence goes on from CAYYCV010000159.1 coordinate 4,290, forward strand.
GGTTTGAATACGGGCAGCACGCCTTCCAGCCGATTCATGGCAAGGCCGCCCTGATTTTCGGGACGACCTGGCTCACCGCCTGCTCCAGCGTCGTCTCCAACGTGCAGCCGGCCGCGCGAACGTGCCCGCCGCCGCCGAGAGATTTGGCGATTTGGGCCACATCGACCAGCCCGGAAGAACGAAAGCTGACTTTGACTTTCCGCGCGCCCATTTCTCTAAACATCAATCCCACTTCGACCCCTTCTATATTTTGGGGATAATTGACAAGCCCTTCGAAATCCTCATCGCGCGCTTGAAACTGCTCGGACTGCTCCTGCGAAATGACGAACCAGCCGATTTGACGCCGTTCGTCGAAAGCCAGACCGCTTAAGGCCGTTTTCAGCATCATCACCTGCCGGTAGGACATCGTTTCGAGCAGGGCGTCCGCGAGCCGCGAGCCGTTCACCCCGAGGCCGACCAGCCTGGAGGCGATCAGCAATACTTTGGAAGACGTATTGGAATACCGAAATCCGCCCGTATCGGTAAGCAATCCGGTATAGATGCACTCGGCGAGGTCCGTATGCCAGGGGATGTCCATCCATTCAATCAGATCAAACAGCACTTCCGCGGTGGCCGCGGCATCGTCCCGCACCAGCGCCACCTCGCCGAAACGGTCGTTCGTCGGATGGTGATCGATGTTCAGAATCGCCGCATCATCGGCGATCAGCGAACGCAATTGGCCGATGCGCGAATAGTCCGCGCAGTCGACCGCGATCACGTGCCGGAAGGTCCTTTTTGCCTCGGGGGAAGCAAAACTGGCAATTTGCCCGCTGTTTTTTAAAAATTTGAATTTGTCGGGGATTTCCCCTTCGTTCATCATCCAAAACCGCTTGTTTAAATGCGTCAGCATCCATCCGACGGCCAGGGTGGAACTGGCGGCATCCCCATCCGGGTGGACATGGGAAACCACAAGGAACTGATCGTGCGCTTGAATGAAATCCCGCGCGGTCTGAAATAGTGCATTCATTCGCCCTGGTCCCCGCGATTGAGCTGCTGAAGCAGCGTCTCGATTTTTGAGCCGTAATCGATCGAGCGGTCGAATTTGAAGATCAGTTCCGGCGTATGGCGAAGCCGGATTCGGCGCCCCAGCTCCGTGCGCAGAAATCCGCTGCCTTTGGCGAGCGCGGCCAGCGTGTCTTCCTTCTGCTGATCATCCCCCATGACGCTCAAGTATACCTTGGCCTGCGAGAGATCGTTGGTTACCTCCACCCCGGTAACCGTCGTGAAACCGATTCTGGGGTCTTTAAATTCCGCCTGCAAAATCTGGCTCAGTTCTTTCTTGATTTGCTCCCCTACACGGCCAACACGAATTTTAGCCATTGGAACCTCACCTCTCCACAGTCTCCATCACGAACACTTCAATGGTATCTCCTTCTTTGAGATCATTGAAATTGTCCAAAGTGATCCCGCACTCGTAGCCTTGGGCGACCTCTTTGGCATCGTCCTTAAATCTTTTCAGAGAATCGATCTTTCCTTCGTATATCACAATGCCGTTGCGGATCAGGCGGGCTTCCGCGTTCCGCCGAACTTCGCCGGAGGTCACCATGCACCCGGCGATCGTCCCGACCTTGCTGATCTTAAACGTGCTCCTGACTTCCGCGTGCCCGATCACACTTTCCTTATATTCCGGATCCAGCATGCCTTTCATCGCCGATTCGATTTCTTCAATTGCTTTATAAATGACCCGATGCAGGCGGATATCGACATGCTCCTGCTGGGCGGTGGCGTTCGCCGCCGATTCCGGCCGAACGTTGAACCCGATGATGATCGCGTTGGAAGCGGACGCCAAAATGATATCGGACTCGGTAATCGCGCCGGCTCCGGTATGGATGATTTTGACCCGAACGCCTTCCACTTCGATTTTTTCCAGCGAGCCTTTCAACGCTTCCACGGAGCCTTGAACATCGCCCTTGATGATGATGTTCAGCTCCTTGATTTCGCCTTCCTTGATTTGCTTGTACAAGTCGTCCAGCGTCACGCGGGTGTTCGCGCCAAGCTCGGACTGCCTCAACGTATTCGATCTGCGCTCCGCGATCATCTTGGCTTTGCGTTCGTCGTCGTAAACGATAAACGGGTCGCCGGCCAGCGGCACCTCGGTCAAACCGGTAATTTCCACCGGCGTGGAAGGCCCCGCTTCCTTGATTCTTCTGCCCTTGTCATTTACCATGGCTCGAATGCGTCCAAAACATACGCCGGCAATAAAGGCATCGCCGACTTTAAGCGTCCCGGCCTGGATCAATAAACGCGCCACCGGGCCCCGCCCTTTATCCAGCTCCGCTTCAATCACCGTACCCCGCGCTCTTTTGTCGGGATTTGCCTAGATTTCCTGAACCTCGGCCACCAACAGGATCATTTCCAGCAGATCGTCGAGCCCCACCCGGTTTTTGGCGGAAATGTTGGCGAAGATCGTATCGCCGCCCCACTCCTCGGGGACAAGCTGATATTCGGTCAATTCCTGCTTGACCCGATCCGGGTTGGCATCGGGTTTGTCGATTTTATTCACGGCGACGATAATCGGCACATTGGCCGCTTTGGCATGGTTGATCGCCTCAATCGTCTGCGGCATCACCCCGTCGTCCGCGGCCACGACCAAAATCGTAATATCCGTAACCTGCGCGCCTCTGGCCCGCATGGTCGTAAACGCCTCGTGGCCCGGCGTGTCGAGAAAGGTGATCTTCTTGTTTTTGATCTCGACCTGGTAAGCTCCGATGTGCTGGGTGATGCCCCCCGCTTCCCCTTCGCTGACCCGGGTATGGCGTATCGCGTCAAGCAGCGTGGTTTTCCCGTGGTCTACGTGGCCCATGATCGTGACGACAGGCGGCCGCTCGCGCAAATCCGCTTCATCGTCTTTCTCCTCTTCCATTTCGAAATAATCCTCTTCGACCGGAAGCTTGATCTCCACATCGACTTTATAATCGTCGGCGACCAATTGGATCGTATCCAGATCGATTTCCTGATTGATCGTCGCCAGCGTTCCGAGAAGCATCAGCTTCTTGATGACTTCGGACGCATCCTTGTGAAGCAATTTGGCCAGATCGCCGACCGACATGTTGCCGCGCACGATGATTTTCTTCGGCGTGTTGTCGATTTTCTCTTTCTTTACCGTTTGATCCTGCTGGCGGCCGCGATCCCGCTGGTTCCGCCTTTGATTTCTAAAGGAGCCTCCGGTTTTATAATTGCTCGTTTTATTATCGTCAAAACGCTTTTGATTCGGCTTGGTTTTCTTGGTCGTCTTGCCTTTGCTTGCGGAAGTATCCGAATTGTCATGAATGGCGGGACTGAACGGTTTTTTATTGGGCTGGGCACCGGAAGTTCTGTTGTTCGACGAATTGAAAGGGCGGTTGGCCGTCTCTTTCGCGGCGGGCTCGAATGTCCGCTTGGGGCGATTCGCCTGTTGATCCGCTCCGCCTTCCTTCCTCCCGTGCGCCTGCGCTTGCTGCTGCGGCCTGCCGCGATCCGGCTGGGAATCGGGCCTGCGCTGCTGGTCGTGGGAAGCCGCGTTCGGCCGCCTGGAAAAACGCTCGTTTCCGCCTCTGCCCGCCGTCCCGGTTCTGTCGGCAGACGAATGCCTCGGGGCGGGGCGGGCGGACGAGGCCGACGACGCGGAAGACGCGGGCCTGGAGGCCGACGCAGACGGCGCGGATGAGGCTGAGGCGGCCGGCGAAGAAACCGCGTCGCCTTTCTGTTTTCTCACGTTGTTGTTTTTGGAAGCATTGGCCCGCGACGCCTCGTTTGCCGCATGTCTGGCCGCGGCGTTGGCCTTGATATCCCGAAAAAATTTCTCCACGCTGTCAATCGCTTCATTCTCCATCACGCTCATGTGATTGTTCACCGGTATATTCAACCTTTTTAGGATCGTGATGATTTCCTTGCTGCTCATATTCAAAGATTTGGCATATTCATAAACTCTCAATTTGTCCTTGTTGTCTTGTGTACTCAATATTTTCCACCTCCACAGGTTTTTTCAAGCAATTTCGGATCGACTGCGCCAGGCCGGGATCCGTGACGGCAACGGCAACCCTTTGTTCCTTTCCAATGCTCTCGCCCAACTCGCACCTGCTCCCGCACGAGGCGATCGGCACCTGGAACGAACGGCATTTGTCGCCGTATTTCTTTTTGGCGTTATCCGAAGCGTCTTCGGCGATCAGAACCAATTTGGCCTGGCCCGACCGGATCGATTTCAAGACCGCCTCGTCCCCGCTCGCAATTTTCCCCGCACGCATGGACAAACCCAAATAGGATCTAATTTGGCTATTCATCGCCGGACCTCTCCCCGGCCGCTTTGAATTGCGGCTCAACGCGGATAAAGTCCTGTTCCAGCCGTTCATACAGTTCAACGGGAACGCTATGCTTCAACGCCTTGTCAAAAGCTCTGATCTTCCTGGCCAGGCGGAAGCACTCCACTTTTCCGCACAGGTAGGCGCCTCTTCCCGATTTTTTGCCGTTCAGATCGATCAGCACTTCATCCTCCGGCGTGCGAACGACGCGAATCAGTTGTTTTTTCGGCATCATTTCCTGACAAGCCACGCATTTTCTTAAAGGTACGCGCCTGACTTTCATTGCAAATCCCCCCGCCGCGGCTGGCGCCGTGCTTGTTGTTTACTCGATCGGCTCCATCTCCGAGTCGATCTCCGGGTCATAATCGCTCTCATATCCTTCATCCCCGGCTTGAGACTCGCTCTTGATGTCGATTTTCCAGCCGGTCAATTTGGCGGCCAATCGGGCGTTTTGTCCCTTGATCCCGATCGCCAGCGACAACTGAAAATCGGGCACGATGACCCGGGCCATCTTTTCCTCCTCAAACACTTCCACATTCACCACTTTGGAAGGGCTTAAAGCGTTGGCCACGTAAACTTCGGGATCCTCCGACCAATGGACAATATCGATTTTCTCCCCCCGCAGCTCATTGACGATCGTCTGTACGCGAACGCCCCGCGGACCGACGCAGGAGCCGACCGGATCGACTTCCGGATTGCGCGAATACACCGCGATTTTGGAACGATACCCCGCCTCGCGGGCGACCGAGCGAATTTCAACCACGCCGTCGAAAATCTCCGGCACCTCCAGCTCGAACAGCCGTTTCAGCAAACCGGGATGGGTCCGGGACAGCAAAATTTGCGGGCCCTTCGTCGTATTCTCCACTTTGGTAATGTAAGCTTTGATCCGGTCTCCGTGATTGAAACGTTCATTCGGCATCAATTCGTTGAAGGGCAGAATCGCTTCCACCTTGCCCAGATCGACGTAGATATTGCGCTGATCCTGGCGCTGCACGATGCCTGTTACAATGTCTTCTTCCTTGTCGATAAACGCATCGTAAATCAATCCCCTCTCCGCTTCGCGAATCCGTTGGGTCACGACCTGTTTGGCCGTTTGAGCGGCGATCCGTCCAAACTCCCGCGGCGTTACTTCGATTTCCACAATGTCGTCCAATTGATAATTCGGATTGATCTCCCGAGCCGCATCCAACGAGATTTCCATACGCGGATCAAGGCATTCCTCCATCACCGTTTTTCTGGCATACACGTTAATCAATCCGGTTTGGCGATCGATGTCCACCCTCACGTTCTGCGCCGTGTTGAAATTGCGCTTGTAGCTTGAAATGAGCGCGGCTTCGATCGCTTCGATCAGCACATCCTTGGAAATTCCTTTCTCCCTTTCCAGTTCTGTCAGTGCCTCCATAAAATCCATGTTCATTAAAATCGAGTTCCCCCTTCCTATTCTCCAGGAAAAATATTTTTTTAGAAAATGATTGTCAAACGGGCGTTGGCCACTTTGTCCAGTGGTACGGTCACCTTGCTTTTGCCTGCCTTGATTTCCAACTGTTGGCCGTCAAAGGACAGGAGCTTTCCTTCAAATTCCGTCCGATCGCCGATCGGCGTATTCGTTGTGACAAAAACATCTTTATTCACCGCGCGATGGTAGTCTTCCGTTTTCTTCAGCGGCCTTTCCGCTCCGGGCGAACAAACCTCGAGAAAATACGCCTCGGGAATCGGATCGGATTCGTCCAGCTTTTTGCCGAGATATTCGCTGATTTTTCCGCAATCATCGATGTCGATGCCCCCCGCCTTATCCACAAACACGCGCAGAAACCAATTTTTCCCCTCTTTCACGTATTCCACATCAACCAGTTCGAAGCCGGACGGCTCCAGAAAAGGCTGAAGAATCTCTTCAACGATCGATGGAATGGTTTGATGAGCCAATGCATTCACCTCCAGGGCGGGCCAATGGTTTTCATAGTATCCATGCTGAAAACGGCCTAAGCAAAATGTAAAGAGTGGGTTGCCCCACTCTCCTGTGCCGAGAATATCGAAAAATACCAAAGCAAATTATAACATACCGTTCCACATCTTACAAGCGAACATTGGGCGGGCGGGGGCGAGCGCTCGGCAATCGGCGCTCGACATGGCTTTGGGTTTGCCCGCTGATTTCCGATTTTACAGCCCGTCGGGGCCGAGATCGAACCGGCGTGACGAGCGGGCGGCATCGGGCTATTGGGC
>CAYYCV010000160.1:0-10654 GCA_964470405.1 uncultured Caryophanales bacterium
CCATAATCATACAACATTCGTCAAATATATGGTAATAAAGAATTAGGGCGACTCGCCTACAGTCACCCCCTTATAGTAAGTTCTTATTATTTTGTCACCAATGACTAGAACCATATTCTACGCCCCGTACTGTTCTGAACCTTACTTATCTTTTGCTTGCTGAACAATTTCTTTATCAAAATGATCGAATGTACCTGATCCAAGTACACCGCGAACGTAAGTTTTGAAGTCCGAATGTCGTTTCTTTCCGGCACAATCCACGCTCCTGACATATAGCGTATATAATCGCACTTCAAACCCCACAAGATCCTTCAAACTATTACCCTTTCGTTTTAGGGTTTCCAATGTGTTAAGTTTAATGATACTACCAGTTGCCTCGGACCAACGACTTCTCGGATGACCACTTACAAACCGCGCCGCAGATCGTCGAACTCGGCTTTCTCAACTGCTTCTTTAACACATGAAGGCATACTAGGGTATAAATATCCTCGAAGGAAATCTATTTCTTCCTGATTGATAATAATCTGTGAGCGTTTTCCAGGCAAAGCATGTTTTCTTGATGCTTTGAAAGGTTTATTTATATGGTCCACTGGCTGGCGGCTTTAGATAATTCCCAAACACCATTTGGAGAATCATCTGCATCTTTTAGAATACCTTGTTTCCGCAACAATGTCGCTTGCCAACGATAATCGTATTGCCAAGTATAAAATAGGTTACCTGAGCTCCGCAAACCACTTTCATAGTTATCCCAGATGAACTTACTGACTTCAACAATAGTTGCTTGTCCACCTTTTTGCTCAAGACATTCGATAATGAAGCTTCCCAAGTCCTGTTTGCTCAGCATTTCCTATCCCCCTTTGGTGGTTTATAGCAGAGATCTATTATTGGTTTTGAGAGATATCTTAGCGAAGGTAGAAAAGCCTGGCTTTTTGATGCGCACTACGAAAGGAGGAATTCCAACATTGATGCCCTCGACCATGTTCCACAGTGTTTTCATAAGCATCCCTCCTACTGTTTTGATTTTCGCTAAATTAGATGGTGTATCTCGCCAAGGCGCTATCTCCCAAAACCAACAATATACCAGTATTATACAAAAATACTATCAAAAAAGTCAAACAAGGTCAAACTAGACTTGCCGGTTGCAAACAACCATTCAACAACTTGCAAACAAGCCCCTATCCCTGCACAACCCAGTCCATCCAACCTTCCGGGTGTTACCTTGCTTCACTTGGCCTTTTGTTGGCGTTCAAACATAGGGGGTTTACGGGGAGGGAATAAGAAACTGGAGCGATTGGGTTTCGTACGCGGACAATCCGGTGGCTACGGGAGAAGAGTAAGAGCCGAGAGGTTGCGTCGGACGCGGGTTTGGGGGCTGTGACAGGTAGTAAGCAAGCGACCTGTTGCAGCCCTTTTTGAGCTTTTCCATCAACGGCTTGCAAACAAAAACCCCGGCGCGGCAATGAAGATGCGTTTAGTCGGAATGCGGCACGGATACGGCTACCCCGCCCCTTTTGTGACCGCGTTCCACATAGGCGTGCGCTTCGGCGATTTGAGCCAGCGGGTAGACGGCATCGACGACCGGCTTAACAGCCCCGGCCTCGATGAACGCTTTGATCCTGGCCAGACGCGCCGAATTCAGTTCCAGCTTCCCATCGTCGATGGAGATAGATTTGCCTGTTGGGCGCAGCGACTGCCTGCACATTTCTTTGACTTTGGAGGTTTTGGCTTTGCCGGCCATATCGAGCATGAAGTCGTAACGATCGATGAGATCGGTCATATCGTCCCGGGTATAGTCCATCACTTTGTCCGCACCCAGAGACTGTACGAATGCCAGGTTGCGGGTACCGCATACCGCGGTAACTTCCGCGCCGTAATGCTTCGCCAACTGGACGGCCATCGTTCCGGAAGTGCCCGAAGCGCCGTAGACGAGAACGCGCTGGCCCCGTTCGATAGGGCCTTCTTCTATGCGTTGCAGCGCCAAAAGCCCGCCATACGCGGCAGCGGTTGCCTCCTCGTAGCCGATATTCGCGGGCTTGAGCGACAGGCACCCGTACATGGAGTCGGTTTCCTTCATGCATTTGTACTGCGCATAAGCGCCGAGTCCGAAGCCGGTAACGCCGTAAACTTGATCGCCCGCTTTGAACCGTCTAATGTCTTGGCCTGCCGATTCGATTTCTCCCGCCAGCACCATGCCGATGATGGACTTCCGCGGTTTGGTGAAACCCAGAAACAGACGCATCGGCAGCCAGAATCGCAGCGGCAATTGCGAGCCTCGAATGTAAATGTCGCTCGCGGTGACCGCCGTCGCGTGAATTTTGACGCACACTTCATCGCGCTTCGGGGAGGGCTTGCTTACTTCCTTCAGTTGAAGCACTTCCGGCGGACCATATTTCGTACATACGACCGCTTGCATGGGATCAGTTCCTTTCAGGCTGTAATATGAAGCCCTTGACTAGTATATATGCCCCGGCCGCAAACTCGAAAGGGACATACGGCAGCGCGAGTGCGAGGAAAGCGGGGGGCATGCGCACGCCGGCAACGATCCACAAAGCGCCGACAAGCACGAGCGAAACGGCGATGAGCCCCCAGAGCGATAACCACGCCGGGACGACACGGGATTGAAAAAGCAAGAAATAAAAGAGGATCGCTCCCAGACCAAACGGGATCATATGCAAGCGGTAGGTGAAATCTTCCGTCGCCAGAGCCAGTTCGGCTATCATCTCCAAGTTCCGGTCTCCGGTTGCGACAAATTCCTGGCTCACATACAACAGCACGAAGACCGCGACTTTGCTCACGGCAAGCAGGCCGGCCTCGAACACATAAAACCCCAGCGCGACCAGCGCCGCCACCTTGCCGCGTCTCTCCGCGGCCGCGTAGAGCATCGTTCCGAGCCAAATAATGCCTAACGCCGTAACGACGTCCCCCATCATACTCGCATGTACGAGACCTGCATGATTCCCGACATGAAGCATCGTGTTCCGTACGTTGTCCGTATCAACGAGCGGGTTAAGCAGCAATGCCCCGCTGATCAGCGATGTGGCCGCTTGCAGCAAAAAGGCCGCTCCCAAACATCTCGACAAGCGGGTTTTAACGCCCGTCTGACTCATACGCGCCCCCTCTCCCAACAGCGCATGAAGCAGCCGCAAGGCAACGGTATTGTTTTTTTATTCCATCGTTAACTATACTCTACAGTGCAAATAATTGGCAGTCAACAGTTAAAATTGCACCTATAGAGTGTAGTTTATTTGACGCCATTTTGAAAGGATTGTCATGCCGAGTTACATTCGCGTTGAATATTGCAATGACCCCGTATTTCTGGCAAACTGTAATTAAGCATTCGGTATGTGTAACTGGCGAAACGTGGAGTACCACGGGGGAGCGCATACTTCAAACAGCCGATCGCCTGGGCAGAGGCAAGGAGACCGTTTCTCCGCGCCTCTTTATGTTTTTATCAAGAGGTGGAGGCTGATGACGATGGAAGCTCAAGCGTTCATTTTGGACGGTAACAAGGTTGCCGCGGATATAAAGGTTCAAGTGGCAAAACGTGTGGAACATCTTTTGGCAAAAGGAATCGTTCCTTGCCTGGCGACGGTCTTGGTCGGTGACGATCCGGCTTCGGCTACCTACGTACGAATGAAAGCGAATGCCTGCAAACGGCTTGGCATCCGATCGACTCGTATTGATCTGCCCAAGGAGACGACAACAGAACAATTGACGGAGGCTATAAAACAGCTAAACGAGGATCCGGAGGTTCATGGCATCCTGTTGCAGCATCCTGTGCCTCATCTTATCGATGAACGATCCGCATTCGACGCGATCTCCATTGAAAAGGACGTGGATGGGGTAACGACGCAAGGCTTCGCACAAAACGCTTTTGGCTTTGCCGCTTTTCCCTCCTGCACTCCAGCGGCCATCATGGCCATTCTGGATTATTACAGTCTTCCGATATCGGGAAAGCATGCGGTGGTCATCGGCAGAAGCCCCATTCTCGGCAAGCCCGTATCCGCCATGCTGCTGAACAAAGATGCGACGGTGACAACGTGCCATTCCAAGACGGTCCATCTGGAAAATATAGTGCGGTCGGCTGACATCGTTGTGGCTGCGGTCGGGAAGCCAAGGTTCGTTCAAGGGGGCTGGATCAAGCCAGGGGCCGTTGTATTGGACGCCGGCTACAATCCGGGGAATATCGGGGATGTGGACTTTGAGGCATGCCTCCCCTACGCGTCTGCCATTACCCCGGTTCCTGCCGGAGTGGGTCCTGTTACCATTGCCACGTTATTGAAGCACACCGTGGATGCCGCAGCGAAAACCCAAGGGCAGTAAGGTTAATTCAATGAGGATTGGCTAATTGTCGGCGTTTCGTTCGGCTCGACCCAGCCACAGGCGGCTGCCTCGCCTTGGGACCGACCACAGGGACTCCACAATCGTCACTAAAGCAAAATTTCAAAATAAGAACGTATGTACGGACCGGTCTATGGATATGCTATAACAAGACAAGCGCATTGAACGGCTTGCAAGGGCGGTTGGCTACCTCTCGAGAAGGGGGGAATGCCTATGGAGACTAAGGATGCTTTCATGTTGATGATCGGTTTCGGCGCGTTCATCGTTGGGCTGCTGACGCTGGTCGTCGCCATCGTCACAGCGTCCAACCAAAAGAAATAGACCGCCCCTCTGCCGGGTAAACGGTCTATTGCTGATTGCTTTGCCGAAGCCGACCGCCTTTGAAGCGGTCTGCTGTGCTGTCGGAGTCGTGTTGACGCACGGCTCCTTCCATAGTTTTATTATACTTGCGTCGGTATATACGTGCAACCGTCTTTGTTTTTCCGCATGGCAGCGCCAAAGTCCTCGAAGTCAATCCAAACCGACAAGAAACCGGCATCATAGGATATGCCATTGCGGTTTCCTGAGCGACAGGCGCGGGGCGTCCTTTCGCGCGGAGCACAAGTCCATATTTTTCAAGCCCCGCCCTCCGACAACTGGCTCCCGCCCTTGCGTGAAAGCCGGCCTGCCGCCATCGAATGGGCCTCTACAATGAATTGTTTCGTTTTTTCGGCATTGTCTCCGACCGGATTAAGGATGCACACAAAGTGCTGACGCGCATAATGGGGATGGGGCAAAAACACGTTCAGCGCGGAATAATCGATATCTTCCGTCACGAAGCCGTCCGTGAGACGGTTGAATATCGCTTTGCTTACCCCGATATTGAGGCGAAATACATCCGCTCGATTCAGGTTGGACACCGCGTCATAGTCATTGTCCGAATCGGCGATGGTTACAAACGGCAGGCGGCGATCGTCGCCGACAAAAAAGAACGTATATCCGAAAGTTCCCTCCCGCCGCACATTCGGCAATGCCATAATAAATGCTTCAAAATCCGCCTGTCTCATCATTCTTCCTCCAACAATTCCGATTTGAATACGTATTTGCCCGCTTGAACATGGGCCAATATCCGCTCCGTAGCGCCGGCTTCATTCTCGACATAACCAACCCAGATGCCAACAAGCTCAGGATGCTTGGAAGGCTCAGCCGGGCACTCGTCCGTCGGCAAACTTCTCAGAAAACGAATCGATTTTTCCAGTTCGAGACGGCGTTGCTGCAAGAGCGCAATCACCTTTTGCCGCGGCAGCATATCCATAAAAGCAATGCCCGCTGAAAGCTGCTGAATGTCAACACTTGCAAGCGCCGCTTCAAGCAAAGCTTTAAATTCGGCTTTCCCCTGTTCGGTGACGATATATTCCTTACGCGACGGGCCAAGCTTCACATGGTCCTCTGAATTCACCGACCTCGTCATCCCCTGCGATTCAAGCTTGTCCAAAGCATGATAAACAGACCCGGGCTTTACGTTTGTCCAGGCGGCCGCCCGCCAAGAGGTAATATCGCGCAACACAGCATAGCCGTGACTCATCCCTTTTCGCAATATGGAGCCTAACACGAGCAATCTAACGGAAGACACCGATTTCCTCCCTCCCCATGACCTGACCACACTAATCAAATTTGAATACCAACACTACGTATTATATCCACACAAACATAATCTAGTCAAACTTGAATAGGGCTGCGAAAAATACCGGATAGCCGTGACTTTTCAAAGGACAAGATGTAAGATTTCATCATCAATCAAGTTTAGGGAGGCGCGACCCCATGCACCGGAAAATTAACATGTTCAAGTCGGGAGATGCGGCGTTGGAATATTCGGTTATCGGCGAAGGCATCCCGATCTTGCTGCTGCACGGCGGACATTCGGGTTGCCGGGAAGAATTCGGCTACGACAGATTGCTGGCATCCGGATTTTCCATCATCACTCCCTCTCGCGCAGGATACGGCCGCACTTCCCCGATTGCGGATTTGGGACAGGCCTGCCGTCTTTATCAATCTTTATTGGATCACTGCCCTATTCGGAAATACGGAAACGGCTTGACGGCCATTCAAGCGCCAACGTTGATCATGCACAGTCAAAACGACGGATCGGTTCCCTTAAGTCATCCGGAAAACGCCAAAGCGTTGATCCCCCGGTCGGAGCTGTGTATTCTGGATTCCTGGGGCCATCTCCTATGGATTGGAAAGCACGCTGCCGAGTACGATGATGCGCTTGTTTCGTTTTTATCTGCTCACTATATCGGATGCCATTGAATCGCTGATTTTATTCGGAGGTGCGAAATGATTTACGTTGAAACTTCGAGGTTGATGCTGCGCGACTGGACCGAAGCGGACCTGGAGCCTTTCCGGCGGCTGAATGCCGATGAAGAGGTGATGAGGTATTTTCCTGCAATTTTGTCAAGTGAGGAAACGAATGCGTTCTATGAAGCGATTCAAGCTGAATTTAAAGAGTGCGGATGGGGGCTATATGCGGTAGAGGTCAAAGATAGCCACGAATTCATCGGGTTTGTAGGGTTTCACAGAGCCACTTTTCAGGCTGATTTTACACCGTGTATAGAAATAGGCTGGCGATTGAAAAAAGAGGCCTGGGGAAAAGGATACGCAACAGAGGGGGCGGCGGCTTGTTTGGAATACGGGTTTAGCGAATGGGGGCTTCATGAAGTGTATAGTTTTACAGCGGAGGTGAACAAGCCGTCGCAAAAAGTGATGATCAAAAATCGGTATGCGCTTTGTGAAAGGGTTTAATCATCCCAAATTGGCGGATCGCAGCCCGTTAAAAAAACATGTGCTGTACCATGCGGAACCCTCCCCCTTATACGACCGTGACTTTTGACAAATCGGCGACCCGTAGGCCTTTCAGCGCAGCATAGGTCAGCTTATCCATCGTCGCGCCGTCAAAGCAGACGGTTTTGAAGGCAAGGTAAGATTTGTTTGTCAGGGAAAAAGGCAGACGGAATGACACGTTCTTGAGCGTCGCTCCCCTGAACGAAACGTCGGCCAGGGCGGACCTGTCAAACTTGACACCGATGAAGGTCTGCCCGTCAAAACGCATTCCCCGCAGGTCGGAATATTGGAAATCCACGCCGGTAAAAATGCAGCGATCAAAGATTGTTTTTCTAAGGTCGGTCTTGGTTAGCTTGACGTCGGTCAGTTTTACGCCTGTGAATTTGGCTCCGTCCAGCCCCGATAGGCTGAAGTTGGTGCGTACAAGGATCGATTTATTGAAGCTCGCATCCGCAAGGTCAGTGACGGAAAAGCTGCAGTCTGTCAAATTGGCGCCGTCAAAATTAGCTTCACGCGCATTGCTGGTCGCAAACGAGGTACCGGTCAAGTCGGCGCCCGCAAAGTCGGCCCCGCGCAACGCGGCCACTTTGAATTCTCCTTTGTGTAAAACAACGCCCGCGAAGTCGCTCTCTTGCAGATCGATCGCACGGAGATTGATCCGCACCTGCCGTTCCAGCGAGCGGGAGAGGTTGGCAACCTCCTGCACCGTTTGCTCAATGTCGCCGATACTGTCAATAGTCATCTCGAAAGCGGCTTCATCGTCCTTGCCTTCGGCTTTGAGTTCCCGGAATCGTTCCTGCAAATCGGAAAGCAGGTCGGTCTTTAATTCCGTGACGCTCTTTACCCCTTCATATGGTGCAAAAACACCGTTCAAATAGCTGCTCAATTTCTCATTCATCACATCAAATCTCCTTATAATAAGTTTTCAAGCACGCGCTTGGCATACTCCCAATTGCTTTTGTTGCGAGCGTAAGCAGCCTTTCCCTTTTCGGTAATCCTGAAATATTTACGCCGTCCGCCCTGTGACTCATCGCCCCAGTACCACTTGATATCGCCATCCGCCTCAAGCCGCCGGACGCTGGAGTACATCGTGGCTTCCTTTAATTCATACTCCCCGCCCGTTCGCTCGGCAATCAGCTTGACAATCTCGTACCCATAGCGGTCAGCTTCGGACAAGAGCCGCAGAATCATCGTATCGGTATGGCCTCGCAGCAGGTCGGACGTCATTTTGATCTCGCTCATGGAATCGCCTCCGTATTTGTATAGTACGACACACTACTATGACTGTCAATGTAATGTTTCAGTTATAATACTATGCTTGAAAATAAACTATCATGCATTAGCGGCAATAGCCTCGCACGATCGGCGAAACCAAAGGCGACACCCCCTTTTTTTACGCATGATTACAGTAAGATCTGACATATGCAGCCAAATGTTGGGATGGTACGATGGGCTTAAATACCAAAACAGATGGACCGCGCCGGCGATGGCTTCTTAACGAGCGGCTTCTCGACAGCCAGCTTCTCGACGGGCGGCTTTCTGACAGCCGGCTTGCCCGAATCCGCAAGAGCCTGTGCCAATCCGCGGCGACTCGGGAGGTGAGGCGCTCCGAACGAGCGGACAAAAGCGCAGAAACAGCATGGGCTGGAACCGCAAGCTGCCTCTCGTTGTTCAAGTTGCATTTTCATTCTTACGTTCCCCCATCTTCTATAGGCATAAGCAGCTCGTTATGTTAGCGCTTTCTTGAAGAAAAGACGGCCGTTCGGCTTGTTTTTGACCATGAGCCGGGAACGACCGGGAACGTTTAAGAATGTCCCGCCGCGGGGCAGGCGGTTATGCGTTCAACCTGTTCTGTTTCCGGCATGGCCTTTTTACCCATTCCCCTTACAGGAGGTGATCAGCGAACCATCTTCGCGGTCCGGCGGCCGAGCCGGGCCGGCAACCTGAAACGCGATGAATTCATAATACGAGGAGGTACTTATAGTGAGAAAAAAGCTTTTGAGCGCGTCATTGTCAGGCCTCATGATGCTGTTCACTCTTTTGGGGCCCATATCGCCCGCTTCCGCCGATCCGGTCGCAATGTCCGGCAATCCCATTATCACGAGCATCTTTACCGCCGATCCGTCCGCGCATGTATGGAATGACGGGCGAATCTACCTGTATCCGTCGCACGATATTTTCCCCTCCAGGGGCAGCGATTTGATGGACAAATATCACGTTTTCTCGTCGGACAATATGGTGGACTGGGTCGACGAAGGCGAAATTGTGAGCGCCGACGACGTGTCGTGGGGACGGCCGGAGGGCGGCTTCATGTGGGCTCCCGACGCCGCCTACAAGGACGGCACTTACTACTTCTATTTTCCGCATCCGAGCGGGACCAACTGGAACGACACCTGGAAGATCGGCGTCGCCACCAGCAGCGAGCCTGACGCCGGCTTTATCGTCCAGGGTTATATCGCAGGGCTGCCCGGCAGCAACATGATCGATCCGGCCGTGTTCCGCGACGACGACGGCAGCTATTATCTCTATGTCGGCGGCGGCGGGCACAGCTACGGCGTCAAGCTGGCCGGCGACATGATGTCGCTGGACGGAACGATTCACCAGTTCACCGAGCTGGAGGATTTTCATGAAGCCTCCTGGGTGTTCAAGCGGAACAGCCTGTATTACATGGTGTATGCCGACAACCACAGCCCGGGCGGCAACCAGATGCGGTACGCTACCAGCAGCGGCCCGCTCGGGCCGTGGACCAACCGCGGCGTCCTGCTCGATCCGGTGTTGAGCAGCGATACGACCCACGGTTCGGTCGTGCAGTACAAGGGCAACTGGTACCTGTTCTACCATAACGCAAAAATCTCCTCCAACGGCACGCTGCGCTCCGTCTGCGTGGATCAGCTATACTTCAACGCCGACGGGACGATCCAAAAGGTCGCTCAGACGCCCGACGGCGTGCAGGCTGTCGGACCGCGCTCCGCAGCCACCGAGGTCAAGTATTACGATATGGTGTACCAGAACTATGACGACTACACCCAAAAGACGGAATATCCGATGAACGCCGGCAACGTCTCTGTCGGAGGCGGGGCGACCCGGTCGAACGGAGTGGTTGAAAACATGCACATTCAAGGCTCTTACATTCAACTGGACGGCATCGACGGCGGCGCGGGCGGCAAAGCGGTCCTTACCGTGCTCTACGCTTCCGGGGACAGCGGGGCGGCCTTCAAGGTGGATGCCAGCGGCGACGCAGCCGGGGACGGCTATTTCCTTTCGCTGCCCGGAACGGGCGGCTGGGGGAATGATACGGGGGAAACCAGCCGTCTGATCGATTTGAACGCGGGCACGAACAACACCATCAAACTGAGCGGCGGCATGGGAGGCGCAAACGTATCCCGCGTCATCGTAGCGCTGAATCCGCAAGCCGGTACGCCGACGCCAACCCCGACGCCAACGTCGACACCCACGTCGACACCTACACCTACACCTACACCTACACCTACAC
>CAYYCV010000161.1:0-10565 GCA_964470405.1 uncultured Caryophanales bacterium
GGTTTGGGTCGCCTTGTCGGGCGGGGTCGTGGGCGGCGTCACTGTCGGTGTCTGGGTCGGTGTCGGCGTTGCCGTCGGCGTGGGCGTCGGGGTCGGAGTAGACGAACCGCCGCATGGGAATGTGCAATACCCCGGGTATTGCTCCCACGCCGCCCAGCCGTCCATCGGATAAGATTCCGACTGGATTTGCGCTCCGGAGAGACCGTACGGCTTGATGCTCACATAATCGACCAGCAGTTGGGCCGTGTCGAAATTGGCGCTGCCCGCCCAGGTCCGCGGGAACCAATACCCGATCCACAAGCGGCCCGGCTTGCTCGGAATATGCTTGCTGGCGTCGGCCGTATACTTCAACGTACCGTCCACGTAATATTGGACGCTGCCCGGTATCCCGTTGGCGGAGTCGGCGATTTGCCAGATGAATTTGAAGGTGTGCCAATTGCCGTCGGCGACGCTGGAGCCCAGGTCGGCGTAATAGGGCGTGTATTCGCTGTCCCGTTCGCCTTGCCACGTATTCAGCAGCGCTTTGTCGAAACCGATGCTGTCGTAATTCGGCCCGCTGCTGCGGCCCGGAAGCTCGATGTCGATTTCGTGGTTGCTGGCCCAGTAATCTCCCTCTCCGCTATTGGCGATGTATTCCGGCGATCCTTCGTCAAACTCCTGATAGTGGAACGTCCAGATCGCAGACGAGACGCCGAGATGATTCGGAACCTTCATCCGCACTTCGTATTCCCCGGATCCGAAATAACGGTTTGTGGCGATCGCCGCGCCCACGCGCTTGCCGTCCAGCCTCGGCGCCCCGTTCTTGTTCACCCCGAGCGTCGTTCCGTTGTAGTAATTGCCGTGCCCTTCCAGGATCAGATGCCCTTGGCCGTCCAGCTTGACGTTTTCGGGGGAAACGCCTCCGTTAAAGCTTTGGCCCGTGATCCCGTTGCCCAGTTGGCCGCCCCAGTTTTTCTGGGCCACTTTCCAGCGCTCCGGGTCCAGCCGATTTCCGTCAAATTCGTCCCGCCATTCTCCCGACGTCGTATTGAACTTGTCGTTGATTTCAGCCACCGTCATCGGCCTGAAATCGGAATCGCTCCAACCGTCGCCGGGGAACGATTCCGGCATCCACGTATCGCCCGCTTCGTGGTACGGCGTGTATTCGAAATAATCGACATACATTTGGCTTGTATCAAAATCGGGCGTGCCGGCCCAGTTGTTCGGGAACCAGGCGCCGATCCACAGACGGCCCGCGTTCGTCGGGATGTCGTCCGTATTGGAAGCCACCTTTACGCCGTCGATATAGTAATCGACCCGCTTCGTTTCCGTTGCGCTGCCCGTGTGCCATTCAAACGAAAAAGTATGGTAATTGCCGTCCGCGACGTCCACGCCCAAATCCGCGTAGGTCGTCTGATATTCCCCCTCTTTTTCCCCGACAAACGTATTCATCAGCCCTTTGGTGAACGTCTGTCCCGTATGCGCCGCGCCCGGCCGTCCCGGGAACTCCATATCGATTTCATGGTTGTACGCATAGTAGTCGTCGGTGGGCGAAGCCAGCCCGGCTTTCACGGCCCGGTCAAACTCGGGATCGCCCGGATAATATTCCTGATAGTGGAACGTCCACATCGTGGAAACCGCGCCGAAGTGCGGAACGAGCTTGGCCTTCATTGTATATTTGCCCGATCCGAAGTAGGCTCTGCTGGCAATCGCCGCGCCAACCCGGGTTTTGCCGCCCAGCGCCTGGCCGCCGGGAACGGTTTTGTCCTTCCTGATCCCGTTCACATCGCCGGTGTATTGATCCCCGTGAACTTCAAGCACCAAATTCCCGTTTTGCACCTTGACATTTTCCGGCACAACGCCGTTGTTGCTGCCGCCCCATTGCTTGGCCGCAATGAGCCATTTCGCCGAATCGAGGGAAGCGCCGTCGAAATCGTCGCGGAACGTATCCGTCGCCGCGGGACCGTACCAATCGTACGCCTCCGCCTGATTAAAGGGAACGGAACCGAACAAGGCGCACGTCAACACGATGCTCCCGAGAATCGCGGAGCATTTCTTTCCCCTTTTTTTCGTAAACGCTTTCAAAATCCTGTCCTGCCAAAATCCATTCATTCGCCTATTCACCTCATCTTCAAATTTTGCCCGCGGGTTCCATCGTTCTCCGGGGCGTCCACCGAAAACCGAAAAGAAAACGTCCTCCTTTCCGTGAAGATATACAGAATTATAGGGGACGCGGCGGGGAACGGAAAGATGCAGATTTATCGATATGTTTTAAAACGCTGGATTGCGATCTTACATTTTCATCGATTTGTCGTACGGCGGGGCGCATCAAAAAACCTTGACAGGCCCAAGCCCGCCAAGGTTGAACATCCGCGCGCGAATCGCCGTGTCGCGCTATACGTAGCCGTTGGCCAGCCACCCGCCGTCCGCCTTCAGGGCGATCCCCGTGACATAGTCGGACATCGCGGACGACAGGAACAGCGCCGGGCCGACCATATCCTCCACTTCGCCCAACCGGCCGGCCGGAATGCGCGCGACCATCGGCTCCGTCTTGTGAACGCCCCGGTCGATTAAATCCTGGACGAGCTCGGTGCGGATAAAACCGGGGCTGATGGCGTTCACCTGAATGTTGTGCTTCGCCCATTCCACCGCCAGATTTTGCGTCAACTGCATCACCCCGCCTTTGCTGGCCGCATACGCGGCGCGCTGCGGAATGGCCGCATGGGCCACGATCGAGGCAACGTTGACGATCTTGCCGCCGTCCCCTTGCTCGATCATCCGCCGTCCCGCATGCTTGCAGCACAAAAACGTGCCGTCCAGATTGATCGACAGGCAGGCGTGCCAACGATCCAGCGTCAACTGCTCCGCCGCCGCGACCATGGTGATGCCGGCGCAATTGGCGAGAATATCGATCCGCCCGAACGCATCGACGGCGCGCTCCATCAATCGCTCGACCTGATCCTCCCGGCTGACGTCGCACGGCGCGACCAGCACCGGAACATCGTATTGCCGGCGAATGTGTTCGGCTTGTTCCTCCAACTGTTTTTCCGTGCGGCTGACCAGCACGACCGACGCGCCTTCCTTGGCGTATCCGCGCGCGATCGCGCCGCCAATGCCCCGCCCGCTGCCCGTGACAACCGCGATTTTTCCTTTTAGTAGCATGCCGCACCTCTGTTATGGAAAGATAGTTTACTTAAAATAGGTCGGATATCTCTGTTTCAAATCCTCTTTTTCGATGACAACCTGGTTCAAATGCCGGCGAAGCACGCGCTCCGCCCGATCCGGGTCCCTCTCGTCGATGGCGTCGACCATTTCTTTATGCTGGGAAAGGATCGTGTTCCAATCGGCATTGTCCGCCAACCTCAGAAAGCGAACGCGGTTGTAATGGACGTTCATCTGTTGCAGCAGCACCCACGTTCGGCCCTTCCCGCAGCCTTCCAGAATCGACCTGTGAAACGCTTCGTCCAAATGGAAGATGCGCTCATTGTTCTTTTCCTTCATGCACAGCGCCTGCATGGAAAGGTTGTTTTGCAGGTGCAGGATATGCTCGGCATTCAGCCCGGCGCAGGCTTGACGGATGATCGCGGCCTCCAGCGTAACCCGGGCGAACCGCGATTCTTCGACGCGCTCCAGATCGATCAGGGACACGAAGGAACCCTTCTGGGGGATCGTCTCGATCAAATCCTCCTGGGCAAGCCGCACAAACGCTTCGCGAATCGGGCTTCGGCTCACCTGGAGCATCTCGATGGCTTCCTTCTCCGACAGGGAGCGGCCCGGTTCCAGCCGGAGCTCCATGATTTCCTTTTTCAACGTCTCATAGACGTAGTCGCGAATCAGCCCTTTGTTTTCCCTCGCCGCGTAGCCGCTCATACGATTCCTCCCCCCTTGTTCCCTCTCGCTTCGCGCGGGGCTTATCCCCGATTCGGATCGGCCCAGCGGTCATTCGGAAGAATCGGGAACCATTCCGGCCTCCGGGGATCGCGATCGTAAGCGTAATTGCCCAGACGCCTGTACTCTTCAGCATAATGGGAAACCTTGTCCTTGTCCACCTCGATTCCCAGCCCCGGGCCTTCCGGAACGCGGATGACGCCGTCGCGGTACGGCAGTTTGCCGCCTTTTAAAACATCGTCCGTCAAATGATGATAATGCGCATCGATGGCAAACGGCATATTGGGCAAAGTCGCGCCGAGATGCAGCATGCTCGCCAGTTGGATCCCCAGCTCGCCGGAGGAGTGCACGGCCACGCTGTACTGGAAGGTTTCGCAGACCGCCGCGGCCTTCCGGCAGGCGGTGATCCCGCCCCAGAACGTCGTATCCAGCAAAATCACATCGACGGCGGGATGCAACATATTTTGCGCAAGCTGCTCGAAATTGACCACCACCGTGTTGGTGGAAAGCGGCATATCGACCTTCTCCCGAACCCTGCGCATCCCGTTCAAGCCCCAGGTCGGGTCTTCGAGATAATCGTTGTTGACATGGCGGATGGCCCGGGCGAATCGAACGCTTTCCTCCACGCTGTACACGGCATTGGGATCAAACCGGAATCGATCCTCCGGAAACGCTTCGGCCAACGCGAGATAACATTTCAGTTCATACGCCGGCGCGAACACGCCGCCTTTCAATTTGTGCGTCGCAAACCCGAACCTTCGCTTCAAATCGCGCGCATGCTCGACCAATTGCTCGACGGTTCGGACTTCGCCCGCGCCCGTTGCCGGATCGGGATAGCGAAAAAACAAATAGCCGGCAAACCGCACTTCGTCGCGCAGCTTTCCCCCGAGCAGCTTGTAAACGGGAACCTGCATCTTCTTCCCGATGATGTCAAGACAGGCAAACTCGATCGCGGCCAGCAACTGGGTCCGGTTGTTGTACAAGCTCGCCGTCGGGTTGCAAATTTTCAAACGCAGCGCTTCCAATTCGAACGGGTCATGCCCCACCAAATAAAATTTCAAGCCCTGAAAAGCCAATTCGGCGCTTTCGCCGCCGCCGCCCATCTCGCCGTAGCCGACGATGCCCTCGTCCGTTTCCACTTCCACGATCGTGCGCACGAATCGGCCCCAATGCGTTCCGTTGCTGTGACGCAGCGGCGCTTCCAACGGCACCGTGACCGTCGTCGCCCTGATGTCGGTAATCTTCAACCCGCTTCACCCCTCCTCCGCTTTTTTCACCACACTTTTAATCATACTAGTATTATAAGTAGTTACAGTGTGAAATTCAAGCGGGCAAAACCGAGCATGCGGGCCGCGCGATCCATAGAATGAAAGGAATAACAACGCAGACATGCTTTTTTGGACAAATCGATTAGGAGGAACTCGAATGAAAACCGAATTTCCGAGCGATTTTTTGTGGGGTGCGGGCAGTTCGGCCTACCAGGTGGAAGGCGCCTGGAACGCGGACGGAAAGGGCGTTTCCATATGGGACGTGTTCGCCCATACGCCGGGGATGATCGCGAACGGCGATCACGGCGACGTCGCATGCGACAGCTATCACCGATATCGGGAGGATGTCCGCCTGATGAAGGAATTGGGCCTGAACGCTTATCGCTTCTCCGTCTCCTGGGCCAGGGTCATTCCCGAAGGCATCGGCCGTGCGAACCCGGCCGGACTCGATTATTACCATCGCTTCGTCGACGAGCTCCTCGCCCATGGAATTGAACCGGTTTTCGTCCTTTACCATTGGGATCTTCCCTATGCGCTGCAGCGGCAGGGGGGATGGGAAAACCGGGATTTGACGGTGCCGGCCGCCAAGCAATACGCCGAGCTGATGTTCAGGGAGTTCGGCCGCAAAATCAAATATTGGATCACGATCAACGAGCCGTGGTGCATCTCGTTCCTGGCCCATTACATCGAATACCATCCGCCGCGCAAACAAAATCTCCAAACGGCGGTCGACGTAGCCCACAACGTCATGGTCGCGCATGGGGAAATCGTCCGGTCGTTCAGGCAGATGGGAAACGAAGGGCATATCGGATACTCGCCGAATTTGCTGTGGGGAGAGCCTTACAGCACGCAGACGGCCGATGTGGAGGCCAATCGCAGATACAAGGCCTGGTTTAACGAATGGTTTCTGGACCCTATCTTCAAAGGGGCTTATCCCTCCTTCATGACGGATTGGATCGGGAAGAAAGGCGCGCGCGTCAACATGCGTCCCGGCGACATGGCCGTCATCTCGCAGCCGATCGACTTTCTGGGGATCAATTATTACACCGGCAACGTCATTGCGCACAGTCCGGGCGAAGATCCGCTGGACTTCAAGGTGGTCCATGACGGGCTCGACGCCACGCAAAGCGAGTGGTTCGTTTATCCGCAGGGCATGACGGATCTTCTGTTCTGGGTAAAGCGGCAATACGGCGATATTCCCGTCTACATTACGGAAAACGGCGCAAGCTGCGATGACGAGGCGGATCGGGACGGAAACGTGAACGACGAACGGAGAATCCTGTATTTAAAAAGGCACTTGCTTTATTTGCATCGGGCGTTAACCTCCAACATCAACGTCAAAGGGTACTTCGTCTGGTCCTTCATGGACAATTTCGAATGGAACGACGGGTTTTCCCACAAATTCGGCCTGGTGCATGTCGATTTCGCCACCCAACAAAGGACGAAGAAGAAAAGCTTCTATTGGTATCAAGCCTTCATTCGCAACAACGAAGTCACGTTCTGACCCGGCGGCGGAGCGGGCGGAAATTCGGCTCCCCTGAATAAGCCCCCGCAAAGTGAGCAAAATATAACCACGCATCCGGCAAGCCAGCTTTGGGGGATGATGGTGGTGAAAAAGCAAGGGAAAGAGCAAAAACAAGTATTTTCTTCGGACATCCAGGAAAATGAGAAGGAGATTCGGCGCTTGCTCGGCTCTACATTCGGGTTGACTTTCTGCCGTTTCAACATCGCTTTGAAAGGAAAGCGCGCCGGCGAGGGCATGCTGGTATTCTTTCAAAATCTGGTCGATGAAAAGCTGATCGATCAGTTCATCGTGTCTCCGTTGGCGCAAGGCTTTCCCGACGATCCTTCGCTGACGAGCCACGCCGTGAAACAGAAGATCTACAATAAAGAGATGCTCGAAACAGACGAAGTGCGGCAAGCAACGGAAGCGCTCCTCAGAGGATATTCCCTTTTATTGATCGACGGCTGCGCCTCCGCCTTGCTGATCAATACATACAAACCCGTACATCGAACGGTCAACGAACCTCCGTCGGAAATCACCGTGAAAGGCCCGCGCGACGGTTATGTCGAGGATATCTCGATGAATATCGCTCTGCTCAGGCAGCGGCTGCCCCATCCCCAACTGCAATTTGAAGAAGTTCTCGTCGGCAAGTACAGCAAAACGAAAATCATCGTCGCGTACATTCGGGATTTAGCCGAACCGGAATTGATCGAAACCATCACGCGCCGGCTATCCGAAATTGAAATCGACAACGTGCCGAACGCCGGGGAGATTGAGCAGTTGATTGAAGACCAATCGGCCACCATTTTCCCCACGATCGGAAACACCCAAAGGCCCGACAAGACGGCGGCGCTCCTGGTGGAAGGGCGGGCGGCCGTTTTTGTGGACGGCACGCCCGTCGTGCTGTCCATGCCGCACATGTTTTTCGAATCCCTGCAAAGTCCGGATGACTATAGCAGCCGCCAGGTTTACGCCTCTCTGATCCGGCTTCTTCGCTTCATCGGCTTGTTTTTCAGCGTTTTGTCGCCCTCCTTTTTTATCGCCGCGTTAAATTTTCAAAAGGAGATGATTCCGAGCTCGCTGATTTTCTCCTTGACCGAAGCGCGGGAAAAGGTATCGATCCCTTTGACATTGGAAGTCGTTTTTATGATGCTCGTGTTTGAAATTTTGCGCGAAGCCAGCCTGCGCATGCCGAAATCGATCAACAACGCGCTCAGCATCATCGGGGCGCTCGTACTGGGCGACGTTGCGGTTTCCGCGGGCTTGATCGGCGCGCCGACCATGGTGGTCGTCTCCATATCCGCCATCTTCGCCTTTGTGATTACGCCGCTCACGGAAGCGATCTCGCTGCTGCGGCTGCTGTTTATTATTCCCGCCACCTTGTTCGGCATTTACGGCCTCGTCCTTTGCGCGCTGATCGTGCTGACGCACATGGTATCGCTCACTTCCATGGGAACCCCCTACATGGCGCCGTTGGCTCCGACTTATTTTGCCGATTGGAAAGACTTTTTCATCCGCGGGCCGCTGCGATGGTTCAAATTTCGCCCCAAAAGCATCCCGAGCCAACACAAATTGCGTCTGGACCATTACCCGAAAAGGCGGTGATTGGAAAGTGGACCTTCGCCCTGTTTTTAAATTTGCCGCGCTTTTGATCGCCCTGCTGTCGACGTTGGCCCTCTCCGGATGCTGGAACAGTCTGGAATTGAATCGAACGGCCATGGTGAGCGGGGTAAGCATCGACCTGGGCGATCGCAATCTGCTCGAATTCGGCATCAACATCCTGTCGGGCCGCAACGCCCAGAACACGGTATTTACCGTTCGTGCGGACTCCCTGCTGAACGCGTCCAGAAATCTGATTCAAGTCGTGAAACGCCGGCCGGTCTACACCCATACGGAAGCATGGATTTTTGGCGAACGCCTGGCCAGGGATCACTTCGTTCCGGTCATCTCTCTTCTTCAACGCGACGATATGTTAAGACCGCGGGCCTATATGTTCATTACCACCGAACCGCCGAACGCCATTTTGCAGGCGTCTCCCGTATACAAAGGGACCGGCTCGGCCGAGCTGTTCGAAATATCCAAGGAAGCCAAGTACAGCTCGGTTTATATTCCGATGCGAATCGAGGATTTCTTCGAGCAAATCGAAGGGCCCACCCATACCGCGTTTATCCCTATGGTTACATTGAACAAACAGCAGGGCAAAAACATCACCAACGTATCGGGCACAGCCATCATTGCCAAGGGAAAAATGGTCGGCGCGTTGAACCAGGAGGAAACGATGGGCCTGCTTTGGCTCGTGAACGAATTTCAAGGGGGGTTCATTACGATTCACAATCCGCACACGGTCGGAAACATCAGCGCCGAGCTGTCCAACGGCAAGGCGAACATCCGGCCGACGCTGAAAAACGGCGTCTTGCATGTCGACGTTTCCATTCGCGTGGACGCGGTGCTGGACGACTACCCCTCGACGCATAAATTGACCAGGCGGCGCATCGGCGAGCTGCAGGATCAATTTTCCTACGAAATCCAAAAACAGGTGCAGGAAACGTTGCAGAAATTGCAAAAGAAATACAAAACGGACGTCACCGCCATCGGAACGCTGACCTATCGCCGGTTTCCCAAGCAATGGAACCAGGTGCGGGACAATTGGGACACCATCTTCTCCAAAGCGGACATTTCCGTGTCCGTATATACGAAGCTGATCAATACCAGTATGAGCAAGGAAGCGTGAAGGAAACGAAAGGAGGGAGGCTCGGCTTTGATCACAGCGATGGAAATCTTGTATTTGCTCGTCATGACGCAATCCATTATGGTGCATGTCGTGATATTGCCTTTAGCCTATCATGTCGTTGGGCGGGATGCGTGGATTTCCGCATTTCTCTCCGTTCCTGTCGGCATGATCGTGATTTGGAGCATCTACCGGCTGAAGCTGTCCTTTTCCACCGGGATGGACGACTATGTCGCCAAGAGCGCGGGAAAAACCGTGCTGGTTCTCGTAAAAATCATCTTCTCCGTATATTTTTTATTTCTCGCTTCTTTTTCCGCCGCTTCCCTGCTGGATATGGTCAAAGCCGCTTTTCTCACCTTGACCCCGCTTTGGGCGTTAACCGTCGGCTTTATGCTGGCCAGCCTTTACATTGCCATCAAAAGCTACAAAAATATCGCGATGGTCGCAGGCGTTTTAGCCTACGTCTCCGTATTGAGCGGGATTTTGATCGCCACCTTCGACGCGTCCGAGAAAAAATGGGGCAATATTTTTCCGATCATGGAAAACGGCTGGCAGCCTGTCGGCAACGGGGCGGTCATGCTGTGCAGCATATGGGCGGAGATGCTCTTTCTTCTGTTCATCCCCGTGGACCGGCGTAAAGAAACGAAAAAATGGATCATCCGCGCCTGCTACGGGGGCGTTGCGATCAACGGCATCACCATGATTCTGACCCTGGCGGGGACCGTCATGGTTTTCGGCCTCGGCCAAACGCGGAACCTGAACTATCCTTCGCTGGAAATCGTTCGTTTTTTGACGTTGGGATTCGTCGACCGGTTTGACGTGTACGGGGAGATCCTGATGATCTTCGGCGTCTTTATCCGCAGCAGCCTGTATATGCGAATCGCTTGCGATCAAATTTTCCGGGTTTCCCGCCCGGCCGCCTCCCTTGCGGCCATCCTGTGCACAGCCGTAGCGGTGGCGGCCGCCTCCATGCTGATGAGCCAGTCCCACTTTGCTTTCGTTCAATCCGTCAATTACTATACATACGGCGGCTTCCTGCTGCCTCTCCCCTTTCTGCTCTACGGCGTGGGCATCCTCGCCAAAAAGCGGGCGGCCGGCAAAAAAGCCGGAGGCTAGGGGCTAAGGGTTAAAAGCTAGAGGATCGGTTACTACTTAGCCCCCTCCAATATTGAATCGAATTCAAAAGAAGGATTATCGA
>CAYYCV010000162.1:0-10563 GCA_964470405.1 uncultured Caryophanales bacterium
ACGATGCTGCTGAATGTGGTCATTAATCCCTTGCAAATTACGCTGGCATTTATCCTGGCATTGCTGTTAAATATCAAGCTGCGTCAGATCGGCATTTTCAGAGCCATCCATATCGTTCCCATTTCGGTGTCCGCGCCCATCGCCGTAATTATGTGGGGTGTGATGCTGAGCCAGGAACAGGGGATAGCCAACAGCATTCTGGTCTGGCTTGGCCTTCCGCTACAACCGTTTTATGCAAGCGCGGATCAAGCTTTATGGGTCATTTTGTTGATCGCCACCTGGAAGGGAGTCGGATATCTGTGTATTTTTTTGCTTGCGGGCCTTCAGGAAGTGCCTGTCGATCTGTATGAAAGCTCGGCGATCGATGGCGCGAATAAATGGTCGCAATTGAGAAATATTACGATTCCGCTGATGAAGAGACCGCTTGTTTTTGTCACGGTAACGGCCACTGCGGCTAATTTCCTGCTATTCGCCCCCGTCTATCTTCTCACCGGCGGGGGGCCGCAGGGCAGCACCAATACCCTGATGAATGAAAGCTATACCAGCGCCTTTGTGTACGCGGATATGGGCCGGGCGACTTCCATTGTCATGATCCTTCTGGCGATTACGATTTTTATTATTGCGTTTCAATTCAGAATTCTCAAAGCGGAGCATTAAGAGCGTGGCGAACAAAGCGGCGCGGCGGTTGGGCGGCGGTTGAAGAAACAAAGGCGGCCGCCATTGTCCGCGGATCTCTTCGCCGCTTCCAGAGGGGGAAACCAGATTCGCTTGTTTCCCCGCCATGCCGGAATATGAAAGGAAGGATCACCAAAGTGGCAAAGTTGACCGTGTCCAAAAAGCTTGTGTTCTATCTGATCCATATCCTGCTGGCCCTGATTGTGATTCTGCCGATTTACTTTGTGTTCATGTCGTCGTTCAGACCGCTGAACGACATTTTCCGTTACCTTTCTCCGGTCACTTTGAAAACGTTCATTCCGTCTTCGGTGACGCTCGAAGCGTATGCCAACCTGTTTACTTTGAGGGGCTTCGACCGATTCTTTTTTAACACTTTTTACGTTGCCTTCGTGAGCGTGATTTTTGGCATTATCATCAATTCGATGGCCGCATTTTCCTTTGCCTTCTTCGAATTCAAAGGGAAAACCTTGTTGTTTATCTGCGTCATTCTTACCTTTCTGATTCCGTTTGAAGTCATTGCCATCCCGTTATACATCGTTGTCGATTACATGAATTGGATCGATACGTATTGGGGGCTGATCGTGCCCGGCATTGCCAATGGGTTGGTGATCTTCCTGTACCGGCAATTTTTCCTGGAAATCCCCAGGTCGTTGATCGAAGCGGCGCGCATGGACGGAGCGGCCTGGTGGAGAGTATTTATGCAGATCGTGATGCCTTTATGCAAGCCTGTGACCGTTTCCGCAAGTCTCTTAATATTTATTTTTCAGTGGGAAGCCTTTTTGTGGCCGTTGATTGTGGCCAGAACGAACGAATACAAACTGATTCAAGTGGCGATGGCCGGCTTTGTAACGGAATGGGCCACCATTTGGAATGAAATGTTCGCCGCCGCCATTCTGTCCGTGATTGTGCCGGCCATCATCCTGCTTGTGCTGCAACGGTATTTGGTTCAAGGGGTCACCGGCACGGGGGTCAAAGGATAACTTGAATAAATTGCATAGGAGATGCGGAAATGAGAATCATTTATTTGGACATCGATTCGTTGCGTCCGGATCATTTGAGTTGTTACGGCTATTTAAGAGAGACTTCACCCAACATCGACAAGATTGCAAGCCAGGGAACGCGCTTCAATCATTGTTATGCGGCTTCGTCCCCCTGCGTTCCCTCCCGGGCAAGCTTTATGTCGGGCAGGTTCGCCATCAATCATGGCGCGCTGACGCATTGGGGGCCGGGGTCCGAGTTTTATTACCCGGAAGGGCCGAAGCATTCCCGGCATTTTCCTTTCTTTACGCGATATATTCGAGAAGCGGGATACAGAACCATCACGTTCTCTTCCTTTGCCGACAGGCATCATGCGTGGTGGTATAACGCGGGCTGGAACGAAGTGCATGCGCACACGCTTAAAACGGGCAAGGAAGACGCGAATGAAGTGAATGACGCGGTGATCCCCTGGCTGAAAAATCACGGAAAAGAACAAAATTATTTTCTGCATATTCAATACTGGGATCCTCACCGAAATTTTACGGTCCCCAAATCGTATGCGGAACGATGGGAAACCGCGCCTGTCAAGGAATTTCCTTCCGCGGAGGTAATTCGGGAGCAACAGTCGGACTCTTTTTTCAGCTCCGCCTCCTTTTTGCATCGAAATGAAACATCCCAAATTGTCAGCCCCATTCCCGAGATCATGCCGGGACAGATTGCGGACCGCGAAGATTTTAAACAACTGATCAATGGATATGACGGCGCAATCTCTTATATGGATCATCATGTGGGAGGCATTCTGGACGTTTTGGAAGAGCTCGGCATCGCGGATGACGTATGCTTCGTCATCAGTGCGGATCATGGCGAATCCATGGGCGAGCAGGGGATCTATATCGATCATGTCAGCGCCACCGAAGCCGTGCATCATATTCCGTTGATTATGAAATTCCCCGGCATCACCCCGAAAGGAACGAGCGTGGACGGTTTGATCTATAATGTCGATGTGATCTCCACGATGACAGCGTTATTGGGGTTGCCGATTCCTTCGGGCTGGGACGGCCTTTCCTTCCTGGACGCGTTTGGCGATCCGTCGTGGACGGGCAGGGAGTTTCTGGTCATGGACCATGCTTTGTACACATGTCAACGGGCTGTTCGTGACGATCGATGGTATTTTATTCGCACCTATCATCCGGGAATATATGATTTCGCGGATGTCACATTGTATGACCTGAAGGAAGATCCGCATCAGTTGAACAATGTGGCCGAAGCTCACCCCGACATCGTGAAAGAAATGGACGCCCGAATGATGGGCTGGGTTTATGATCAGTTAAGCACGCCGGGCCATCCGGTTGACCCGCTGCAAAAGGTGGTTGAAACGGGGCCATGGAAATATACCACGTTGGAAGAATGGATCGCCCGGTTAAAGCTGGAAGGCATGGAGGACAAGGCCGCAGCTCTGTACGAGCGGGTGACCGGGAAAGAATAATGAATTCTGAATAATGGAGCTGAACTATGAAATTTCCGAAGATGCCAACCCATAAATTGCTGCAAAGGCTTGAACCCGCCCGCGGGAAAATACGGTGTGTCCTGGACACGGACACGTATAATGAAGTTGACGACCAGTTTGCCATCGCTCATGCGTTATTATCCAACGATTCCGTTGAAGTGGAGGCCATCTACGCGGCGCCTTTCCACAATAGCTTATCCACCGGACCGGCGGATGGAATGAATAAAAGCGTGGAGGAGATTCACAGGGTGTTGCAAGCCTTGTCCATGCCGCTTGAACACCTGGTTTACAAAGGTTCGACCGGTTTTCTGACCGATTTGGAAAAACCGTTTCATAGTGAGGCGGCATTGGATTTGGTTCAACGCGCTTTGTCCGCCGATGAGGACGAACCGTTGTACGTCGTGGCGATTGGAGCGATCACGAATATCGCCTCCGCCCTTTTAATCGAGCCCGGCATTATCAATAAAATCGTTGTGGTGTGGCTGGGCGGGCATGCGCTGCATTGGCCGCATGTGAATGAGTTCAATTTGCGCCAGGATGTCACGGCGGCCAAGCTGGTTTTGGATTGCGGCGTTCCTCTCGTTCTCATTCCCTGTCTTGGCGTCGCTTCGCATTTGTCCACCACGGTGGCCGAATTGGAAAACCATTTGAAAGACTGCGGGACCATCGGGCACTTTTTAATCAGTAAATTAACCCATTTTCACGACAATCATTTTGCCTATTCCAAAATCATTTGGGATATCGCCGCAACCGGCTATTTGATCGTCCCCCAATCCGTCACCACGGAGATTGTTCACAGCCCGATTTTAACGGAGCAGATGACCTGGAGCTTTGACGCGTCCAGGCATTTCATCCGCTATGCCTCCTATGTGGAGCGGAATTTGGTTTTTGGGGATCTTTTTGAAAAGCTAAAACGATAGATGTTCAATCGGTATGGGGGGTTGACATGTATTATTACGAAAGCTATGTGCTGGAAAGCGAGCTCCTGTTCAAACGGAAAACGGGAATTTACAAAGAGCATGAGCTCCATACGCATGATGTGCTGGAAATCAGTGTATTGCAGCAGAACAATGCGCGGTATCGTTTGCACCAAAAGGAATACGTCGGGAGTCCGGGAGATGTTTTTATCTTCCGGCCTTTTGAGCCGCACTGGCTTTTTGTGACGGAAGAGGAAAAGCCGTTTCAATGGGTGATGGTGCTGTTTTCGCCATATGTGGTCCGGATGATCCCCAACGGCTATAAATGGCTTACCCCGTTTTATGCCGACCATCAAGTCTCCCCCTTGATTCCGGCGGCGTCCGCCTGCGCCCAATCCATTCAAAAATCGGCGGAATTGGCGGTGAGGGAAAAAGAAGCAGGCAAAACGGGCTGGGAAGCCAGGCAATTTATGTACTTTATCGATATCCTGATCGAAATATACCGTTACGTGGAGCAGGATTTGCTCGCCAGAGGCTCCCAAATGGCTTCCCCGGGGATTTTGAGAACATTGGAGTATATTTTGCGGAATGTGACGAAGGAAATCGATACGGGCAAGCTTGTTCAATACTCCGGATTGCATAAAACGATGTTTTATCGCCAATTCAAGTTGCTCACCGGGGTGTCGCCCGCCCGTTTCGTCAGCCTTTTGCGTTTACAGCATGCGAGCCATTTGCTCCGCTATTCGAATGATAAAGTCACGGAAATCTCGTTGGAATGCGGCTTCGTTTCATTAAGCAATTTCAACAATCAATTCAAAAAACGGTACGGGGTTTCCCCGCGGGAGTTTCGCAAAAATGCCGGAAACGCGCCGCTCGAGCGATCGTGATTAGAAAGCCCAGTTGCCCCCGCGGAATACCGCTTCCGTCGAGCCGTCTTCCAGAATGCCGTCGATGTCCATATCGGCCGACCCGATCATAAAGTCCACGTGCGCCAGGCTGTCGTTCAGGCCGTTCTCCGCGATCTGCTCCCTGCTCATCGTTTTGCCGCCATCGAGGCAGAAAGCGTAGGCTTTGCCGATCGCCAGGTGATTGGATGCGTTCTCGTCGAACAGCGTGCTGTAGAAAATCAGGTTGGTGTCGGAGATGGGCGAGCGGTGCGGCACCAGCGCGACTTCCCCCAGGTAATGGGAGCCTTCGTCCGTGTCAATCAGCCCTTTGAGCGTCTCGTAGCCTGTTGTGGCGGAAAAATCCACGATCCGCCCTTCCTTGAAGGTGACGGAAATGTTCTCGATCAGGTTTCCGGCGTAGCTCAGGGGCTTGGTGCTGGATACGGTGCCGTTGACGCCCGTCTTCAGCGGCGCGGTGAACACTTCTTCCGTCGGCATATTGGCGATGAACAGCGTGTTCTTCGCGTTGTGGCTGCCCGCGCTGACCCACAGGTGAGCCCGGGGCAGCTCGACGGTCAGGTCGGTTCCCGGCGCGGTGTAGCGCAGCGCTTTGTATTTGCGCTCGTTCAGGCGGTTCGCCTTAAGATCCAGGGTGTCCGTATGCGTTCGCCATGCTATGACCGGGTCTTCGCGGTCCACCCGCGTCGCTTTGAAAATCGCTTCCCACAGGGCGTCCACCCGCGCGCTTTCGGCAACGGTCGGGAACACCTTGTCCGCCCACGCCTGCGAGGGAACGGCGACGATCGA
Organism: uncultured Caryophanales bacterium; assembly: GCA_964470405.1. GTDB lineage: Bacteria > Bacillota > Bacilli > Paenibacillales > CAYYCV01 > CAYYCV01. The sequence continues at coordinate 5,772 of CAYYCV010000162.1, forward strand.
CCAACTGATCCGATCGGACATGGCGTAGCCGCGATACGTTTGCAGGGCGGCGCCGGCCGCTTTGTTCGCGTCCTGGATGCGCTGCGGCTCAATGCCTTTCAGCAGATCGGGATTGGCGGCGGTGATCGTCAGGAAAGCGGCGTGGTTCTCCGCCATTTCCTCCCATCCCTTTGCCCGCCACATCGGGTATTCCCGGAACGCTTCGCCCGGCGCCATTTCGTATTTGATCCGCGTGATTTCATCGTCGTTCCATTCCACGTGCACGTTCTTGGCTCCCAGCGCGTAAGCGCGTCTGGCCACCTTCCTGACGAATTCGGCGGCGAGCAGCGGCGCGGTCACCACCAGCGTTTGTCCGGGCTGTATGTTGACGCCGACCTCCACGGCCAACGATGCGTATTTTTCCAGGCTTTGTTCAAAATGGTCCATGTTGCGCCCTCCTCATTGGTTTGTATTCGCATTATAACCGAAATTGCGGGAATTTCCAAAAATTCGAAGGTGGGCCTGTCCGGTTTCCGGAAAGACCCTCCTCCCGTTTGAGGCGCTGTTCGACCGGATCGGGAAGGCGTCGGGCGGGCTATTCCTTTTCGTTGTTTTTCAACTCGTTGTTGTTTTTCAATTCGTTGTCGTAATGCTCGTTCAAGCTCTTCTGATCTCCGAATAGCCGCTTCGCCAATTTGTGCCGTTGTTCCCGCGATAATTCCGCGAATTCGGCGAAAATCAAATAGCCGATTCCCAGCAACAACGCGAATGTGCCCAGCAGTCTGGGACCGTGGCCGACGTAATTCATCATGGCCTGGAACACGTCCTTGCTCCACGCTGTGGTGTTGGAACCGAACAGGGCGGCGGATAAATAATTCACGCCATAAAGAAAAGCGGCGATGGCAACGAAAATGGTTCCTGTCGTCCGTCTGCTCATTTTCTCCTCCTCTTTTTGCGTTAAAACTCGCTTCGATCCTTTCGTTGGACAGACTCCCCGTTCGCTAGTTCATTAGTACCTTAAGCGCGGCGGTTCTGTCAATGCTCTCCCCGGCCCAATTTCGCTCTTGACACGGCGGCGGGGGCGCCGGTGGAGCTGCGCGGCGGCTCCGCCGCCCAATCGAATCCGTGCACGCGGTCGGCCTGGCGTTGAAAAATACGCTCGCGCTCATCGCTTGCTTTCATCCGTTGCGTTGGCCGGCTTTTTGGCCCTGTGACGTGAAATACCTGCGATAGTGCATCTATTTTTTTCGCAGGCGGCGCATCGGGGAACAATACCTGCAAAAGTGCAGGTATTTTGCGCCCGACTCTCTTAACGGGGTAGCGTCTGCCCTTGAATTCCTGCATTTTTGCAGCTATTTTGGTTCCAACGCTCGGAATGGGCCAAAATACCTGCACTTTTGCAGGTTTGGCGTCGAAACCGCCGGGCCGGCATCCGCCCGTTACAGCGTCGCGCCCCCTTCCCCTGTAAAATAACAGGCTTTGGAGGGAGCGCCGGCTTATTTTTTTGAATTGACGGCTTTGACGATTAAAAAATTGGGCTTCTGCATGAGGCGTTCGTAGGATTCGGGCAGCTTCTTTTTGAAATTGTCGGTTGGCGCGGGCTCGACCAAACGATCCAAATGAAAGAAACGGACGGTGGTGTTGACAATATGCTGCAATGGCCTTCTGTAGAAAAGAACTTCGATGCTTTTTTCGCCCCGTTGCCAGTGATCGGTCAGCAGTTCAGTTTCGAAATACTGTTTGTTTTCCGACAGCGAAATATCGGAGAAGGGATGATGGACGGAGTACAGGAACGTTCCGCCGGGCTTCAAAATTCGGACAAATTCCAAAAAAGTCGCCTGCCAGTCCTCCAGATAATGCAAGGTAAGCGAGCTTAACACGATGTCGAATGCATCGTCTTCAAATGGCAAGGCCCCGGACAAGTCCATGCAGAGTACGTCCGCCCGGTTTTGGGTTCGCCTTTTTGCGGCCTCCGCCATGTCGGGGCTGAGGTCGATGGCGGTGGGGATCGCCCCCTGACGCAGCAAATAATCTGTGTACCACCCGGCGGCGCAGCCGGCATCCAGCACCTTCAACCCCTCCAACCGATCCGGCAGCATGTTGATCATGGCCGGCCGTTCATAATCCGCGTTATACGCATTGTATGCCTCCGCCTCATGCTCGTAGCTGGCGGATAAGGTGTTGAAGGCTTGAATCGTTTTGTTCTTCATGGCGCCTCCGGTTCTTTTTCGCGAGATTTGCGAGATTTGTGAGATTTGCGAGATGTTTGGGGAATCCCATGCGGTTTGGCGGATAGCTATATGCTGCAACAGCGTAGGGCGATGGCTTGCTTGAACAGGCCGGAGCGGACGTTCGGCGTGAATTTTTCAGCCTGAACGTTGCAATGAGCACCGCAGGCGCTATTTGCGGATTTTTCCGGCTTCGGCTATCGCGCGGCCTTTTCGCCGTCAGGGCTTGCCCTTTCTCAGCTCGATGATTTCGTGCCGCAAGTTCTCCAGCTCCGCCCGCACCGCGCGAATAAAGGACAACAGAGCAAGGCCGACGATGAACGCAACGATCCCCAATATCGAGATGGAAAAGGAGGAGACCAACTCGAAGTCGATGTTAAAATCAATGATATCACAATGTGCGCGTTGGCGGCTACGCGGGGGCATCATGATCCTTCGGAACGGAAAATACGGAGGGGTTTTCGGTCAGCCCCGGCCCCGTATCCGTATCCGGCACGGCAAAAACAGCTACCCCCGGGGATAGCTGTTTTGCTGCGAATGGCTTGAAACCTGGGCGATCAAAGCAAACTGATGGTCAGCAAATTGAAAAGAACCAGCGGCAAAATAGTGGACGCGTATGGATTATATACCGGAAAGAACGGCCCCGGATAGGGCATGCGCATCATTTGAGCCGCGGCCTGATTCGCCGCGTTCATTTGGGCTGCGGCCTGATTGGCCGCATTCACGTGCGCGGGAGCCTGGTAGGGGGCGTTCATCTGGTTTGCGGCATGGAGCGGGTGGAAAGCGTTCATTTGGTTTGCCGCGTTCATTTGCATCGGAGCCTGGTTCGCCGCGTTCGTGGCCGGCTGCAAGTAAATGTGCCGATGGTCCATATTGACAATCTGCCCCTCGAACACTTCGTTATCGATCGTCTCGATTTTGACGTGACGATATAAATGGCCTTGGCAGATGGAATGGACTTTTTCCCTGGTTCGCCGCATGACTTCGACCGCGTCCCGTTCCGCCTGATAAACAACTTCCATGGAAGCACCTCCAAATGGGTATCTGTCTATACCATATGTTGTGGGCGGCGATTTGGTTTGGGCGAAATAAAATTTTTCCAAATTGGATGCGAACGGTGTATAATATTGGATAAATTATGGATTCGGTCGAACGTTGTGGGAGGAGACCCGTGAAAGACAAGGAACCGATGAAGGGAAGGGATACGTCCACCCCGGCACAGGCGCAGGAAAATAAAGCGTTGCCGTCCCGCACGGCGGATGCGGAGGCTTCGCCATGGTCCTATTCCAATCGGCGGGACGCATGGCATTCGGGCGCGCATTCGGACGCACGGCGTTCGGACCCGCGGAGCTCCGGCGCGTGGTCGTCGCGCCATGTTTTGCAGTTGCAGCGGGCGATCGGCAATCGCGCCGTGACGCAGTGGTTTTCCCGCGTCGTGCAGCGGGTGGGGGAAGAGGAGGAGTCCGAGCCGGAACAGCAAGTGCAGGAGCAGATGCAGATCCAGGCGCTCCCCAATGTCCCCGATTATAGAAGGGAAGCCTATGCGCTGGAGCGGGAGGCCATCGAAGCGGCCAACCGGATGGCGATCCTGCGGGAGGAATTGGAGAGCACGACGGATATCGGGGAACTGAACGATGTAAACGATCAGCAAATGCAACTGGCTTCGCGGATGAGCGTGGTTTTCCAACGCGCTTCGGAAATTTCCGCGGCTTTGGCCGACGGACCGGGGGGACAGCCCGAAGTGGAACACGCGCTTGGCACCGTCACGGAGATCAAGGAAAGCGTGACGGAGGCCTCGATCGCGTTTCGTCGCCGTTGGGCGGCCATCATGCACCGCGACGCGCTGGACAGCCTGGAGATGGCTTCGGATCGCGCGGAACGGCGCCGGGTCGGCGGCCTTGGCCAAGCCCGCCATCCGATGGCCAACGATACGGATAGAAGGGAAATCAACAATTGGGTCTCGGGTTCGGCCGGCCCGATGAATAGAATGCTGTTCGGCCGGCTCTCGGAGGAAGACCGCGGGCTGCAGGACATCATTTTGCGGCAAGGGGATGCCAACAACCGATGGGCGTGGGATTTAGACGCCCGGAGCGCCGGGCTGCAGCGAGCGATGGACAAAATCCCCAAGTTTAAGGGGACGACCTACCGCAAGGCGACGGCGGAAAACGACAACGTGTATCGCTCGCTGATCCATCCCGGCGATCTGGTGATGTCCAAAGGCTTTATGGCTACGAGCATGTTGAAAGGCGCCGAGGGAGCGGGAGGCGGGCAAGAGGCCTGGGGCAAAGGGAACAACGTGTATTTCCAGATCACCGGGGTGACCGGAACCGATTTGGGGCCGTACCAGGACGCGCTGCAGGGCGAACGCGAGGTGCTGTATCCGGCGGAATCCGTGTTTGAAGTGAAGGCGATCAAATATAAGGATGCGACGGTTTTTGTCATTTTATCGCAGGTGCTGCTCATTCCCGACGGAGTGCAAGTCAAAGACCCCTACACGGGGGAAGAGGTCGATGCGCCGGTCGATTTAACGTGATGGCAGCCTTTTTGTTCGATGACCTGCCGTTTTTCCAACCGATGCCCGACCC
>CAYYCV010000163.1:0-10549 GCA_964470405.1 uncultured Caryophanales bacterium
GAGTGTGCAGGAGTAAACAGTAGTGAGCTGGAGTAAACAGAAGTGAGCAGTAGTAAACAGGAGTGAGCAGGAGTAAACAGGAGTGAACAGGAGTGGACAGGAGTGGACAGGAGTGGACAGGAGTGGACGGGATCGAACGCGGATTGGGAGACGACAACGGCGCCTTGCGGAGTCCCGCCCCGTCCCCGTGAAACCAAATTCCCGGCGGGCACACCCGCCGGGAATTGAACTTGCGCAATCAGCGATATTCTCGCGGCGTGCGCCTGGCCACGCCGGTCCGGATCGCGGCTTCCACGACTTTGTTGCGGATCAACTGCACGACGTTCGGGTTGAACACGCTCGGGATGATGTAGAAGTTGTCGCGTTCCTCGTCCGTGATGACGGACGCAATCGCTTCCGCCGCGGCCAGCTTCATCTCCTCGTTGATCGTGGAAGCTCTGCAATCCAACGCCCCGCGGAAAATCCCGGGGAAGCAGAGCACGTTGTTGATCTGGTTGGGGAAATCGGACCGCCCGGTCGCCACCACGCCGGCGATGTCCTCGATTTCGTCCGGATCGATCTCCGGCGTCGGATTGGCCATCGCGAACACGATCGGATCCGCCGCCATGCTCAGCACGTCCTCGCGCTTGAGCACGCCTCCGGCGGACAGACCGATGAACACGTCCGCTCCTTTCAGCACGTCGTGCAGCGTGCCGGTCTCGCGGTTCGGGTTGGTATGCTGCGCATACCATTGCCACATCGGGTTGGCGTAAGTCCGGCCGGCGCAGATCGCGCCCTCGCGGTCCACCCCGATGATTTCCTTGATCCCGGCGGCGAGCAATATTTTGCTGCAGGATACGCCGGCCGCTCCGATGCCGCAGACGACCACCTTCACCTCGCCGATGCTTTTGCCCACCACCTTCAAAGCGTTGATCAGGCCGGCGTAGATCACGACGGCCGTTCCGTGCTGGTCGTCGTGGAAGACGGGGATATCCAACTCCTCTTTCAATCTGCTTTCAATTTCAAAGCATCGGGGCGACGAGATATCCTCCAGATTGATGCCCCCGAAGGCGGGAGCGATCACTTTAATCGTCCGAATGATCTCTTCCGTGTCCTGCGTGTCCAGGCAGATCGGGAAGGCATCGACATCGGCCAACTGCTTGAACAGCATCGCTTTCCCTTCCATGACCGGCATCCCCGCGTGCGGCCCGATATTGCCCAGCCCCAGCACCGCGGTTCCGTCGGAAATGACGGCCACCGTGTTGCGCTTGATCGTCAGGCTGAACGCCTTCTTCCGGTCCTCCTGAATCGCCGTGCACACTCTGGCCACATCCGGCGTATACACGCGCGACAAATCGTCCCGGTTGGAAATCGGGGATTTCGGCTTGATCTCGATTTTCCCCCCCAAATGCAAAAGAAAGGTCCGGTCGGACACGTTGATCACTTTGACGCCCTGCAGGCCTTTCACCGTACCTACAATATTTTCAATTTGGCCCGTTTCGCCCACGGCTACCGTGATGTCGCGAATGGTGCTGTCCTTCTTGGTCTGGATCACGTCGATGGCGACGATGTCCCCGCCGGCATCGGCGATAACCATGGCGATCCTGCCGAATTTAATTTGATCCGTTGCAATTTCCAGCCGCAAAATAATGCTTTTCCCGCCAACCTTGTCCAGTGTCACTTTCATTCTCCCCCTCGTCTTTGCTGCTTGCTGTCAAGCTTTATTCTAACGGAATGAGCAAGACGGCGCAAATTGCGGACGGATTGCCGTTTCCGTTACATAAAATACGGCTCCGGCGCATAGTTTGGTAAGAGTTATGCTCTTTACGCTCTTTTCAAGGGGATGGAAAACGTGCGAGGCTTGAAGGGAAAACTCCACAAACTGACCGCCAACTTGTTTGACTTGCCCAAGGATCTGGTGTTCGACCTGCCCAGAATGACGATGATCGGGAACGTTCAATTGTATATTGAAAATCATCGGGGGGTGCTGCACTTTTCCAATGAGCGGCTGCGGCTGCAATTGGCCAAAGGAGAACTGGAGGTTCTCGGACAAGAGCTTACGCTGCGAACGATTTTGCCGGAAGAGGTGTTCGTCGAAGGGGTTATCCACGGGGTGAAATATATCATTTAACCGATCCCGCCGGTCGATCCGCGGGCGTATCGCAAGAAGGAGGTAACCATTGTGCGCTCCCAATTGATTCCTTTTCTCAGAGGCTATGTCAAAATTGAAATCAGAGGACCCCGTATCGTGGAATTGCTCAATGCGACGACGAAGCGGCAGTTTCAAATATGGGATGTCCGCCGAAAAACGGAAACCGCGACGGAATTGAATTTGACGATCACGGATTTTTTTCGCCTTCGTCCGCTTTTGAAACAGACAGGCTGTCGGATGCATGTGCTCGAAAGGCGGGGCGTGCCCTTCCGGCTGCGTCGATTGGAGCATCGAAAAGGGTTTTTGATCGGCTTGATCGGGTTTTTGATCGGTTTGTTCGTGCTTTCTTCCCTCGTCTGGCGGGTCGATATTGAAGGGAACGTTCGGCTGCCCGACGAGGAGATCCTGGCCGCCGCGCACGAAGCGGGAATTTATCCGCTGCAGTGGAAATTCCGCCTGCGGTCGCCGGACGCGCTGGCTCACAGCATGGCCGGCCGTCTGCCCGGCGCGGCGTGGATCGGGGTGGAAGTGCATGGAACCCGGATCCGCATTCAGGTCGTGGAAAGCAAGCAGCCGGACCCCTCGGAGCTATCCGGTCCGCGGCACTTGATCGCGACGTCGGACGCGGTGGTGACGCATATTTACGCGGAAACCGGCAAGCCGCTGGTCAAGCCGAATACGCATGTGCGAAAAGGGGACATCCTCATTTCCGGCGTGATCGGCGATGAGGAGCATCGGCAGGCGGTGATCGCCAAAGGGGAGGTCCGGGGCCTGGTCTGGCATGAGTATCAAATCGGCGTGCCGCTTGTGCAGAAGGTCAAATCCTATACGGGGGCGTCCCGGGAATTGAATTATATCGTCATCGGCCATCGCGCTTTGAAGATCAGCGGGTACGGCAAAGCGGATTTCACCCGTTTTGAGACGATCACAACGAGAAAAAGCTTGCAATTTCGCGATCGTCTGCTGCCGTTGGGATGGATGCACGAGAAGCGGCTGGCCACCCGCATCGATCAAAGAAAGCTGAGCCGCAGCGAGGCGGAACAGTTGGGATTGCAGCAGGCCAAGGCGGAGATTTGGCTGAATTCGGGCCGGAAGGCTGAAATCGTCAGCCAAAAAATTTTGCAGGAGACGGAAGAAAACGGGAAGCTGCAGATGAAAGTGCTCTTCGAGGTGGAGCAGGAAATCGCCCGCGAGCTGCCGATTGTGCCGGAAGGAGCGGGGCGGGAAACAGAATAAAGGGAAGGGGACTGGAGAGAATAGGGGATATCATGTAGAATAGAAGTATCGGAGAAGGATTAAGGAGATGGAGGCCTTTTGCTGGATCAAGTTCGGAATGTGAAAATCCCGTTGAAAAACACGGGGGAAGGGCTTTCCCTATTCGGCCCTCAGGACAAGTTCCTGCGTATCATCGAGCGGCAGACGGCAGCCAAGATCATGAGCCGCGAATCGGAGATCACCATCGAGGGAACTTCCGCGGAAGCGGATTCCCTGAAGCAGCTCTTCGAAGTATTGTTGCAGTTGATCCGCAACGGGTATATTTTAAGCGAACGGGATATCGCCTATGCCGCCGAATTGTCCAAATCGCTCCGGACGGAAGAATTGCTGGAATTGTATAAAAGCGAAATCGCCTTGACTCATCGCGGCAAGCCGATTCGCGCCAAAACGTTCGGCCAGCGCCATTACGTCTCCACCATTCGCAGGCAGGATGTCGTATTCGGCATCGGGCCGGCCGGAACCGGAAAAACGTATTTGGCGGTGGTGCTTGCCGTTTCGGCGTTGAAGGAAGGGAAGGTCAAGCGGGTGGTGCTGACGCGGCCCGCGGTGGAAGCGGGGGAGAGCCTCGGCTTTCTGCCGGGCGATCTTCAGGAGAAGGTAGACCCCTATTTGAGGCCGTTGTACGATGCGCTGAACGATGTGCTGGGGCCGGAGCAGGTGGCGAAAATGCTCGAAAGAGGGCTGATCGAAATCGCGCCGCTGGCTTATATGCGGGGCCGCACGCTGGACGATTCCTTCATTATACTCGATGAAGCGCAGAACACGACGCAGGAGCAGATGAAAATGTTCCTGACCCGGATGGGCTTCGGATCGAAGATGGTCATCACCGGCGATACGACCCAGATCGATCTGCCCAAGGGCAAGTCGTCGGGCCTGGTGGAAGCGGAGCGCATTTTGCGGGATGTCGACGGCATCGGATTTATTCATTTCAGCGAACAGGATGTTGTCCGCCATTCCCTTGTACAAAAAATCATTGAAGCGTACAACAAAAATCAGGATAAACGGTAACGAGAGGAACAGGTGTCTCCATGAGCAGAAAACCATTCTCGGTCAACGGAAAATTCAAGTACCGCCTGAACAGTTGGAAATACAACGCCGCCGTCCGGTTTTTTCTTTTTGCCGCACTGATTCTATTATTCTATGTTTCCCTCGAAGGTTCGTTGATTTCGCCAAGCTATAACCTGGAGAAGGGCGAGCGGAGCCAGACGACGATCTACGCTCCGAGCACGCTGGAGAACTCCATTGCCACGCTGAAAGCCAAAGACGAGGCGGAGCAAAGCGTCCAGCCGGTCTACGCCTCGGTATCGATGAAAACTGCCGACTTGACCGACATTCTGTTCGACAAATTCGAGCAGGTCAACGGCGACAACCAGGTCACCCTGGATCAGAAGGTGGATATTTACCGAGTCGAGATTCCCACTTTGTTCAACGATTTTTACGACCGTTTTTTGCGCATCAACGGCAGCTTGTATACCCCTTCGCTGTTGGACGAAATCCGCCAGCAAGTGAACGGGCAGCCGTATCGGATTCCGGAGGATGTGTTCTTTAAAATTCCGCGGTTTTCCTCGAGCGAATTGACGGAGATGCGGGCGGTCACGAAGAACATCGTCAATAAACTGATGGCGGATCAGATCGTGGACGCGCAATCGGCCAGATCGAAAGTGGCGGAAATGGTCAACAGCTCGGCGCTGTCCGGCAAGAGCGAGCGGGAAATGGTTCAGGAAATCGCGCGCTTCGTCATGACCCCGAACAAGTTTTACGATGAAGACGCCACCAAGCAGGCCAAGGCCGACGCAAGAAACCATACGCCCTCGGTCTACATCAACAAAGGCGACATTCTCGTGATGAAAGGCCAGTTGATCACCGAAGAGATCTATCAACAGTTGGAGCATCAGGGGTTGTTGAAGCAGGCAACCGACTATTGGCAGCATCTGGGCATCGCGATGCTGGCGGGGCTGTTCGCCATCGTATTGCATATGTTTATTCGTCACAGCCGTCTGCCCATCTCGGGAAACAATGCGCACTTGCTCATGCTGGTGCTGATTTTTATTTTGACCGTGGCCGGGATGAAGGTGGTCTCGCTGGGGCAAAGCTTGCCGTACGACTATGTCGGCTTTCTCGCTCCGGTCGCGATGGGCAGCATGCTGATCGCGATTTTGATCGAGCCGTCGATCGCTTTTACATCGTCGATTTTGTTCAGCATTTTGGCCAGCGTCGTGTTTAATTTGAACGACGCGCAGCTTTTCGACTTTCGTTACGGGCTGGTTTCGTTTATTGCCTGTTTCGTGTCGATTTTTGCAATTTACCGGGCCAGCCAGCGGGGGGCGATTCTCAAAGCGGGCATCATGGCGTCGCTGGCTTCCTGCCTGGCCGTCGGGGCGATGCTGTTGATCGGCCAGGGCTACGATACGAAGGGCATCGTCCTGTCGCTGTCCTTCGCTTTCGCCTCCGGCTTGATTACGGCGGTGCTGGTGGTGGGGCTGCTGCCGTTTTTTGAAGTATCGTTCGGCATTTTGTCGGCCCTCAAGCTGGTGGAGCTGTCCAATCCGAATCACCCGCTGCTGCGCAAGCTGCTGACGGAGACGCCGGGCACTTACCATCACAGCGTGATGGTGGGCAACTTGTCGGAAGCGGCGGCGGAGGCGATCGGCGCCAACGGGCTGCTGTGCCGGGTCGGTTCCTTCTATCACGATATCGGGAAAACGAGGCGGCCCAGCTATTTTATCGAGAACCAGGGCAATATCGAGAACCCGCACGACCGAATCGAGCCGCAATTGAGCAAATCGATCATTATCGCCCACGCCCGAGACGGGGTGGAAATGCTGAAGGAGCATCGGATGCCCAAGCAGATATGCGATATCGCCGAACAGCACCACGGCACGACCTTGCTCAAGTTTTTTTATCATAAAGCGCTGCGGCAGCAGGAGGAAAAGAAGGGCGTTCATCTCCAGCCGGTCAGCGAGGCGGAATACCGCTATCCCGGGCCGAAAGCGCAAAGCAAGGAGGCGGCGATCGTCGGCATCTCCGACTGTGTGGAGGCGGCCGTGCGCTCCTTGCGCAATCCGACGATTGAACAGATCGGGACGATGGTGCAGAAGATTATCAAGAACCGGGTGGACGACAACCAATTCAATGAATGCGATTTGACGTTGAAGGAATTGGAGACGATATCGAGAACGCTGCAGGAAACGCTGTTGGGGATCTTCCATTCGAGGATCGAATATCCCGAAGACGCGCCCGTGAAATCGCAAGGTGAAGGAGCTTGAAACCGATGGGGTTGAGTTTGGAGTGGAACAATGAATATGAGGCGTTTGACCTTCCGCCGGAATGGGTCGATCGGCTGGAGCGCATTTTGCAACAAGCGGGCCGATCGGAAGGGATTGAAACGGGCGAGGTGGCTTTGAGCTTCGTGGACGACGAGACGATCCGGGGGTTGAACCGGGATTATCGGGATAAAGATCAGCCGACCGACGTGCTGTCGTTTGCGATGCGGGAGTCGGTGGAAGGCGAGGAAGACGTGTCGGTTGCTTTTCCCGATCAACCGGTGCTGCTCGGGGATATTGTGATCTCCGTCCCGCGCGCCATGGCCCAGAGCGAGGAATACGGCCATTCGCTGGAGAGGGAGCTGGGCTTTTTGTTCCTTCACGGTTTCCTCCATTTGATCGGGTATGATCATCAGGATGAAGCGTCCGAGCGGGAAATGTTCGCCAAGCAGGAACAAATATTGCAGGAGGCAGGTTTGACGCGGTGAAGGAGACTCGTAAATGGTTGCGGAGCTTTCGCTATGCTTACGAAGGCTTGCAGTATTCCTTATCGACGCAGCGGAATATGAAATTTCATTTTCTGGTGTCTTTCATCGTGTTGGTATCGGCTTTGGTTTTTCATTTGTCCCGGATCGAAATTTTGTTTCTGATGCTGTCGATTACGCTGGTGATCCTCAGCGAATTAATCAATACGGCGATTGAAAAAACGGTGGATTTGGCGATGCCGAAGCATCATCCCGTGGCGAAGATCGCCAAGGATGTCGCGGCCGCTTCCGTGCTGATCGCGGCGATTTTTGCCGTTTCCGTCGCGATGGTGGTGTTCTTCGCGCCGCTGGACCGCCTGATTCGCCAGCTTCACCGTCAAGCGAATCCGGTGACGGCGGAAGCCGTCTGGATTTTTATCGTTCTTGTTTTGATGGCGGTGATTGTGGTGCAGACCCGCTTTACCCAAACCGGCGGCGTCCGGGCGATCCGGCCGAGCATCGTCGCCGCGCTGGCCTTCTCCGTGTCCACGTCGATCGCGATGCTCGTCCAAAGCACGCTGGCCGTCCTGATGGCGTACGCCTTGTCGGCGCTGATCGTCGTCATCCTGTACGACAAGACGGAGCGGACCATGCGCTCGCTCGTCCTTAGCAGTCTGGCCGGCGTGTTGATCACCTTGTCGGCGTTTTATTTGTATCATCGCGGGTAGAAGCGGGATCAAAGGAGGAGGCGGGGGATATCGTGTTGAACGAACAGGAACGCAGCCGCGTGTTTGAATCGGCCGTGTTGGCGAGGGACAGGGCCTATGCTCCGTATTCGCGGTTTAAAGTGGGCTGCGCGCTGCTGGACCGGAACGGCCGCATCCACCTCGGCTGCAATGTCGAGAATGCGGCTTACAGCCCGACGCAATGCGCCGAGCGAACCGCGCTGTGCCGGGCCGTCGCCGACGGCGTGCGCCCCGGCGAGTTCGCGGCGATCGCGATTGTCGGCGACGCGGCCCGGCCGGTGGCCCCCTGCGGCGTTTGCCGGCAGGTGATGATCGAGCTTTGCCCGCCGGACATGCCCGTGCTGATCGGGAACCTGGCGGGACAATGGATAAGCAAAACCGTTGCCGATTTGCTGCCGGACGCATTCGGTCCGGACATGCTGCAGGAGGATGAATGATGGAACAACCGCGATACCGTTCCGGGTTTGCCGCGTTGATCGGCAGGCCGAATGTCGGTAAATCGACTTTGATGAATCAATTGATCGGCCAGAAGATCGCGATCATGTCGGATAAGCCGCAGACGACGCGCAATAAAATTCACGGCGTCTACACGACAGACCGAATGCAGATCGTTTTTCTGGACACGCCCGGCATCCATAAACCGAGCTCCAAATTGGGCGATTATATGGTAAAAGCGGCGGAGAGCGCGCTGGAGGAAGTGGAGGTCGTACTGTTCCTGATCGACGTGGCGGAGGGGTTCGGCGGAGGCGACCGGTTCATTATCGAGCGGCTTAAACAGGTGAAGACCCCGGTGATGCTCGTTTTGAACAAAATCGATCAGGTGCATCCCGAAGCGCTGCTCCCCGTGATTGCGCAATATAAGGACCTGTATCCGTTTGCCGAGATCGTGCCTATTTCGGCCAAGCTTGGCAATAACGTGACCACGCTGTTGGAGCAAATCGGAAAATATTTGCCCGAGGGCCCGCAGTATTATCCGGCGGATCAGGTGACCGATCACCCGGAGCAATTTGTTTGCGCGGAGTTGATCCGCGAGAAAATCCTGCAGTTGACCCGCGAGGAAGTGCCTCATTCCATCGCGGTTGCCATAGAGCAGATGGAGGCGAAGCCCAACGGGGTGGTTCACATCTCCGCGCTGATTTTTGTCGAACGGGATTCGCAAAAGGGAATTATCATCGGCAAAAAAGGCGACCTGTTGAAACAGGTCGGGCAACTGGCCCGGCGGGACATCGAAAAGCTGCTTGGTTCCAAGTGTTACCTGGAGCTATGGGTCAAGGTTCGGAAGGATTGGCGCAATCAGGAACGTTTTCTTCAGGACCTCGGCCTGCGGCACGACTAAAGCAAGTGGCAGTTATTGCATGGCATAGATCCCGATCGAACGTATCATCCTAATGGCAAGGAAAGGATGATACGATGCGGGATTTTTCGTGGAAATATTTTGCCATCACAGGGGATGTCGACGCTTATTTGCTTTTCAAGCAATTTGAAATGATGGAACAGACTCGCGAGGATGGCGATTCGGCCGGAAGCGAGGCGGCGCCGGAAGGATGGGCCCGGGGAACGTGAGGGGATCGGGATGCTTTACAATGTCGAAGCGATTGTCGTTCGCACGATGGATTACGGGGAAGGCAATAAAATTTTGACTTTGTTTACGAAGGAGTACGGCAGGCAGAGCGTCATGGCCCGCGGCGCCAAAAAATTCAAAAGCCGCCTTACGGCCGTTTCCCAGCTTTTTACGCATGGCCAATTTGCGTATTTCCGATCCGGCGGAATGGGAACCTTGAACCACGGAGAAATTATTGCGGCCCACCATCGTTTGCGGGAAAATTTGGAGATGTCGGCGTACTCCGCATACATCAGCGAGTTGGTTTTTCGCCTCACGGAGGAAGATCAGGCGGGCGATGCCTACTTGTTCGAGCAGTTGCGGGCGGCCTTCGATGCGATAGAGGAACAGAAAGATATACGGATCATCGTCCACCTGTTTGAGATGAAAATCCTGATGTTGTCCGGTTATACTCCGGAATTGGGCCAGTGCGTTTCCTGCGGCCGTCCGGAAGGGGATTTCAGCTTTAGCGCCAAGCTGGGCGGCGTGTTGTGCGCGCGTTGCCGCGACAAGGATTCCGCCGCGATTTCCGCCGACGGGAAAACGATCGGACTGCTGAAAGTTTTTCAGCAGCTTGATTTGCGCCGGCTGGGGGCGATTGCCGTCAAGGATGAAACCAAGCAGCAAATCTCGCAGATTTTGCGGAGATACATGGACGTTCATCTGGAGCTGCAATTGAAGTCCAGAAAATTTCTGGATCAGATGATGAAATATGATTTGTAGTGCGTTGGGCGGGCTTCGTAAAAGAGTGCAGTTGTCGTCAAAGAGGATCATTGTCGTCGACCGCCAGTAGCGTCGTAAACCCGGGAGATCGACGACAAAATGAAAAGTAGAGTAATGCTGAGAAAATTGAAGAAATGGTTAGATCATATCGCGATTTTGCTGTTTCGTAATTTTTTGAAAAAGAAAAAAGGAGTTTGAGTAGCGAACGAGAATTATAGTTATAAGGGCATTTTTTTGGGTGTTTATCGTACCTTTGAGGAATTGAAACATTCCTAATATCGGGCCCGCACCGCCAAATGAAAAGGATGTGTTTATCGTAACTTTGATAAAATTATACGCGAACCAGA